>NZ_JAFMJZ010000266.1 GCF_017853185.1 Mycolicibacterium sp.
TGCGCTTGCATGATCGAGCCCACGCCGGACGAGATCGCCGCGCTGTTGCAGGTCGAGCATGTGCTCGATCAGCGCTGGGGTGAGACCAAGCTGGAGCCCAGCACCGCGCGGATGGAAGCGCTGATGGAGATGCTCGGCTCGCCGCAGCGTAACTATCCGGCCGTCCACATCGCCGGCACCAACGGCAAGACCTCGGTGGCCCGGATGGTCGACGCACTGCTGACCGCGTTCAGCCAGCGCACCGGCCGCACCACCAGTCCGCATCTGCAATCGGCGGTCGAGCGGATCGCCATCGACAACCAGCCGATCAGCCCGGCCCGCTACGTCGAGACCTACCTCGAGATCGAACCTTTCGTGCAGATGGTGGACACCCAGTCCGAGGTGGACGGCGGCCCTCCGATGAGCAAGTTCGAGGTCGTCACCGCGATGGCCTTCGCCGCCTTCGCCGACGCACCCGTCGACATCGCCGTCGTCGAGGTCGGCATGGGCGGGCGCTGGGACGCCACCAACGTCGTCGACGCGCCGGTGGCCGTCATCACTCCGATCGGCATCGACCACACCGATTACCTCGGCGAGACGCTCGCCGAGATCGCCACCGAGAAGGCCGGCATCATCGGCGCCCCGCGCGGGGATCTGGTGCCGGTCGACACCGTCGCCGTCATCGGCAGGCAGGCGCCGGAGGCGATGGAGTCGATTCTGGCCCAGGTACTGCGCGCAGACGCCGCGGTGGCCCGGGAGGACTCCGAGTTCGCGGTGCTCAGTCGCCAGATCGCAATAGGCGGGCAGGTGCTGGAGTTGCAGGGCCTCGGCGGGGTGTACCCGGAGGTCTTCCTCCCGTTGCACGGTGAGCACCAGGCCCACAACGCGGCGGTGGCGCTGGCCGCCGTCGAGGCGTTCTTCGGCGCCGGAGCGCAACGGCAACTCGACATCGACACCGTGCGGGCCGGTTTCGCCGCCGCGGTCAGCCCGGGCCGGCTCGAGCGGATTCGCAGCGCACCAACGGTTTTCGTCGACGCCGCGCATAACCCGGCCGGGGCGGCAGCCCTGGCTTCGGCGCTGACTACGGAGTTCGACTTCCGCTACCTAGTCGGCGTCGTGAGCGTGATGGGGGACAAGGACGTCACCGGCATCCTGACCGCGCTGGAACCGTCCTTCGACCGGATCGTGGTGACCCACAACGGATCCCCGCGGGCCATGGACGTCGACTCGCTGGCCCTGCGGGCCGACGAGGTGTTCGGGCCGGAACGGGTGCTTCGCGCAGAGACCCTCGCCGACGCCATCGAGACCGCGACCGCACTGGTCGAGGAGGAGGGCGGGGAGGAATCCGGTGGCTACTCCGGGGCCGGCATCGTGATCACCGGGTCGGTCTTCACCGCCGGTGCGGCCCGCACCCTGTTCGGGAAGGACCCCGCGTGACCCAGCCCCCCGGCACCCAGCCCCCCGTCACCCAGCCCAGCGATCCCTGGAAGAGCTTCCGCGGCGTGATGGCCGCGACCCTGATCCTCGAGATCATCGTCGTGCTGCTGGCCCTGCCGGTCGTCGCCACCGTCGGCGGCGGTCTGCGGCCCACCTCGACGGCTTTTCTACTCGGCTTCGTCGGGTTGCTGGTCGTGCTGGCCGGGATGCAGGGGCGGCCCTGGGCGATCTGGGCGAACCTCGCGGTGCAACTGCTGCTGGTCGCCGGTTACGGCTTCTATCCGGCCATCGGCTTCATGGGCGTGCTGTTCATCGTGGTGTGGGGCGTGATCGCCTACCTGCGGGCCGAGGTGCTGCGCCGGCAACGGGAAGGCCGGCTGCCCAGCCAGCAGCCACCGCCGGACTGACCGGTACGCTCGTCGCCGTGAGCCAGACTGAGCAGACTCTTGTGTTGATCAAGCCGGACGGCGTCGAGCGACGGGTGATCGGCGAGATCATCAGCCGGATCGAACGTAAAGGCCTGAACGTGGTCGCCCTTGAGCTCAAGGTCGTCAGCGTCGAGGTGGCCCGGGCGCACTACGACGAGCACAAGGAACGGCCGTTCTTCGGCGAGCTGGTGGAGTTCATCACCTCCGGACCGCTGGTGGCCGCCGTCGTCGAGGGCCCCCGCGCGATCGCCGCATGGCGCCAGCTGGCCGGCGGAACCGATCCGGTCGAGAAGGCCACCCCGGGCACCATCCGCGGCGATTTCGGCCTGGAAACCCAGTTCAACCTGGTGCACGGCTCGGATTCGCCGGAGTCGGCAGCCCGCGAGATCAAGCTCTGGTTCCCGGGTCTGTAGAGGCCTGGACCCATCCCGTGCCGGGGTGTGGGATACTGGCATCAGCTGTCCGGCAACGGGCGGCCTGAGTGGGACTTCAGACGTGCGCGACCATCGCGGCCTGCGATGTGGCGCGGACCGTCAGTGGCCGTCACTCAGCCAGACATCAGATAACGCCCGGTCAACAGACCCGGGCTACAGCGCAAGCCCTCGCGTGGCCGCGTCGACCCGACGCGCCCGAGGGCTCAAGGAGAATACGTGGCCGACGATGTTCAACAGCCCGCAATCGTTTCCGATCAGGACCTGCCTGAAAAGCTGAGGGTCCACTCCCTGGCCCGGGTGCTCGGCACCACGAGCCGCAAGGTGCTCGACGTGCTGGCCGAGTTCGACGACCGGGCCCGCAGCGCCCAATCCAGCGTCGAGCATGCCGACGCCGTACGGGTTCGCGACCTGCTGGCCGCCCGGGACGCCGCCGCCGCCGAGGAGATCGTCGTCGCCGACGGCGAGCCCGAATCGCGGCTGATCCTCGAGACCCACGTCGAGGCCGAGGAACCCCCGGCCTACATGCCGCTTTTCGTCGCGCCGCA
>NZ_JAFMJZ010000267.1 GCF_017853185.1 Mycolicibacterium sp.
CCGGCGCGGGATGACGACGCGCAGCACTTCGGTGGGGTGCCGCAGGCTGGTCCGCAGCATCTGCTTCCAACGGGGCACATCGGTTCCGGTGGGACCAGTGCCGTCGGTCATCACCGTCTGCAGCAGTCCCATCGCATTGGAGCCCTTGCCGTAGCGGCAGGGCTCGATGTGGGTGTCCGGCGTCGGATGAATCGACGAGGTGATCGCGACCCCGTGGGTCAGATCCAGATCGGGATTCACCTTCCGTCCCTGCGCGCCGACGATCGACTCCGAGTTGGTGCGGGTGAGCACGCCGAGTTTGTCCGACACCTGCAACTTGCCGGCATCCCGCATCGAGAAGAGCAGCTTCTGGGATCCGTAGGTTCCCGCGGCCAGTAGCAGGTGCTTGGCGGTGAAGGTCTTCTTGCCTCCCAGCCTCCGGCCGGTGCGACGGGTGTGGATCCGCCAGGAACCGTCCCCGCCCTGCTCGAAACTCGTCACGGTCGTCATCGGAATGACCTGTGCGCCAGCTGATTCCGCCAGTGCGAGGTAATTCTTCACCAGGGTGTTCTTCGCGCCGTGCCGGCATCCCGTCATGCACTCACCGCACTCGGTGCATCCCGTGCGGGCAGGCCCCACTCCTCCGAAGAAGGGGTCTGGGACGGTCTTGCCGGGCGTCTTCTCGCCGTCGGGGCCGAAGAACACTCCGACCGGAGTCGCGGTGAAGGTGTCTCCGACACCCATCTCATCGGCGAGGTCCTTCATGATGCGGTCGGCGTCGGTGAAGGTCGGATTCTTCACGACCCCCAGCATCCGCTGGGCCTGCTCGTAGTGCGGCATCAGTTCTGAGCGCCAGTCGGTGATGTGCGCCCACTGCTGGTCGGTGAAGAACTGCTCCGGCGGGATGTAGAGGGTGTTCGCGTAGTTCAGCGATCCGCCGCCGACGCCGGCCCCGGCGAGGATCAGAACGTTGCGCAGCAGGTGGATGCGCTGAATCCCGTAGCAGCCGATGCTCGGCGCCCAGAGGAAGTCGCGCAGTCGCCAGGATGTCTTGGCGAACTCATGATCGGCGAACCGGCGCCCGGCTTCCAGCACGCCGACCCGATAACCCTTCTCGGTCAATCGCAGCGCGGTGGTGCTGCCGCCGAACCCTGATCCAATGACGACGACGTCGAAGTCCATAGGCCGAAGTATGGTCCACAGAGTTCGCCAGATTTGCATTTTTCGGTAAAGCCAGGACAACGGACCCGCCGAGGTAGACCCTGATTGACGGGCCGTCACCGACAGGGAAGGCAAACTCGCCGATGGGAATGATTGCACCACTGGACTCGGCATTTCTCATTCAGGAAGCGCGCGAGCATCCGATGCATGTCGCCGGCCTGCAGCTGTACCGAACGCCACCGGGGTCGACCGAGGAGTATGTCGGCGACCTCTATCAAGAATTGCTGACGCACACCGAAGTGGCACCGATGTTCGCCCGCCGCCCGCGGCCGCCGCTGGGCTCGGTGGGCAACATGTGGTGGATCAACGACAACGCCATCGACATCGAGTACCACGTCCGGCGATCCGCGCTGCCCAGACCCGGCCGGGTGCGCGAACTGCTGGAGTTGGTCTCCCGACTGCATGGGAGCCTGCTCGACCGGCATCGCCCGTTGTGGGAGTACCACCTGATCGAGGGCCTGGCCGACGGACGCTTCGCCAGTTACGCCAAGTCCCATCACGCACTCGCCGACGGCGTGACGCTGACCCGCAAGGTGATGAAGGCGTTGAGCGTCGACCCCGAAACGCGCGGCCTGCCTCCGATGTGGGCGCCCTCCGAACCTCGGCCGAGAGCAGACACCGCGGGCCGTAGCGGCAACCCGCTGGACGCCTTCCGCAGTGCCGCAACGATGTTGTCAGGCCTGGGGGGAGTGGTCCCGATGCTGGCCAAGTACGGCGCGGCCGCGATCGTCGAGCAGACGGCCGTGCTGCCCTACGCGGCGCCGAGGACCATGCTCAATCAACCGATCAGCGGCTCACGCCGGGTAGCGGCGCAATCATGGGATATCGCCCGTGTGCTCAAGGTTGCCAAGACACGCGGAGTCACCCTCAACGACATGGTGTTGGCGATGAGCGCGGGGGCGCTGCGCCGCTATCTCATGGCCAACGATGCATTACCCGACGATCCGCTGATCGCTTCCGTTCCGGTCTCGATGCGCACCAAGGAGGGGGGCGGGGAAGGCAATGCGATCACCTTCGTGCTGTGCAACCTCGCAACCAACCTCGCCGACCCCGAGGCGCGGCTGGACGCGATCACAGCGTCGATGCGCGCAACCAAGGAGGTGATGGCAGGCCGGCCCGGCATCCAGCTGACGGCGCTGGGAATACTCACCGCGATCGGACCGTCGGCCTTGACCCGGATACCGGGATCGTCTGCGGCGCCTCCGCCCTACAACGTGCTGATCTCCAATGTGCCGGGCCCACGTGAACGGCTGTACTGGAACGGCGCGGAACTCGAGGCGGTCTATCCGCTGTCGATCCCCACCGAGAACCAGGCTCTCAACATCACCTGTCTGAGCTATGCCGACCACCTGGAGTTCGGACTCGTCGGGTGTCGACGCACGGTCCCCAAACTGCAACGGCTACTCGATTATCTCGAGGAGAGCCTGCAGGAACTGGAATAGAGCCCGTCAGGCCGCGTCGTCGTCATCCCGGGGGAGCAGCCGCTCCGGGTGGTGGTAGTCGTTGGTGCCGCCGTTGAACGGTAGGTCTGGTGGTGGTAGCCATTCGGTGATGCCGTCGGGGCGTTTTCGCGTTTTCCAGCCGCCGAGGGTGAGCATTTTGTGGTGGTGTCGGCAG
>NZ_JAFMJZ010000097.1 GCF_017853185.1 Mycolicibacterium sp.
CATCGTGACGTCCATCCCGCCCAGCGCCACGGCCAGCGCATGCGCGGCGTCGTTGCCGGAATGCATCAGCAGGCCGTGCAGCAGGTCGTTGACGGTGTAGCGGCCGCCGACGTCGACGCCGACCTTGGTGCCTTCGGCGTTGGCGTCCTCCTGGGTGCCCTCGATCACCTTGTTCAGCGGCAGTTCGTTGATGGCCTGCATCGCGATCAGCACCTTGATGATGCTGGCCGGCCGATGGCGGCCGTGCGGGTCGCGGGCGGCGATGACGTCGCCGCTGTCCAGGTCGGCCACCAGCCAGGCGTCGGCCGAGACGTCAGCCGGGACCGGCGGTGTGCCGGCGGCGACGATCACTCCGCAACCGGCGAGTGCGTCGCCGCCGACCGGGCTCGCCGGGACGGGAAGCGGTTGCGGCGGATCGCCGGCGGTGGGCACCTCGGAGGAGTCGACGGCCGGCGGGGTGGACACCTTGTACGGGCAGGTGTTGGGGTCCGGGGCCGGGTCGGCTCCGGCCAGTGCCGGAGCGCCGGCCAGGCACAGCACCGCTGCCAGGGCAGCCGCCCGCGCCATCCGTCGTGAGGTCCCCATCCGTCGCAGAGTAGGGGATCGGGGCCCCGATTCCGGGGAGCCTCGCTGTGACTGGTGTGGCTATTGTTATCGACCGGTTACCGGGGAATCGGGCAGTGCGCGACGGCCGGGAAGCCGATGCTGCTCATCCACAGCTGCCCGTCGTGCTCCACCAGGCCGGTCACCACGCCGAAGTCCGGGCGCTGCATGTGTACCCCGGCGACGGCCGCGCCGGTGTCCGGATCGAAGGCCACCGCTAGGACCTCCGGGGTGATCTGTGGCTGCAACCGGTCGGGCAGCGCCCACACGATCTTGCGCAGCAACGGCAAGCGGGGGGCGAGCTTGTCCGCCGCCTCGTTGCGCGGGGTCACCATCGCGACCCAGATCCGTCCGTCCGAGCCGGTCGAGATGTTGTCCGGCATGTTGGGCAGGTGCTCGGCCAGCGGGGTCACTGTGCCGGCCTTCGGTCCGGTCAGCCAGTACTTGCTCAGTCGCCGGCCCTGGGTTTCGGCGAACACCAGCGCCGAGCCGTCCAGCGTCGGGGTCAGGCCGTTGGCGAAGTACAGATTCTCCAGCAGCGTGTGCACGGTGCCGTCCGGATCGCGCCGGAACAGTCCGCCGTCACCGCGCGCCTCGATGATCGCGCCCTTGAAGTTCGCATAGGTGAACTTGGCGGTCGACTGGGTGAAATAGATTGTGCCGTCCGGCATTTCGACGACGTTCGAGCAGAAGTTCAGCGGCTTGAAGTCGACCGCGTCGACCAGCACCTCGGTGTGCCCGGTGGCGCGGTCCATCGACAGCAGGCCGCCCGGGCTGGTGCAGATCAGCAGCCGGCCGTCGTGGGTGACCGTCATCCCGAGCGGGCGTCCGATGGTCTGGCCGACCACCGTGACGGCACCGTTGGGGTCGATGCGCACGATGCGGCCGTCGACCAGTCCGGTCCACAGTGCGCCGTCGGCGTCGACGACGATGTCCTCCGGTGCGTCGCCCGGCATCGGAACGACCGTGAGCTCAGCCGGCCCGAACTGGGGCAGCGGCTTGACCGGAGGCGGCTGCCACCGGACCGGATCGACGGACGGCTTGGGTCCCGACGCACCTGACACGACTCAGTGCCACGCATTTCCGCGGGTCTGCAGGTGATCCCAGGCGTCGGTGAACACCCGGCGCAGGATCGCCTCGATCTCGTCGAACAGGTTCTGGTCGCTGATCAGCGGCGGGGCCAGTTGCACCACCGAGTCACCGCGGTCATCGGCCCGGCAGTACAGGCCCGCCTCGAACAACTCGACCGACAGGAAACTGCGCAGCAGCCACTCGCTGACCTCGTCGTCCAGGACGGCCTTGGTGGCCTTGTCCTTGACCAGTTCGATCCCGTAGAAGAAGCCCTCGCCGCGGACGTCGCCGACGATCGGCAGGTCCAGCAGCTTCTCCAGGGTGGCCCGGAACGCCGGCGCGGTGTTCTTCACGTGGTCGTTGATGCCCTCACGCTCGAAGACGTCGAGGTTGGCCAGCGCGGCCGCGGCGGCGACCGGATGGCCGCCCCAGGTGTAGCCGTGCGCGAAGATGCTGTCGGTGTTGTTGAACGGCTCGAAGAGCCGGTCGGAGGCGATCATCGCGCCCATCGGCGCGTAGCCCGATGTCAGGCCCTTGGCGCAGGTGATGATGTCGGGCACGTAGCCGAAGTCGTCGCAGGCGAACATCGAACCGATCCGGCCGAATGCGCAGATGGTCTCATCGGAGACCAGCAGGACGTCGTACTCGTCGCAGATCTCGCGCACCCGTTGGAAATATCCGGGCGGCGGCGGGAAGCAACCGCCGGCGTTCTGCACCGGCTCCAGGAACACCGCGGCAACGGAGTCCGGGCCCTCCATCTCAATCGCCTCGGCGATCCGGTTGGCCGCCCACTGACCGAACTCCTTCTCGTCGGTGTCGTGGCCTTCCGGGGCGCGATAGAAATTGGTGTTGGGCACCCGGAAGCCGCCGGGGGTGATCGGCTCGAACGGCGCCTTGAACGTCGGCAGGCCGGTGATGGCCAGCGCCCCGTGCGGGGTGCCGTGGTAGGCGATGCTGCGCGAGATCACCTTGTACTTGCCCGGCTTGCCGGTCAGCTTGAAGTACTGCTTGGCGAGCTTCCAGGCCGACTCGACCGCGTCGCCGCCGCCGGTGGTGAAGAACACCCGGTTCAGGTCGCCGGGAGCGTAGTTGGCCAGCCGCTCGGCCAGTTCGATGGCCGGCGGGGTGGCATATGACCACAGCGGGAAGAACTCCAGGGTCCCGGCCTGCTTCTTGAGCGCTTCGGCGATCTCCTCGCGGCCGTGGCCGACCTGCACCACGAACAGCCCCGAGAGTCCGTCGATGTAGCGCTTTCCGTTGCTGTCCCAGATGTGCACGCCCTCGCCGCGGGTGATGATCGGCGGGGTGTTCCCGGCGCCGTGACGGGCGAAGTGGCCCCACAGGTGGCGATCGGCTTTGGCGCCGAGTTCGGCGGTCAGGTTTGCGGCGGGTGTCATCGCGTGCCCCAATTGTATTGTTGTTTAACGAGTTTCAGGTACACCAGCGTTTCGGTGGTGACCACTCCGGGTACCGCCCGGATTTCGGTGTTGAGCATCTCCAGCAGTTCCTCGTCGTCGGAGCAGACGACCTCGGTGATGATGTCGAAGCTGCCGGCGGTCAGCACCACGTAGGCGACCGAGTCGATAAGAGCCAGTCGCTCGGCGATCTTGGTGGTGTCTCCCTGGCAGCGGATGCCGATCATCGCCTGACGGGTGAAGCCCATCTGCATCGGGTCGGTGACCGCCACGATCTGCATCACGCCGGAGTCCACCAGACGCTGGACCCGCTGACGCACCGCCGCCTCGGACAGGCCGACCGACTTGCCGATGCCGGCATAGGAGCGGCGGCCGTCTTGCTGGAGTTTCTCGATGATCGCCTTCGACATCTCATCGAGTTGCACGGGCGCCGCCGGCCGGGAGCCGACGGCACGCATCGGAAAGCGGCCCGAAGGCACACCGGAATCGTGCATGGGGACGATTGTGCACGGAATCCGTTGTTTTAAGCAACGTAAGCGACGAAATGCGTAGCATTTTCACTGTGATTGCGAGTAGTTGGATCGACGGTGCGGCGGTGACGACCGCTGGAAGCCGACATCAGGTCATCAATCCCGCGGATGGTTCGGTCGTCGCCGAGCTGGCCCTGGCCACCCCGGGCGATGTCGATGTCGCGGTGGCTTCGGCCCGCGCGGCGCTGCCCGGCTGGTCGGGCGCCACCCCGGCGGAGCGCTCGGCGGTGCTGGCCAGACTGGCCGAACTGCTCGAAGCGCACGCCGGCGAGGTGATAGCCGAGGAGGTCAGCCAGACCGGCAAGCCGGTGCGGCTGGCGACCGAGTTCGACGTGCCGGGCAGTGTCGACAACATCGCCTTCTTCGCCGGAGCGGCCCGCCACCTGGAGGGCAAGGCCACCGCCGAGTACTCCGCCGACCACACCTCGTCGATCCGCCGCGAGGCGGTCGGGGTGGTGGCCACCATCACGCCGTGGAATTACCCGCTGCAGATGGCGGTGTGGAAGGTGATCCCGGCGCTGGCGGCCGGCTGCACGGTGGTGATCAAGCCCGCCGAGATCACCCCGCTGACCACGCTGACGCTGGCCCGGCTGGCCCGCGAGGCCGGCCTTCCGGATGGGGCGCTCAACGTCGTCGTCGGCGCCGGGTCCGATGTCGGACAGGCGCTGGCCGGCCACCGGGACGTCGACGTGGTCACCTTCACCGGCTCGACCGGGGTGGGCCGCAAGGTGATGGCGGCGGCCGCCGCCTACGGTCATCGCACCCAACTCGAACTCGGCGGCAAGGCGCCGTTCGTGGTGTTCTCCGACGCCGACCTCGACGCCGCCGTTCAGGGCGCGGTCGCCGGGGCGCTGATCAACTCGGGCCAGGACTGCACGGCGGCCACCCGGGCCATCGTGGCCGCCGACCTCTACGACGACTTCGTCGCCGGGGTGGCCGAACTGATGGGCAAGGTGGTCGTCGGCGACCCGCAGGACCCCGACACCGACCTGGGGCCGCTGATCTCCTTCGCCCACCGCGACAAGGTGGCCGGCATCGTCTCGCGCGCCCCCGGACAGGGGGGCCGCATCGTGGCCGGCGGCAAGGCGCCCGATCTGCCGGGGGCGTTCTACCTGCCCACGCTGATCGCCGATGTCGCCGAGGATTCCGAGGCCTACCGCGATGAGATCTTCGGCCCGGTGCTCACGGTGCGCCGGCACAGCGGTGACGACGACGCGCTACGGCAGGCCAACGACACCGACTTCGGCCTGGCCGCCTCGGCCTGGACCCGCGACGTCTATCGGGCGCAGCGGGCGTCCCGGGAGATCAAGGCGGGCTGCGTGTGGATCAACGACCACATCCCGATCATCAGCGAGATGCCGCACGGCGGACTGGGCGCCTCCGGGTTCGGCAAGGACATGTCGGACTACTCGTTCGAGGAGTACCTGACCATCAAGCACGTCATGAGCGATATCACCGGTGCCGTCGAAAAGGGCTGGCACCGAACGATATTCAAGAAGCGCTAGGCCCCGGCTGCCCGGACTAGCTGCTCGGCTCTTCAGCCTTGGTGAACTCCTCGCCGGTCTCCGGGTTGACCGCGGTCTCGCCCGGAGGCAGGTTCGACAGGTCCGGGGCGATGACGGTCGGCATGTCGCCGGAGTCCGGCAGGCCGAACATCGGCTCGACACCGTGGGCCGGCAACAGCACCAGGTCGGAGCTGGAACGGCGGGGCAGGGTCAGACCGTTGAAGTAGTCCGGTGAGGCGACTCGCCAGATGAACATGGCGACCACCCCGAGCAGCAGCGCGCCGATGCCGACCACTGCGACGGCGCCGTAACCGAAGATCGTCACGTTGTTGCCGTCGTCGTCGGTCAGCCAGTCCGGCTTGGCGTACTGGATCAGGCCGTAGACGAACACCGCGGTCAGGATCACCGCACCCAGCAGGGGGACCACGCCGCGCATCAGCAGATCGCGCCCGGACTTGGTCAGGTCCTTGCGGTAGAACCACACGCAGGCGAAGCCGGTCAGCCCGTAGTAGAAGGCGATCATCAGGCCCACCGAACCGATCAGCGCGGTCAGCAGGTTCGGGCTGACCAGGGTGAACAGCAGGTAGAACAGGATCGACACCGCGCCCATGGCGATCGTCGAGGTGGTGGGCGTCAGGTACTTGCGGTGGATCTTCGCGAACGACTCCGGCAGCGCCTTGTAAACACCCATCGACAGCGTGGTGCGCGCCGTCGGCAGGATCGTGGTCTGGGTGGACGCCGACGCCGAGGTGAGGATCGAGGCGGCCAGCAGCATCAGGCCGATCTTGCCCAGCAGGCTGTCGCCGAACAGGTCGTGACCCACTGCGGCGAACACGTCGTCGGCGTTGTCCTGGTTGCCCAGTCCGACCCCCTCCTCGCCGACGCCGGCGAAGGCGATGGTGGCCACCGACACGGTGGCGTAGGTGGCCAGCAGCAGGAAGGTGGAGATGACGGCGGCCCGGCCCGGGGTGGTGCCCGGATCGTCGGACTCCTCGTTGCAGGCCACCGCGGTGTCCCAGCCCCAGTAGATGAACAGCGCGGTCAGCAGCGCCGGGGCGATCACGGTGGAGAAGTCCAGCCCGGCCGGCCAGAACCAGTCCAGCGAGGGCTTGATGGAGTAGGTCTCGGCCTGGCCGGTGTAGACCTTGTAGAGCGCCACGACGGCGAACGCGACCAGGATGACGAGTTCGATGCCCAGCAGGCCGTACTGCAGCCGGGCCGACACCTCGATGCCGCGGTAGCAGATATAGGTCATGACGACGATCCAGATGACGCCGGCCACCGTCGACCAGAGCGTGCTCTCGGCCAGCTCAGCTGCGCCGGTCCAGCCCAGGCCTCCGACGAAGGTGAACGAGTAGGAGCCGGCGATCTGGGCCAGGTTGGCCATCACGATGACGTCGGCGGCGATGATGCCCCAGCCGCCCATCCAGCCGACCAGCGGCCCGAAGGCCCGGGAGGCCCAGGTGAAGGTGGTGCCGCAGTCCGGCTCCGCCTTGTTCAGTTCCTGGTAGGCGACCGCGATCATCCACATCGGGATGAAGGCCATCAGGATGATGGCCGGAGCCTTGACACCGGCCAGCAGGGCACCGCCACTGGCGACGATCAGGCCGAGGCTGGCAGCCAGTGAATAGGCCGGCGCGGTGGAGGCCATCCCGACCACGATGCTGGACACCAGTCCGAGCGCACCGCCCTTGAGGCCCTTGCTGTCGACCTCGCCGGCCATCTTCTCGACGGTGAGTTCACCTTTGCTCATGGCGTAGGAGCGTACGGTTCAGACCGGATTCCCGCGCGTCAACGCGCGAACATCAGCGCGCGAACAACAGCGCGCGCTTGACCTCTTGAATCGCCTTGGTGACCTCGATACCGCGCGGGCAGGCGTCGGTGCAGTTGAACGTGGTGCGGCAGCGCCAGACCCCGTCGACGTCGTTGAGAATCTCCAGTCGTTCGGCGGCGCCTTCGTCGCGGCTGTCGAAGATGAACCGATGGGCGTTGACGATCGCGGCCGGCCCGAAGTAACTGCCCTCGTTCCAGAACACCGGGCAACTGGTGGTGCAGCAGGCGCACAGGATGCACTTGGTGGTGTCGTCGTAGCGGGCCCGGTCGGTCTGGCTCTGGATCCGCTCCTTGGTGGGCGGGTTGCCGGTGGTGATCAGGAACGGCTTGACCGCGCGGTAGGCGTCGAAGAACGGCTCCATGTCGACGACGAGGTCCTTCTCCACGGGCAGCCCGCGGATCGGCTCGACGGTGATGGTCACGTCCTTGCCCTCGTTCTTCGGCAGCAGATCGCGCATCAGCACCTTGCAGGCCAACCGATTGACACCGTTGATCCGCATGGCGTCCGAGCCGCACACCCCGTGGGCGCAGGACCGGCGCAGCGTCAGGCTGCCGTCGAGGTAGCTCTTCACGTAGGTGAGCAGGTTCAGCAGCCGGTCCGTCGGCAGGCATGGAACCCGGAAGCTCTGCCAGCCGCCGGTGTCGGAGTATCTGTCGGGATTCTCCGGGTCGAACCGGGCGATCTTCAGCGTGACCATCACCGACCCGGGCGGCACAGGTGCAGTCATCAGTACTTCCGTTCCATCGGCTCGTAACGGGTCTGCACCACCGGCTTGTAGTCCAGCCGGACGTCGGAGAGCAGATCCTTGCCCTCCTTGTAGGCCATGGTGTGGCGCATGTAGTTGGTGTCGTCGCGGTTGGGGTAGTCCTCGCGGGCGTGCCCGCCGCGGGACTCCTTGCGGTTGAGCGCGCTGACCACCGTCACCTCGGCCAGCTCCAGCAGGAAGCCGAGCTCGATGGCCTCGAGCAGGTCGCTGTTGTAGCGCTTGCCCTTGTCGTGCACCGAGATCCGCGCGTAGCGCTCCTTGAGCGCGTGGATGTCGGTGAGCGCCTGCTTGAGGGTCTCCTCGGTGCGGAACACCGCGGCGTTGTTGTCCATCGACTGCTGCAGTTCGCCTCGGATGTCGGCGACCCGCTCCTCGCCGTGCTCGGAGAGGATGTTCGCCACCCAGTCGGTCACCATGGCGGCCGGATCCTCCGGCATCTCGACGCTCGGGTTGCCCATCGCGTAGTAGGCCGCGGAGAATCCGGCGCGGCGGCCGAAGACGTTGATGTCCAGCAGCGAGTTGGTCCCCAGCCGGTTCGCGCCGTGCACCGACACGCAGGCGCACTCGCCGGCGGCGTAGAGGCCGGGCACCACATGGGTGTTGTCCCGCAGCACCTCACCGATCAGCGTGGTCGGGATGCCGCCCATCACGTAGTGGCAGGTGGGGTAGACCGGCACCAGTTCGGTGACCGGGTCGACGCCCAGGTAGGTGCGGGCGAACTCGGTGATGTCGGGCAGCTTGGCCTCGAGCACGTCCGCACCGAGGTGACGCACGTCGATGTAGACGTAGTCCTTGAGCGGACCGGCACCGCGGCCCTCGAGGACTTCCTGGACCATCGCGCGGGCGACGATGTCGCGCGGGGCCAGGTCGACGATGGTGGGGGCGTAGCGCTCCATGAACCGCTCGCCCTCACCGTTGAGCAGGCGCCCGCCCTCGCCGCGCACCGCCTCGGAGATCAGGATGCCCAGACCTGCCAGACCGGTCGGGTGGAACTGGTGGAACTCCATGTCCTCCAAGGGAAGTCCCTTGCGGAAGACGATGCCCAGGCCGTCACCGGTGAGGGTGTGGGCGTTGGAGGTGGTCTTGTACATCCGGCCTGAGCCGCCGGTGGCGAGCACGATCGCCTTGGCGTGGAAGACGTGGATGTCACCGGTGGCGAGTTCGTAGGCGACCACGCCGGTGGCGACCGGGCCGCGGGCGGTCTCGGTGAGCACCAGGTCGAGGGCGTAGAACTCGTTGTAGAACTCGACGCCGTGCTTGACGCAGTTCTGGTAGAGCGTCTGCAGGATCATGTGGCCAGTGCGGTCGGCGGCGTAACAGGCCCGGCGCACCGGGGCCTTACCGTGATCGCGGGTATGGCCGCCGAACCGGCGCTGGTCGATCCGTCCCTCCGGGGTGCGGTTGAACGGCATGCCCATCTTCTCGAGGTCGAGGACCGCGTCGATGGCTTCCTTGCACATGATCTCGACGGCGTCCTGGTCGGCGAGATAGTCGCCGCCCTTGACGGTGTCGAAGGTGTGCCACTCCCAGTTGTCCTCTTCGACATTGGCCAGTGCGGCGCACATACCGCCCTGGGCGGCGCCGGTGTGGCTGCGGGTCGGGTACAGCTTGGTCAGCACCGCGGTGCGGACCCGCGGGCCCGCCTCGACCGCGGCGCGCATGCCGGCGCCACCGGCGCCGACGATGACGACGTCGTACTTGTGCTGATGAATCATCGTGCGGTCTCCCTGCGAGCGGTCACGAGATGTTCGGGTTGAAGGTCAGGAGGGTGTAGGTGCCGACGACCAGGATGATGACCACCGACAGCGTCAGCGTGGAGTGCAGCCAGAACCGGGTGGAGTCCTTGCGGGCGTAGTCGTCGATGATGGTCCGCATGCCGTTGGCGCCGTGCAACTGGGCCAGCCACAGCATCATCAGGTCCCAGATCTGCCAGAACGGGGACGCCCAGCGCTGCGCGATGTAGTTGAAGTCGATGCGGTAGACGCCGTTCTGCCACATCAGTCCGATGAACAGGTGGCCGAGCACCAGGAAGATCAGCACGACGCCGGAGAACCGCATGAACAGCCAGGCGTACTTCTCGAAGTTCGGCGTCCCGGAGTGCCGCCGCGGCGCGCGCGGGTTGTCCAGTGCGGCCGGCCGGTTGCGGTCGGTCTCGACGATCGGAGCCTCGGGGCGGGTCACAGGAATCGCTCCGCCATGTGCATGCCGATGACGACCGTGGCCGGCACCATGACCAGCAGCCAGATCGCGGCCACCGCCCACAGCATCTGGCGTTGGTAGCGCGGGCCCTTCCACCAGAAGTCGATCAGGATGATCCGGACGCCGTTGAGTGCGTGGTAGAGCATTGCGGCGACCAGGCCCAGTTCCATCAGACCGATGATCGGGGTCTTGTAGGTCTCGACTACCTGGTTGTAGGCCTCCGGGCTGACCCGAACCAGCGCGGTGTCCAGGACGTGGACGAAGAGGAAGAAGAACACCGTGGCGCCGGTGATCCGGTGCAGCACCCACGACCACATGCCGGGATCGCCGCGGTAGAAGGTCCGGCGACGCCGTGGCGCCGCCTGTACCGCAGTACTCATCAGGGCCTCCAACGATGGGGATTTCGGGGTGACTTTAACGCTGTTTCTACTGCCAAAAGGATGACACTGTGGTGACATCGCGGTAGTGGGTTTGGCGCTATCCCGCCGGCGCATTGATGGTTAACGGGATGAACGTGTGTGACAAGGGAATACGCGTCATCGGGCAACGGCAATCCGACGTGGCCCGGGGGCGGCCCGGCGTACCGGTGTGCGGAAAATCTCATCCGCCGATCGGTGCGGATTGACCTGCACAATGGACCGATGAGCACACCGCTGACCCTCGAGACGATCCGCCGTGCGCCCAAGGCGCTGTTGCACGATCACCTCGACGGTGGTCTGCGACCGTCGACGGTGATCGACATCGCCGGCCGGATCGGGTACCAGGGTCTGCCCAGCACCGACGAGATCGGGTTGGCGGACTGGTTCCGCAACGCCGCGCACAGCGGGTCGCTGGTCCGCTATCTGGAGCCGTTCGCGCACACCGTCGCGGTGATGCAGACGCCCGAGTCGCTGCACCGGGTCGCCCGCGAGTGCGTCGAGGACCTCGCCGGGGACAACGTGGTCTACGCCGAGGTCCGGTTCGCTCCCGAACTGCATCTGGCCGGCGGACTGTCACTCGATGAGGTGGTCGACACGGTGCTGGCCGGTTTCGCCGACGGGGAGAGGGCCGCGGCGGCCGCCGGCCGGCCGATCACGGTGCGCTGTCTGGTGACGGCCATGCGTCACGCCGCCCGGTCCCGCGACATCGCCGAGTTGGCCATCCGGTTCCGGGACAAGGGGGTGGTCGGTTTCGACATCGCCGGCGCGGAGGCCGGCAACCCGCCGTCGCGCCACCTCGACGCGTTCGAGTACATGCGATCCAACAACGCCCGCTTCACCATTCACGCCGGCGAGGCCTTCGGGCTGCCGTCGATCCAGGAGGCGCTGGCCTTCTGCGGCGCCGACCGGCTCGGGCACGGAGTCCGCATCGTCGATGACATCACCCGGCTTCCGGACGGCTCCGCCGAGTTGGGCCGGGTGGCGGCGATCGTGCGGGACAAGCGCATCCCCCTGGAGATGTGCCCGTCGTCCAATGTCCAGACCGGCGCGGTGCCGAGCATCGAGAAGCATCCGTTCGACCTGCTGGCCCGGCTGCGGTTCCGGGTGACGGTCAACACCGACAACCGGCTGATGAGCGACACCACCATGAGCCGCGAGATGTTCCAGTTGGTGGAGACCTTCGGCTACGGATGGATCGATCTCGAGCGGTTCACCATCAATGCGATGAAGTCGGCGTTCATCCACTTCGACGAACGGCTGGCCATCATCGACGAGGTGATCAAACCGCGCTATGCGGCGCTGGCCGGCTAGAACGGTGGGTCATCGCCGGGGTCCAGCCACTTCACCGGGATGTTCAGCCTCTCGGCGAGCTTGGTGTCGCGGAGTTCGCGTAGTGCACGGTTCTCGGCCCGTTCGGCGGCGATGCAGTGGGCACGGTTCTTCTTACGGGTGGTCTTCCGCAACGGCATCAGCGCGGTGCGGTTACCGCGCCGCTTCTTCGGCGGCCTGGTGGCTGCGGGGCCGGTGGGCGCAAGCAGGCTCGGAAACAGCAGCGCGCTGCCGGGGGTGGTGACGTAGGTCCGTCCATCGGGAAGGTCCCAGATCACGGTGCCGTCCTGGAGTTGTCGGTCTTTCCAGCCCCAGAAAGTCTTGATCAAATGATGAAAACGACAGAGGCACTTGAGATTTGATGCGTGGGTGGAACCGCCACTGTCATAGGGAACGGTGTGGTCGAGATCGCAGTTGACGGCAGCGCGATCGCACCCGGGTGCACGGCAGGTGAGATCACGGGCACGGACGAAATCAGCCAGTGCACGTGAGGGTTGGTAGCGAGGTTCGGCCGGAGCGTCAGCGGGATGACGCAGCGGTCGCAGTTTGGCCTGGGCCGCGATGTCGCGCAGCAGTTCGGCGGAGATCAATACGTCGGCGCTCATCAGATAGCCCGGCCGGTCGCTCCGGCCGTCGAGGGTGGACTGATCGGCGACGACGTGAATCACCACGGGTGAGGGAACCGCCGCAGAGGCGAGGCAGTCCGGGCTTTCGCATCGGCACATCAGCCGTTCGGCATTCGCGGCGAGTGCCCCCAGCGCGTCGGCTCGGCGCTGCTCGGCCGTGCGCGGGTCATTCCCGCACACGGTGGCGGCCAATGCGTCGAGTCGCTTGTCGAGTACCTGGGCGTCGGCGGTGAACAACCGTGCCGATACGTCG
>NZ_JAFMJZ010000268.1 GCF_017853185.1 Mycolicibacterium sp.
CGACGACCATCTGCTCGTCTACCTGATCGACGTGTCCGGACACGGCCTCGAACCCGCGCTGCTCTCAGTCTCCGTGCACAACATGCTGCGCTCCGGCTCGTTGAACGACCCAGACCCTGCTGGCACCCGAAGCGGTTTTGGCCGAACTGAACCGGCTGTTCCAGATGGAACAGCAGAGAGACCACTGCTTCACCGCGTGGTACGGGGTCTACGAAAAGTCCACCCGCACGCTGCGCTACACCAGCGCCGGCGCACCACCGGCCTACGCGTTCACGACCGCGACCGAAAAACGCCGTCACCGCAACGGAGTTGAACGCAAAAGCAGCACCTGTCGGGGTCGGCTGCTACCCCTGGAACCGCGGCCCCAGTTCGCTGTTCCGTTTGCGGCGGGTGGTGGCCGCGCTGGTGCGGAGGCGGTAGGACTGGGTGCCGGTTTCGAGGATGTGGGCGTTGAAGGTGACGCGGTCGACGATGGCGGCGACCAGGCGGGGGTCGGGGAAGACGGTGCCCCATTCGCTGAAGGGCAGGTTGGTGGCGATGGCGACGGAGGCGCGTTCTTCGCGTTCGGTGATGATCTGGAAGAGCAGTTCGGCTCCGCGGGGGTAGATGTGGACGTAGCCGAGTTCGTCGAGGCAGAGCAGGTCGAGGCGGCCGTAGCGGCCGACGACGCGGGATAGGACGCGTTCGTCGGCGGCTTCGATGAGTTCGTTGACCAGCTGGGCGGTGGTGGCGTAGCGGACGCGTCGTCCTTGTTCGCAGGCTGCCAGGCCCAGTCCGATGAGCAGATGGCTTTTACCGGTCCCGGAATCGCCGAGTAGCACGACAGGTTCTCCGGCGTCCATGTAGTGCCCGGCGGCGAGGTGGCCCAGGGTGGCGGCGGTGATGGTGGGCACGGCGTCGATGTTGAACTCGGCGAGGCGTTTGAGTCGGGGGAATTTAGCGTCGTTGATGCGGCGGCTGCGGCGTCGTTCGCTGCGGTCATCGACTTCGGCGGCCAGGACTTCAGCCAGGTAGCCGAGGTGGGACTGGCGTTCCCGGCGGGCGATCTCGGCCAGGCGGGCAGCTTCGGTGCGCACGGTGGGCAGGTGCAGCTCTCGGGCCGCAGCGCCGATGCTGGCTTGCGCGGCGGCATCGACGGTCGTGGGCTTGTTTGCGGTGCTGGTGGTCATGGTGCGCTCCGGTTCAAGAGTTGGTCGTAGTCGGTCAGGGTGGGTTTGGGTCGGTCGTAGCGGGCCAGTGCGCCGATCGGGATGACCGGTGCCACGTGGGTGTTGTGGCGGCGGGCGTCGATCAACACCAGTTCGGGGTCCAGGCATCCCGAGGCCACGGCCCGGTCCATCGCCGTCGTCAAGGCGGTAGCGGGCATGGTCCGGTGGGCAAGCAGGATCTCGATGAGTGCGCGGGTGCCGGCGCTGTCACCGCGGGCGCGCCGGGCGGCATCCCAGTACGCCTGATGCGAAATGGTGAACACCCCGCGGGCTCGAGCTTGGGCCAGTGCGGTGGCCCCGGGTAGTCCGCCGGGCTTGGCGGCAAGGACTTCCAGGTAGTGATCTAGCGCCAGGACTTCGACATAGCGGCCGACGGCGCGTTCGTGGCGGGCGATCAGGGTGGCCCCGTCGTGGACCTCGACGGTGCAGGCCGCCAGCCGAACCGTGAGCCGCCGCCCGGTATAGCGGGCGGGAACGGAGTAGAAGCATTGCCGCACAGACACTCTGGCACGGTTATCGACCCGGGCTTGCAGCAGTCGGGCCGGGTCGAACGCCTCGCCCGGTAGTGCGCTCAGCGTCGCTGCTTCGGCAGCGAACGCGGCCCCGATCGTGACCGGCCGCCCGGTGATCACCCGATCGTCATCGAGTCGGTCAGCGGCGGCGATCAGGTCGTTGAGCCCCGCCAGGGAGGCGACCCGAGGGACCGGAACTAGATGGGTCCGGCGGAAGCGGCCGATCTCACCTTCCACACCGCCCTTCTCATGGGCACCCTCAAGCCCAGGGCGGCAAAAGAAAGAGTCGAACCCGTAATGGCTACGCAGCGCGATGAACCGCTCGGACTCGGCGCGGTCGCGGCCCTTCAACACCCGCACGACGGCGGGTTTGAGGTTGTCGTAGCGCACCCTAGCCGGGACACCGCCGAAGTACTCGAACGCCAAAACGTGGCCTTCGAGGAACGCCTCCTGGGCCTGAGTGGCGAATGCGACGTGAAAGGCTCTGCCCGAGTGCGATAGTCGCATCACGAACATCCAGCACTTGAGACTCTGCCCGCCGATGACGGCGTGGAACTCGCCGAAATCGACTTCGGCCTCCGCGCCGGCGGGATGGGTCTGCGGGATCGACACCTCGCGTCGGGCCAGCCCGAGTTCGATCCGGCGCCGCGCGACATAACGCGACACCGTGATCTCCGAGAGCACCGCCTGATGTTCGGTCACCAGTCGCTGCCACACCCGCCGCGCGGTATGGCGCTGTTTGCGCGGCGCGTTCTGGTCCTCCACAAGCCAGGCGTCGATCACCCCCGCCCAGGGGTCGATCGCCGGCCGCGGCCGCGGTGGATATGTTTTGCGAGGCGGTGGTAGCGCCGAGGCCAACGCCTGGCGCACCGCACGGCGATGAACACCATGCCGTTCCGCCAGCTCCCGAATCGAGAGCTGCTCGCACCGCCGGTCCCGCCTGATCTTCTCGAACAACTCCACTCGTGACCGCACCCTGACTGACCTCCCTGCCCACGACGACAGGAACGATCGCAACACCCTGGGTGGGGCCAACATTGATGAGGACACGCCGCGCCCACCCGGCAGAATGATCACCA
>NZ_JAFMJZ010000098.1 GCF_017853185.1 Mycolicibacterium sp.
TTCGTCGATGCGACCGTCGAACAGTCCCATGACGTCCTCGTACACGATGCTCGCCACCACCGGGTTCTGGCTGGCCCCGCTGCTGTTGAGCGTGCCCCTTTTCAGCCGGGACACCTACTCCTACCTGGCTCAGGGGGCGCTGCTGCGGGACGGCTTCGATCCCTACGTGGTGGCGCCGATCGAGAACCCGAATGCCTTGCTGGACAACGTGAGTTCGATCTGGACCACCACGACCGCGCCCTACGGGCCGGCGTTCATCCTGGTCGCCAAGTTCGTCACCCTGGTCGTCGGTGACCACGTCATCGCCGGCACCATGTTGCTGCGGTTGTGCATGCTGCCGGGGCTGGCCCTGCTGATCTGGGCGGCCCCGCGGGTCGCCCGGCACGTCGGCGCCGACGGCGCACTGGCGTTGTGGATCTGCGTGCTCAACCCGCTGGTGATCGTCCACCTGATGGGCGGCGTGCACAACGAGATGCTGATGGTCGGTCTGATGATGGCCGGCATCGCGCTGACGTTCTCGGGCCGTCACATGCTCGGCGTCACGCTGATCGCGGTGGCGGTGGCGGTCAAGGCCACCGCCGTCCTGGCACTGCCGTTCATGGTCTGGGTCTGGATGCGGCACCTCCCCGGCCGCCGGGCCCGGGCCTTCCTGATCGCCTCGGTCACCTCGCTGGCGATCTTCGTGGCGGTGTTCGCGGTGCTCTCCTGGCTCGCCGGGGTCGGCCTCGGCTGGCTGACCGCACTGGCAGGCTCGGTCAAGATCATCAACTGGCTGACCATCCCCACCGCACTGGCCAACATCGCCAACGTGATCGGCGGGCTGTTCATGCCGGTCAACTTCTACGCCGTGCTGGAGTTCACCCGGATCGCCGGGATCGTGGTGATCCTGGTGTCACTTCCCTTGCTGTGGTGGCGGTTTCGTCATACCGACCGGGAAGCGCTGACCGGTATCGCGTGCGCGATGGCGGTGGTGGTGCTGTTCGTTCCGGCGGCACTGCCCTGGTACTACACCTGGCCGCTGGCCATCGTCTCCGCGCTGGCCCAGTCGCGGGCGGCGATCGCGCTGATCGCCGGATTCTCGACGTGGATCATGGTGATCTTCAAACCCGACGGCTCACACGGGATGTATTCGTGGCTGCACGTGGCGTTGGCCACCGCATGCGCGGTGGCGGCGTGGAACTCGCTGCGCCGCGATCCCGCCCCAGTTCAGAAGGGCGCGGTTCAGTCGGGCCCAGTTCAGTAGAGCCCGGTTCAGTAAGCCATCGCCTGGGCCCGGCGCAGCACCTCACGCGCCTGATGGGCGTGCAAGGCGTCGGCCGGTCGGGCATTGGGGATCTCTCCCTTGACGCCGTCGCGGGTCAGGGTGAGCGACGAGTCCGGGGTGAACAGCCAGCGCAGGATCTCGGTGTCGCGGTATCCGCCGTCCTTCAGCACGGCCAGCAGGCCGGCCAGTGGTTTGACGACCTCGGCACGGCCGTTGCCGGTCGGGCTGAAGAAGATCTGCGGAACCATCGGGATGCCGTTGCGGCGCACCGCGACGAGATGTCCTTCGCGCAGGTACTGATGGATTTTGGTGACCGGCACCCGCAACAACTCCGCCACCGCAGGCAGGTCGTAGAGCGGCTCGTCAGGGTCCAGGACGTCATCACCGGCGGGAATGCTGCTCACGGCGCCCATTCTAGAACCGCGGCGCGGTTTGGAACCGCGGCCTGGCGGGGCACGCCGCTTAGGATGTGGCGGTGACGCCGGACCCGCTCGTCGGAGCCCTGCTCGACGGCAGGTACCGCGTGGAGAACCCGATCGCCACCGGCGGGATGTCGACGGTGTACCGCGGCCTCGACGTCCGGTTGGACCGGCCGGTCGCGCTGAAGGTGATGGCGGCCCGGTATGCCGGCGATCACCAGTTCCTGGCCCGATTCCAGCGGGAAGCCCGGGCGATCGCGCGGCTGAAGGACCCCGGCCTGGTCGCCATCTACGACCAGGGCAACGACGCCGCCCACCCGTTCCTGGTGATGGAGCTCGTCGAGGGTGGCACCCTGCGCGAGTTGTTGCGCGAGCGCGGACCGATGCCGCCGCACGCGATGGCGGCCGTTCTGCGCCCGGTGCTCAGCGGCCTGGGCGTGGCGCACCGGGCCGGACTGGTGCATCGCGACGTCAAGCCGGAGAACGTGCTGATCTCCGATGGCGGCGAGGTGAAGCTGGTCGACTTCGGGCTCGTGCGGGCGATGGCCGAAGCCGGGATCACCTCCACCAGCGTGATCCTGGGCACCGCCGCCTACCTCTCCCCCGAGCAGGTCACCGGAACCGAGACCGGGCCGCGCAGCGACGTCTACTCCGCGGGCATCATGGCGTTCGAATTGCTCACCGGGACAGTGCCGTTCAGGGGAGACAGTGCGCTGGTCGTGGCGAATCAGCGGCTGGACCGCGATGTGCCTGCGCCCAGCTCGGCGATCGCGGGCGTGCCCGCCGAACTCGATGCGTTCATCGCCCGGGCTACCCACCGCGATCCCGAGGAGCGCTTCGCCGATGCTTCGGAGATGGGCGCCGAATTGGCGGCGATCGCCGAAGCGCTTGCGCTGCCACCGTTCCGGGTGCCCGCACCGCGCAATTCCGCCCAGCACGCGGCGGCGACGGTCAATCTTCGGCAGCGCACCGAACAGGTGCCACCGTCCGGGCGGCCCGCCGCGGGTGTGCCGCACCCGACCCGTCAGTTCACCCCGGCGACCGGATTCCCCGTCGTAGAGGAGTCAACGGCTGAGCCCGACGACGAGTCGGCATTCGAGTCCGTATACGACAGCGAAGACGAAAGCGATTTCACCCCAAGGCAATTCGCCGGTATCGACCTCGACGAATTCATCTGGGCACGGCAACGATCCCGGCGGGCCGTGGTGTTCTGGGTGCTGACCGTGCTGGTGCTGACGGGCCTGGTCGCCATCGCCGCGTGGACCGTCGGACTGAATCTCAACGGGATACTCCCCCCGCGCTGAGTGAGGAATCAGTCGCGCAGCATCTCCGCGACCAGGAACGCCAGCTCCAGGCTCTGCTGAGTGTTGAGCCGCGGGTCGCACGCGGTCTCATAGCGGCCGGCCAGGTCGTTGTCGGAGATGTCCTGCGCGCCACCGAGGCACTCGGTGACGTTCTCGCCGGTGAGCTCGATGTGAATGCCACCGGGGTGGGTGCCCAGCGAACGATGCACCTCGAAGAAACCCTGCACCTCGTCGACGATGCGGTCGAAGTGCCGGGTCTTGTAGCCGGTCGAGGATTCATGGGTGTTGCCGTGCATCGGGTCGCACTGCCAGATCACCTGGTGACCGGAGGCCTGCACCTTCTCGATGATCGGCGGCAGCAGATCGCGCACCTTGTGATTGCCCATCCGGCTGACCAGGGTGAGCCGGCCCGGCTTGTTCTTCGGGTCGAGCCGCTCGACGTATTCGACGGCCATTTCCGGGGTCGTCGTCGGGCCGATCTTGACCCCGATCGGATTGGCGATGACCTCGGCGAAGGCGATGTGGGCGCCGTCGAGCTGGCGGGTGCGCTCCCCGATCCAGACGTAATGCGCCGACAGGTCGTAGAGCCGCGGCTCGCCGAACTCGTCGGACAGCCGCAGCATGGCCCGCTCGTAGTCGAGCACCAGCGCCTCGTGGCTGGCGTAGATGTCCGCGGTGTCGAGGTTGCGGTCGTTGACGCCGCAGGCGCTCATGAACTTCATGCCGCGGTCGATCTCGGCGGCCAGGGTCTCGTAACGGGCGCCGGCCGGCGAGGTCCGGACGAACTCACGGTTCCAGTCGTGCACCAGGTGCAGCGAGGCCAGACCGGACGAGGTCAGCGCGCGAACCAGATTCATCGCGGCGCTGGCATTGGCGTAGGCCCGCACCAGCCGGGACGGGTCATGGTCCCGCACCGCCGCGTCCGCGGCGAAGCCGTTGACCATGTCGCCGCGGTAAGACTTCAGGCCCAGCGCGTCGACGTCGGCCGAGCGCGGCTTGGCGTACTGGCCGGCAATCCGGGCGACCTTCACCACCGGCAGGCTGGCGCCGTAGGTGAGCACCACGGCCATCTGCAGCAGCGTGCGAATGTTGGCGCGGATGTGCGGTTCGGTGTTGTCGGCGAAGGTCTCGGCGCAGTCGCCGCCCTGCAGCATGAACGCCTCGCCGCGCGCCACCTGCTCCAGTTGCTGCGACAACCGCTCGATCTCGGAGGCCACCGTGATCGGCGGCACGCTCTCCAGGACCTTGCGCATCGCCCTGGCCTGCTCGGCGTCCCAGCTGGGCTGCTGAGTGGCCGGCTTGGCCAGCGCCTCATCGAGCCGGGCGCGAAGGTCGGCCGGCAGCGGCGGCAACGACGGCAGCTGCTCGATCGGTACGTCAACGGTCCAGTTCACCCGTCCATGGTAACCGGGCCCGGCCGGCCCTTTAACCAGCCCGGAGCCACCCCGAAACCTCGGCTACCAGGGCTAAGGACCCGGGTCGGGCTGCCCGGCCATCAGCAGATACCGGCGCAGGTTGTGCCGGGCGTCGACAAGGGCGTCGTGGGTGTCGTGCGGACGCGGGGGCATCCGCGGGGAACCCAGGTCCTCCCACACCTGGCGCAGTTCCCGGGTGAACCGCGGGATCTGCGGCGGCAGGCTGGTCATCGGGCCCCAGAGTTGGCACAGCGCGACGTGGTCGTAGGCGCCGACCCAGGCCCACAGTTCGATGGGCTCGTCACCGTCGATCCCGAAGAAGTCCTCGAGCCCCTCCCGGATCTCCCGGCGGGAGCACCACACCTGCGATGCCGGCGAGGGCAGCTTGGGCAGCACGTTGTGACGCACCCAGCGGCCGGCCGACTCGGGGTCGAACTCGGTGGAGACCGCGTAGAACTCGCGGCCGTCCTCGGCGACCACCCCGATCGAGATCAGGTCGATGATGCGGCCGTTGTCGATGAATTCGGTGTCGTAGAAGTACCGCACGGGCCGTTATCCCCCAGCCTTGGCTGTCTGGCCGGCCGGTTGGTCGGGCGCGTGCGGCGGCGGCGCCGCGTGCACCTCGCGGTCCAGCGTGGCTTCGACCTCTTCCGGCGCCGGGAAGCGCGGTTCGCCCGCGATGACGTGTTGCAGCCAGAGGTTGGCCTGCACGAACGGCCGGCGCAGATAGCGCTCACGGTCCATGGCGCGGTGCATCTTCCGCGATTTGTCCTGGTAGTACCAGCGCGCCCAGGGCGCGTGCGGGCGCGCCAGCCGGATCGCGCCGATGAACAGCAGGGGCGGGATGAACATCCCGAGCAGGCCGGTCCACAGCTTGCCTTTGAGCAGCACGACGACGGCCACCGCCAGCGAGAACAGCGCCATGACGATGACGGTGGTCCGGGCGAGCACGGAGGTGTCGTCCCGCCAGATGCCGATGTTGAAGAACGACAGCGGATTGAAGCCCATCACCAACAGTCCGGCGACGGCCACCGCGACGAACACTGCGTCGACGGAGGTGCGTCCGTCCTCGGTCCAGTAGACGTCCTGCAGATGCAGGATCAGCGCGAACTCGTCGAGCACCAGCGCCGCACCGATACCGAACACGATTCCGGCGGCGGTGAACTGGTGGTTGGTTCCCGATGCCGCCATGGTCACCATGGCCACGCCGGCGACCAGAACCAGGATGACGCCGAAGACGGCGTGGTGGATATGCAGACCGCCCTTCCCGGCGATGTTGTGCGGTTGCCACCACCTGTGCGGCCCGGTCCTGCCGGCGGTCGCCCGGATGTAGCGGGTGATGCTGCGGGTGATGAAGAACGTCAGGATGAAGGCGATCAGGCACCACATCAGCGGCAGTCGTCCGGGTGCCACGAAATCGAGGCGGACGTCTAAATGCACGGGTTGAAAACTTACGCGCATCCCCGTCCCGGTGTTTCGCCCGGATAGTCTGGTTCGGACATGAGCAAATCTTCGGAGGCCGTTCCAAAGGCCGGCAGCGACGCCCGTACAGGCGTTGTCTGGCGGGTGGTCCAGGTGCTCATCGTCCTCGCCGTGGCCCGTGCCTGCTGGCAGTTGTTCGGCCACCTTCCCTACCGGATCGACGTCGACGTCTACCGCATGGGCGGGAGGGCCTGGCTCGACGGCCGGCCGCTGTACGCCGACGGGGCGATGTTCCACACCCGCGGCGGCCTGGACCTGCCGTTCACCTATCCCCCGCTGGCGGCGGTCGTGTTCAGCCCACTGGCGCTGGTGTCACTGCCGGTGGCCAGCGTGGCGATCACCGCGGTAACCCTGCTGCTGCTGGTGGTGTCGGTGTGGATCGTGCTGGACCGGCTCCAGGTCGACACCGGCCGCAGCTGGTGGCTGGCCGCCGGGATCGTCGCACTGTCGGTCACCACGCTGGAACCCATCCGGGCGAACTTCTCCTTCGGGCAGATCAACGTCGTGCTGATGGCCCTGGTGATCGCCGACTGCGTTCCGCGGCGCACCCCGTGGCCGCGCGGCCTGCTACTCGGGGTGGCGATCGCGCTGAAACTGACCCCCGCGGTATTCCTGCTGTACTTCGTGCTGCGCCGGGATGGCCGCGCGGCGCTGACCGCGGTGGCCGGCTTCGCAGCCGCCACCGTGATCGGTTTCGCCCTGGCCTGGCGCGACTCCTGCGAGTACTGGACCGCCACCGTCGGCCACACCGAGCGGATCGGCAACGCCACGCTCAACACCAACCAGAACGCAGCGGGCGCGCTGGCCCGGCTCGGGCTGGGCCACACCGCGCACTTCGCGCTGTGGACGCTGACCTGCCTGGCCGCGCTTGCCCTGACCGTGTGGGCGGTGCGGCGGGTACTGGCCGGCGGCGACCCCGCAGCCGAACCGCTGGCGCTGGTCCTGGTGGCGTTGTTCGGCCTGGTGGTCTCGCCGGTGTCGTGGTCACACCACTGGGTGTGGGCGCTGCCGACCGTGATCGTGGCGGCTGCGGTGGCCTACCGGAGAGGCAACCTCGCACTGGGTGCGATGGCCGCCGCCGGTCTGGCTCTGATGCTCTGGCCCACCATCGATCTGCTTCCCGAGCATCATGAAGCCGCCGCGTCGTGGTGGCGGCAGCTGTTCGGGATGGCCTACGTGTGGTGGGCGGTGGCGCTGATCGCCGTCGCCGGTCTGACCGTCGCGACCGCCGGTCCCGCTAGCCTGCGGCGGTCTCCGGGATCCGCGCCGACGGCGGATTTGGTCCATCCGGCTTAGCGTCCGGCTTGGCGGTCACGTTCTTCTTGAGGCTGGCGGCGTAGATGTCGACGTACTCCTGACCGGACAGCTTCATCAGCTCGTACATCACCTCGTCGATGACAGCCCGCTCGATGAACCGGTTGCCGGCCAGGCCTTCGAACCGGGAGAAGTCCATCGGCTTGCCGAACCGGACCTCGACCCGGCCGAACCGCCACATCTTGGACCCGGGCGGGTTGACGACGTCGGTTCCGATCATCGCGACCGGAATCACCGGCACGCCGGTCTCCAGGGCCAGCCGGGCCAGCCCGGTCTTGCCCTTGTAGAGCCGGCCGTCCGGCGAGCGGGTGCCCTCCGGGTACATCCCCAGCAACTTGCCGTCGTCGAGTATCCGCTGCGCGGTGACCAGCGCTGACTGCGCGGAATCCGCATCGGTGCGGTCGATCGGCACCTGACCGGCAACCGTGTAGAACCACGCGGTGAGCCGACCCTTGAGGCCCTTGCCGGTGAAGTACTCGGACTTGGCCAGGAACGTGATCCGGCGCCGGACCACCAATGGCAGGTAGAAGCTGTCTGCGACCGCGAGGTGATTACTGGCAAGGATCACCGGGCCGCTGGCCGGAACATGTTCCAGCCCTTGGACTTTCGGACGACCGAGGAAGGACAGGATGGGACCCATGAAGATGTACTTAAAAAGCCAGTACCACATGCACCCCTCCTCGCCGCTTCACGCGTGAAGCGTGGATGCGGCCAACTCTACCGAGCGGCTGTTGCCCGGACCACACGACAAGCGCGTTCATGGTCAATCCACAGGAGTTCGTGCGTCAGCCCTCTGATCCGTTTTCGACCACGATCCGGATGTGCTGGTAGCGGGTGCTGCCGCTGCGGCCCGAGCCGTTCTGTTCGGGGTCCGAAGGCGCCTCCGTCGATTCGCCGGGGGCCGTCGGCTTCTCGGCGTCCGAGTTCTGGGCAGCGGGCTTAGCCTGCGGGTCGGCGGCCATCGCCCGGATCATCGTCATCAGGGTCACGCTGTGCTCGGCGATGACGTTCAGCATCGGGTGCTGCTCCCCGTTGACCAGCGCGACCAGCGCGCAGACCGGGCACCAGACCTGCTGGCAGCGACCGGGTCCGCGCAACGACTCTGCGGCCATCGCGGCCGCGCTGCGCACGGCCGGGTCCAACCGGTCCAGGATCGTCTGCGCCAACTGGCGCAGTTCCGGCCCGACGTCGGAGTGGGGAGAGTCGGAGTGCGAAGAGGTCATGGGCGATCCTGCCCATAGGGATCCGTCATGGCGGGCCACACCTCCGGATTGGGTCGGAATCTCACCGTCAGTTCACTGCCGCGCAGGGCTGCGTCGGTGACGATGCACCGGCGCAGCACCGACGCCAGCCGAACCCGGCGGCGCAGTCCGGCCACACCGATGACCAGATCGTCGCCGGCCCGGCCCAGGCTCAGCTCCCCCGCGTCAAGCTGGGGCAACTCTATCCGCAGCCGGTAGACCGCATCGAGGCCGGAACCGGATTCCCGGTCGACCACCGGACGCAGCGGCCCGGGTGGCGCCGCGCCGTCCCGGCGGCGCACCTCGTCGAGCAACTGGGCCAGCGCCTTGGGGCCGATCGGCTCGCCGGCCAGATGCGGAGCCATCACCAACTGCACGTCGCCGATCGCGGCGCCCAACTCATCGAGCACAGCCCGCTGTTCGGCGATCCGGGCCGCATACCAGTCGAATGCCGGATGCTCCGGCAGATTGCGGTACTCGAACGAGTCATCCTGGAAGAGAACCTGATTGACGATCAGCTCAGCGACGGGAACACCCATCAGCGCGAGCGATCCCAGGGTGCGGACCGCCTCTGCGGCCACCACCCGCTCCGGGGTGAGCACCAGATGCGCACCTACCCGCTCACCGTCGGCCAGCAGTTCGGCCAGCGACTCGATACCGGAGGCGGCCACCTCAACCAGCGCGACGGTGGCCGCGGTGCGCAGATCCGCCAGTGGCGCGCTGAGCCGGCGGTGCCGCGGCCAGCATCGCTCCACGTATTCCGCGAACGTCGCCGGCAGGGTCAGCATCCGCAGCGCATCGGCGGTGGACGCGCAGTCCACCACCAGGTAGTCCCACCGGCCTGAGGCCGCAAGGTCGGCTACGGCCCGCAGACCGAGCACCTCCTGTATTCCGGGTAGCGCCGAAAGCTCTTCGGGCGCAAGGTCGTTGAGATCAGATTCAGGGAAGCGAGCGGCCAGCACCGGTGCGGCGGATCGCCACGCGGTCGCCACCAGGGCCAAGGTGTCCAGCGCCAGTGCGTCCAGATGACCACCGCCGCCCTCACCGCCACGTTCCTCTGTGAGGATCCGCACCGGATCAGCAGCGCCACCCGGGGGCACCGGTGCGCCCAGGACGTCGCCGAGAGAGTGGGCCTGGTCGGTTGACACCGCCAGCACCCGCCGGCCGTCCAGAGCGGCGCGCACCGCGGTCGCCGACGCCAGGGTCGACTTGCCCACCCCGCCCTTGCCGACGAAGAAACTGATCCGGGTTGGCACGGTCACTCAGCCCTCGACCCGCTTCTTCAGGTCCTTGAGCGCGGTGTCGGTGAGTCGACGCTCGGCCTTGCGCTTGAGTAACCCGATCATCGGAATCGTCAGGTCCACCGACAGTTCGTAGGTGACGTCGGTTCCAGATTCCTTGGGAGTCAACGTATAAACGCCCTCGAGAGACTTCAGCAGAGCACTCGACACCAGCGACCAGCGCACCGACTTACGGTCGGCGGGCCACTCATACTTCAGCACCATCTCGTCTCTGAGCACCGCGGCGTCAAGAACCAATCGGGCCACCTTGGGATAACCCTGGGCGTCGGCCTCGAGGATCTCCGCCTCGGTGTACTCCGAAACCCAGTCCGGGTAGGAGGCGATATCGGCGATCACATCCATCACGGTGCGGGGGTCCGCATCGATATGGATGGTCTGCGCCGTCTTGTCCGCCACTGTGGTCGCTCTCACTCCACTCCGCCGAGATTGGGCTCCGGTCCACCGGGATTGGGCTCCGGCTATCCGGCCGCCCCGGGTCGCCGGATAGCCAAACCGTACCCTTCCGAGCCCGGCGCAACCGGTCAATCAGCGGCCCGGCGCGACACCCACCGGGCGGGATGCCTCCAGCCGATTCTTGACCTCGAAGGCCATCCGCTTGCCGGCCACCCGGCGCTGATGGTTGAGCTTCGCGGAGTCGATCTTCGCCGGATCAGCCATCCCGGTCGGCTCAGCGTGCAGAAAGTAGTGCAGGACCACACCGTCGAGCACCGGTTCCAGCCAGATCTCCATGGTGCCGGTCAGCGGTCCGGTCACCGTCCAGCGAACACCCTTGTCCGCGCGGTCCTCGACGACCTCGAGGAGAAGGTCGGGAAACCACCGGCGCCAGGCCGCCCGGTCCGCCACCGCGTTGCCCACCGCGGCGGGATCGGCGGCGACGAAGGTCTCGTCGGCGATCTGAATGCTGTGCACGCCGACAAGCTTCACATATGACTCAGGCCGGTGGCTGCACAGGTCGCACCTGCAGCAGCCCGGACAGCCGGGCGGTCAGGGTGTCCCAATTCCAGTCGCGGGCCACCCACTGCCGGCCGGCCTGCCCCATCCGCTGCGCCGCCTCGGGATCGCCGAGCAGCTCGCTGATCACCTCGGCGAGTTCGTCGACGTCACGGCCGTCGACCACCCGTCCGGTCTCGCGATCGATGACGGTCTCCGGCGCTCCGCCCGAGTCGCCGGCGACCACCGGGACCCCGGCCGCGGATGCCTCCAGGAAGACGATGCCCAGACCTTCGACGTCAAGACCCCCGCCCCGGGTGCGGCACGGCATCGCGAACACGTCGGCCATCGCGTAATGGGCCGGCAGTTCAGCGGTCGGGACCGCCCCGGTGAACACCACGTCGGAGCGCACTCCGCTGTCGTCGGCCAGCCGGTGCAGGTCCTGCTCGTAGGGTCCGCTGCCGACGATCACCAGCGCGGCGTCGGTGACCCGGCGGCGGATCTGGGGCCACGCCTTGATGAGCATGTCCTGTCCCTTGCGGGGCACCAGCCGGGAGACGCAGACCACCGTCGGGCGCCCGCCCAGCCGGTAGCGCTCCCGAAGCACGGCGCGGGCCGCCGGGTCGGGCCGGAACCGGTCGGTGTCCACCCCCGATGGCAGGTACTCCAGGCTGGCCCGGGGACCGAAGGCCGACGCGAAGCGGCCGCGGGTATACCGGCTGACGTAGGTGATGACGTCGGTGTTATCGCCGATGCGCCGCAACGCCGAGCGGGCGCCGGGCAACATCGACCAGCCGACCTCGTGACCGTGGGTGCTGGCCAGCACCCGCTGCGCGCCGGCCGAGCGGGCCCGCGGCGCCAGCAGCGCCAGCGGGGCCGCGGCGCCGAACCACACCGTCTCGATACCGCCGTCGCGAATCAGATCGCGCATCCGCCGGTCCACCCCCGGCTCGGGCAGCATCAGGGTGCCCGGGTGCCGCACGACCCGGAACGGGGCGGCGCGGTCATAGTCCTCGGCGCCCTTCCATTTAGGTGCGTAGACGGTCAGGTCGTGTTCGCCCGCCTCTGCCAGTCGCCGGACGAACTGTTCGAGGTAGGACTGGATGCCGCCGCGGCGCGGCGGAAAGTCGTTGGTGACCAGCAGGATCCGTGTCATCGGTGCTTACGCTAGCCGGTCGACGATGCGGCGCGGCGCAGCCAGCCGCTGAGGAAACCGGCGAATCCGACCCAGCCGGTCGACGATGCGGCGCAGCGCAGCCAGCCGCTGAGGAAACCGGCGAATAAGGCCCAGCCGATCAGCGTCTGGCCAGCCACTGCGCCCACCGCGTCTGCAGCACACCCGCATCGACGCCCAGTGCGCGCTGGACCGCATCGGCGAAACCGCCGTGTCCCGGTCCGCACGCCTGCTGGTAGAGCCGGCGCAACCCGTCGACGCCGAACTCGGTGGCCACGAAACGGGCGAACCACCAGGCCCGGTCGTAGCCCGCCGAGCGCTGGGCGCCGGGGGTATTCAGGTCGGTGTCACCCGGCAGTGCGGTGTCCGCGGCCGCACCGGCCGGAAGCGGTTCCGGGCGGCGCGCGACGAAATCGGCCACTCCTTCGGTGAACCACCACGGGGCGTCGACCGCGGTCCGAGCCCGGGCGGCGAAGTGAAAAAGCTCATGGGTCAATACGATTCGCAGGGCTTCATCCGACATTGCTGCCGCTCCCGGAGCCATCACGATGCGTTGCCCGGAGGCGGTCCCCCGCACGGGGTCCACCTGATCGGCCACTGCGACGGCGGCGATATCGGTCCACTGCCGGTTCGGGTCGAGGT
>NZ_JAFMJZ010000269.1 GCF_017853185.1 Mycolicibacterium sp.
ACGAAGCGAGCTGCACGTCAAAGTCCGAGTACACGTCGCCGTTGTTGCTGCGCATCCGCAGGTTGGCCTTCGTGGCCGGCGGCAGCGTGACGTCGACCGTCCCATTCAGCGACGTGAACGCCATCTCGCGCTGGGCGTTGACCCGCGTCAGGGTCGCGCGGACGGTCCCGTTGGTCGTGCCGGCGATCACCGATCCGGCGACGCTGTTCATGACGATGCCGCCGTTGACGTTGGTCACCTCGAGTTCGCCATCGACGTTCTCGATCAGGATCTCGCCGTCGTTCACCGCCGACAGCTTCAGGTTGCTGCGCAGCGGCACCTCGATCTCGAAGTTGATCGAGCGGCCGGGGTCATCCGAGCCGATCTTGACGCGATTGCCCTCCTCCGAGATCCGGAAGCCGGCGGTTTGCGGCAGACGTCGCAAACCATCCGCATTGGCGTCGTAGCGGCGGCGCGGGCGGTCGGCCCCGGGCATGGCCACCACCCCCACATCCTTGCGGTTGCTGCCGCGGACGGTGATGCTGCCCTGCACCAGAGAGACATCGATCAGGGCCGGCCTGGAGGGATCACTCAGCGGCACGGTCACGCGGTCGGCCGACGGTGCCGGCGCAGCCTGCTGTCGTGCGGACACGCCGGTCGCGAGCAGCCCGAGCGCGGCGACGAGAAGTGGAATGCGGCGAATCGATCGAAGGTTCATTGTGCGCTCCCAACCCGACGCGCGCGGACGTTGCCGTTCAGCGTCTCGAAAGTGATTTCAGGTCCGCCGCGGCCCACCCGCACACGGGTGCTGCGGTTGGCGCGGTAGACAAACCTGCCGTCGCGGCGCTCGCCTTTGGTCGTGGCGGTTGGCAGCGGCTGCGAATCGAAATCGGTAAACAGCCCGCCGTTCATCGTCTTCATCGAGAAGTCGGCGGACAGGCCATCGCTGAACCGGACATCGACGTTGCCGTTGACGGTCTTGAACGACGAGGCCTGCGTCGGATTGGCGGCGAAGCTCACACTCACCGGGCCGTTCACGGTCTGGGCGCTTCCGGACCCGGCCACGCGGTTCATCTCGATCAGGCCGTTGACGTTGTCGATGTCGAAGTCGCCGCGGGTGCCGGTGACAGTGACGTCGCCGCCGTTGATGGTGCAGAGCCGCAGCGCGGTGTCGCGCGGGACGCGAATCGTAAAGTCGAAGGTGAACGAGTAGTTGCGGCGCTGCCATCGGCGGCCCTGGTCGTCCTCCCATTGCTCGCCGCAGACATGACGATTGGCCTCCGTGACGGTGGCGCCGACCCGGGCGGTGCCATCGATGAAATCGATCTGCACCTCCCGTTGCGCGTCGGCGACGTCGGCCCGGCTCTCCGCGCGGATCACCTTGTGGATGCTCATCTGCACGGTGCTGTCGTCGGTCGCCTCGACCCGGATGGAGCCGGTGATGTTCCGCACGTCCAAGGTCCGGCTGCCACCGGCAGCAAAGGACAGGGTGCGCGTAATCGTCTGGTCATCCATCACGTCCCAGCGAGACGACGACCGTTGCCCATGAGCCGGATCGACCAACGCCAGGATGACGGCGACAATTGCCAGGGTCCGCTGCAACATGTCAGTTGGATGCGACGGCGGCCAGGATGGTTGGATCGCCCACGCCGGCCGGGGCGGTGCGGCCGGGATAGAATCCGGCCATGACTTCGCCCAGCGACATCAAAATCGCCCTTGAACGCAACGAGAAGGTGGTTCGCGCCAGGCCGTCTGTGGGTCAGGGGACGGCAAGAACCAAGGTCACGTTGCATCCGGGTCTGGCCTGCGACGTTGAGAACGGCCCGTGGAAATTCAGCGTCGGCATGACCGAGAAATACGGCGGCCTCAACAACGGCCCCAATCCCGGCGTCTACGGGCGTGCCGCACTCGGGGCCTGTCTCGCCATCGGCTACGGCATGTGGGCGGCACGCCTCGACATCCCGGTGCGCTCACTGAGCGTTGAAGTACGGGCCAACTACGACGTGCGCGGCGAACTTGCCGTAGATGACTCGATCCGGCCCGGCTACCTGGGCATGGTGTACGCGATCACAGTCGACTCACCGGCATCGGATGCGGAGATCACGCGCTGGCTGGATACCGCAGACCGCTACAGTTCGTGGCTTGACGACCTGCGTAACCCCGTGCCTGTGACCCGCCAGCTCGAGATCATTCGATCCGAAGGCTGACATGGAGCCGAAGCTTCAGCGGCGCGTGCAGCGTTACGGGTGGAACAAGGCCGCGGCACACTACGAGGGGTTCTGGTCCACGCAACTGCGGCCCGCCCAGGACCTGATGCTGCAGATGGCGGCACTGGCCGCTGGTGAACGTGTGCTGGATGTGGCCTGCGGCACCGGCCTGATCACGCTGCGCGCGGCAGACGCCGTCGGGCCGTCCGGCGCCGTGGCGGCCACCGACATCTCCGAAGACATGGTTACGGCAGTGCGGGCCGCAGCCGGCGCGCGCGGCATCACCGGTGATTTCAGACGCATGGACGCCGAGACGCTCGAATTCCCCGATGCCGTGTTTGACGCGGCGCTGTGCGCCCTCGGCCTGATGTACGTGGCCACGCCGCTCAACGCCCTGCGGGAAATGCACCGCGTGCTACGGCCAGGCGGCCGCGCCGCCGCCGTGGTCTGGGGCGCTCGCAAGAACTGTGGATGGGCTGACATCTTCCCCATCGTTGAAGCCAGGACGGCCAGCGATGTGTGCCCGATGTTCTTCTCACTCGGCACCGCTCACACGCTCGCCGACACCTTCCGCGACAGCGGCTTCACCAACGTGCGCG
>NZ_JAFMJZ010000270.1 GCF_017853185.1 Mycolicibacterium sp.
TCGGCGTGCGGGGCGGCGCATGCGGTAAGTGCGGGCAGCACTGTGGACAGCGAGATGAACGACAGATCGGCGACCACCAGATCCACCGGGCCGCCGATCGCCTCGGCGGTCAGATCGCGGACGTTGGTGCGTTCGATGACGTGCACCCTTTCATCGGATCGCAGTGACCAGGCCAGTTGCCCGTAGCCGACGTCGACGGCGACCACCTCGGCCGCGCCGCGGTCCAGCAGCACCTCGGTGAAACCGCCCGTGGAGGCTCCGGCGTCCAGGCAGCGCCGGCCGGTGACGTCGATCTCGAACGCGTCGAGGGCGCCGATGAGTTTGTGGGCGCCGCGGGAGACCCAGTTGCGCTCGGGGGGCCCTTCGACGACCAGTGCGGCGCTGAGGGCGACCGCGGTGGCCGGCTTGGCCGCCCGCATACCGTCGATGGTGACCCGGCCGGCGCCGATCAGTTCGGCGGCCTGCTGCCGCGAGCGGGCCAGCCCCCGCCGGACCAGCTCAGCATCAACCCGGGCACGCCGCGTCATGCGTGGATCAGCCCTTCTCGACCGATTCCAGCGCGTCGACCAGGATCTGGTGCGCTTCCTCGAGCCGACGGCCGACGGTCTCGACGTCGGCGTCATGCGCGAACAGGGTCTCCGGGGCCTCGGGATCGAGGCGGGGCAGCTCGACCAGAAGTGCGTCGATCTGTGCGCGGATCTGCTGCGGATCGGTGTTCATATCACCGCTCACGCTAGCTGATCCGCCTTCGTCAGCAGCGACCAGCGGTCCAGTGCGGCCCGGGCGGTGTCGTCGCCGGGACGCACCCCCACCGGCCGGTCGGCCGCCCATACGGCGTGCGCGAGGGCCCGGACCACCGACAGGCCGTCACCCTGATCGGCGGCCGCCGAGCTGACGGTGGCGACACCACCGCTGACCTCGACGTTCCAGGCGGGCTGCGGGCCGACGGCCAGTTGCTCCGGAGTCTGAAGCAGCGATCGCAGGTCGGCGCCGACATAGGTGGGGCGCAGCTGTGGCGCGGCGTGGACGGCCTCGGCTGCCGTGCTGACCCCGGTCAGCACCATCAGGCTGGGCAGTCCGGCGGCATTGGCGCCGGCGATGTCGGTGTCGAGCCGGTCACCCACCACCAGTGGGGTGGCGAAGGCGCCGCGGGCCAGCGCGTCGTGCATGAGAGCCGGGAACGGCTTGCCGGCCACCAGCGGCTCGACGTCGGTGGCTGCGCGCAACGCGGCGACCATCGACCCGTTGCCGGGCAGCAGTCCGCGTTCGGTCGGCAGCGTCACGTCCAGGTTCGCGGTGACCCACAGCGCCCCGGCCCGGATCGCCAGGGCAGCCTCGGCCAGGTCGTCCCAGCAGATGGTCAGTGACAGCCCCTGGACGACGGCCACCGGTTCCTCGGCGAACAACCGCACCGGCTGCAGTCCGACCGCGGTGATCTCACCTGCCAGCGCGTCGGTCCCGACCACCAGAACCTTCGAACCGGCCGGCAGCCGGTCGGCGAGCATCCTGGCAGCGCTCTGCGCACTGGTCACCACCTCGCCGGCGGTGGCGGTGAAGCCCAACTCGTTGAGGTGGCCGACCACCTCAACGGCAGACCGTGAGGCGTTGTTGGTGACGAACAGCGCTGTGGCGTCGACGCTCTCCAGCGTCTCTACGGCGCCCGGGGTCGCCGAATGCCCGCGGAACAGGGTGCCGTCGAGGTCGAGCAGCAGGCAATCATGCTGCTGCGCAAGATCATTCGACCTCACCATCTCAGGCGAGCTCGCTGACCCGGTCTTCGGCGTCGGTCACACCATCGGTGTCGGCTGCGGCGGCATGGATGAACCACTGCAGCGCTTCGCCCGAGCGGTCGAGGGCCAGCAGCACGTCGGCGTAGGCGTAGAACAACCGGGCTGCCGTCGATCCGGTGCGCGACGGGTCCGGCGCGGGACTGGACAACACCGCCAGCGCCTGGTCGAGCTGCCCCAGATCGATGCGGGCGCCGGCAGCGACGATCCGCAGTTCATCGGCGTCATCCCCGGTCAGTGCGGCGGCCTCCGGACTGCGGGCCAGTTCGATGGCGCGCTCCGGACGCCCGACTCCGCGCTCGCAGTCGGCGATGAGCGGCAGCAGTTGCGATTTGGAGCCCATCCGGCGGGCGGCACGGAACTCCGCCAAGGCCTGCGCCCAGTCGCCACAGTGATAGGCGGCGATACCGACCGCCTCGCGGATCACCGCGAGGCGCCCCGACCGGGTGCGGGCCGCCTGCGCGTGCGCCAGGGCGGCCTCGGGATCGGAATCCATCAGTTCGCCGGCGGCCACCAGGTGGCGGGCGACGGTGTCGGCGGTCGACTTGTCCAGGGTGAGCAACTCCGCCCGGATCTCCGGAGCGAGCTGCTTGGCCTCGATGGACGCCGGGATCGTCGGAGCGCTGCGGGTGTCGGCATCGGCGCCGTCCGCGGGGCGGGGCCTGGAGTCGGGCCGGCCCCGCTGCGCGCCCCGTTGCGGCGGCTTCTGGGGCTGTGCGCGGCGGGCCCGGTCCGGGCCGGAACGGCGCGGGGCCGAGGTCCGGTCGCGCCGGCCGCCGTCTTGTCTGTCGTCAACCATCGAGGTAAAGGATACGGCCATTCGCAATAGCGTCCTAATGCGGCTTGAATTAGTCACCGCATTTCGATCTTTATACACAAATGCCTGGGCCCCCCATATTGCTATGGGGGGCCCAGGACTTTAATTTGTGTTCGGCGGTGTCCTACTTTTCCACCCTTTTGGGTAGTATCATCGGCGCTGGT
>NZ_JAFMJZ010000099.1 GCF_017853185.1 Mycolicibacterium sp.
CACCATCTCGCTGACCAACCCGGGCACCATCGGCACCGTGCACTCGGTGCCGCGACTGATGGCCGGTCAGGGCGCCATCGTCGGCGCAGGCGCCATGGAGTATCCGGCGGAGTTCCAGGGCGCCAGCGAGGAGCGCATCGCCGAACTCGGTGTGGGCAAGCTGATCACGCTGACGTCGACCTACGACCACCGCATCATCCAGGGCGCGGAGTCCGGCGACTTCCTGCGCACCATCCACCAGTTGATGCTCTCCGACGACTTCTGGGACGAGATCTTCGTCGACCTCGGCATCCCGTACGAGCCGGTCCGGTGGCGCACCGACAACCCGGATTCGATCCTGGACAAGAACGCCCGCGTTCTCGAACTGATCGCGGCCTACCGCAACCGCGGACACCTGATGGCCGACATCGACCCGCTGCGCCTGGACAAGAACCGCTTCCGGATGCACCCCGACCTCGATGTGCTCACCCACGGCCTGACGCTGTGGGATCTCGACCGGGTGTTCAAGGTCGACGGGTTCGCCGGCCAGGAGTACAAGAAGCTGCGCGACGTGCTCTCGGTGCTGCGCGACGCCTACTGCCGGCACATCGGCGTGGAGTACACCCACATCCTGGAGCCCGAGCAGCAGAAGTGGCTGCAGGAGCGCATCGAGGTCCGGCACGACAAGCCCCCGGTTGCCCAGCAGAAGTACATCCTGAGCAAGCTGAACGCGGCGGAGGCCTTCGAGACCTTCCTGCAGACGAAATACGTTGGGCAGAAGCGTTTCTCGCTGGAAGGCGCCGAGTCGGTGATCCCGATGATGGACGCGGTGATCGACCAGTGCGCCCAGCACGACCTCGACGAGGTGGTCATCGGCATGCCGCACCGCGGCCGGCTCAACGTGCTGGCCAACATCGTCGGCAAGCCGTACTCGCAGATCTTCAGCGAGTTCGAGGGCAACCTGAACCCGACGCAGGCGCACGGTTCCGGCGACGTCAAGTACCACCTCGGCGCCGACGGCCGCTACCTGCAGATGTTCGGCGACAACGAGATCGACGTCTCGCTGGTGGCCAACCCGTCGCACCTCGAGGCCGTCGACCCGGTGCTCGAGGGTCTGGTGCGCGCCAAGCAGGACCTGATCGACGGTGAGGCCGACCCGAAGTTCTCCGTCGTTCCGCTGATGCTGCACGGCGACGCCGCGTTCGCCGGCCAGGGCGTGGTGGCCGAGGTGCTCAACCTCGCGCTGCTCAAGGGCTACCGCACCGGCGGCACCATCCACATCGTCGTCAACAACCAGATCGGCTTCACCACCGCGCCGGAGTACTCGCGCTCGGCGGAATACTGCACCGACGTCGCGAAAATGGTTGGCGCGCCGATCTTCCACGTCAACGGCGACGATCCCGAGGCGTGCGTGTGGGTGGCGCGCCTGGCGGTGGACTTCCGGGAGAAGTTCAACAAGGACGTCGTCATCGACATGCTGTGCTACCGCCGTCGCGGTCACAACGAGGGCGACGACCCGTCGATGACCAACCCGGCCATGTACGACGTGATCGACACCAAGCGCGGCGTCCGCAAGAACTACACCGAGTCCCTGATCGGCCGCGGCGACATCTCGATGAAGGAGGCCGAGGACGCCCTGCGTGACTACCAGGGCCAACTCGAGCAGGTGTTCAACGAGGTTCGCGAACTCGAGAAGCATGTGATCGAGCCCAGCGAGTCCGTGGAGGGCGCGCAGATGCTCCCGCGCGGCATGAACACCGCGGTCGACAAGTCGCTGCTGGCCCGCATCGGCGACGCGCACCTCAGTTTCCCGGAGGGCTGGACCCCGCACCCGCGCGTCAAACCGGTGCTGGAGAAGCGCCGCGAGATGGCCTACGAGGGCAAGGTCGACTGGGCCTTCGCCGAACTGCTCGCACTGGGCACCTTCCTGGCCGAGGGCAAGCTGATCCGGTTCTCCGGCCAGGACACCAAGCGCGGCACCTTCACCCAGCGCCACGCCGTCCTGATCGACCCGGCCACCGGCGCCAATTTCACGCCGCTGGATCTGCTGACCCTCAACCCGGACGGCACACCCAACGGCGGCCGCTTCCTGATCTACGACTCGCCACTCTCGGAGTACGCGGCGGTGGGCTTCGAATACGGCTACTCGGTGGGCAACCAGGAAGCGATCGTGTTGTGGGAGGCCCAGTTCGGCGACTTCGTCAACGGGGCGCAGTCGATCATCGACGAGTTCATCAGCTCCGGTGAGGCCAAATGGGGTCAGCTCTCCGACGTCGTGCTGCTGCTGCCGCACGGCCACGAGGGTCAGGGCCCCGACCACACCTCGGGACGCATCGAGCGTTTCCTGCAGTTGTGGGCCGAGGGGTCCATGACGATCGCGATGCCGTCCACCCCGGCGAACTACTTCCACCTGCTGCGCCGGCACGGCCTCGACGGCGTGCACCGGCCGCTGATCGTCTTCACCCCGAAGTCGATGCTGCGCAACAAGGCCGCCGTCAGCGACATCCGCGACTTCACCGAGCACAAGTTCCGCTCGATCCTGGAGGAGCCGACCTACACCGACGGCGACGGCGACCGCAGCAAGGTCACCCGGGTGCTGCTCACCAGCGGCAAGATCTACTACGAGCTGGAAGCCCGCAAGGCCAAGGACGGCCGCGACGACATCGCGATCGTGCGCATCGAGCAATTGGCCCCGCTGCCCAAGCGCCGGCTGGGCGAAACCCTGGATCGGTACCCGAACGCGCGCGAGTTCCGCTGGGTGCAGGAGGAGCCGGCCAACCAGGGCGCCTGGCCCACCTTCGGCCTGGAACTGCCCGAGATGCTCCCGGAGAAACTGACCGGCATCAAGCGCATCTCGCGCCGGGCCATGTCGGCGCCGTCGTCAGGGTCGTCGAAGGTGCACGCCGTCGAGCAGCAGGAGATCCTCGACGAGGCTTTCAGCTGATCTCGCTGGCCCGCTGATCGGCTAGCCCCCGAACAGCGGGATCGGCAGCCGGCCGTCGGCCAGGCTGCCGGCGATCCTGTCCACGGCCTGCGGGCACAGGAATGAGACCGCCGCGCCGGTGAACATGGTGCCCATGCCGAGCGGCTTGCCCAGGCTGTCGGAGACCTTGGCCGCGATGTCGGCGGTGTTCTGGCTGCGCTGTGCCAGCAGCGGGCAGACCGACTGACCCAGCGCGACCGCGTCGGTGGGGTTGAGGTTGCTGATCCCCAGGCCGTCCAGGGTGGTCAGGAACTGGTCCACGCTGCTGGTGGTGTCGGCCGAGGCCGGAGCGGCAAACGGCAGCGCCACTGCCATCAGGGCGGCGGCCAGCGCGGCAGAACGAAGCTTCATGATCAGACCATCGTAGGCGCGGGTCCGGGCGTTACAGCCGCTGCTAACCTCGGACCATGCAGGGATTCGCAGGCAAAGTCGCCGTCGTCACCGGAGCGGGATCGGGCATGGGCGCCGAACTCGCTGTTCAGCTGGGCCGCGCCGGGGCTTCGGTCGCCATCAGTGACGTCGACACCGAAGGTCTGGCGGTCACCGAGGCCCGACTGAAGGCGATCGGGGTCAAGGTCAAGACGGACCGCCTCGACGTGGCGGAACGGGAGTCCTTCCTGCTCTACGCCGACGAGGTCAAGGGCCACTTCGGCAAGGTCAACCAGATCTACAACAACGCCGGCATCGCCTTCAGCGGCGACGTCGAGATCAGCCAGTTCAAGGACATCGAACGGGTGATGGACGTGGACTACTGGGGCGTGGTCAACGGCACCAAGGCCTTCCTGCCGCACCTGATCGCCTCCGGCGACGGTCACATCATCAACACCTCAAGTGTCTTCGGCCTGTTCGCGGTCCCCGGGCAGGCGGCCTACAACTCGGCCAAGTTCGCCGTCCGCGGCTTCACCGAGGCGTTGCGCCAGGAGATGATCCTGGCCGGCCATCCGGTCAAGGTGACCAGCGTGCACCCCGGCGGCATCAAGACCGCGATCGCCCGCAAGGGAACCACCGCCGAGGGCCTCAACGCCGCCGAAATGGCCGAGTGGTTCGACTCGAAGATGGCCCGCACCTCCGCCGAACGCGCCGCCGAGATCATTCTCGACGGCGTGGCCAAGGGTAAGGCCAAGGTTCTCGTCGGCACCGACGCCAAGATCCTCGACCTCTTCGTCCGGGCCACCGGTTCCGGCTATCAGCGCGTGCTCACCACGCTGGCCGCCCGGTACATGCCGAAGATGCAGTGAACTATTTACCCAGCGGGTTCGCCGCCAGCCACGCCTCGGCCACGGCCCGCGGATCGCTTCCGCCCTTGACCTGACGCAGCATGTCGACCAGCGACGCGGTGTCCAGCACGCCGGCCAGTTCGTTGATCGCCCGAAGCTGCATCTTGCCGAGTTCGTTGCGCCGGTAGAGAGCGACGACGTTCTCCGCCGGGACCAGCGTCGGCTTGCGGTCCACCAGGACGACGACGCCGTCGGGCACCCCGGTATCGGCGGTGGTGGTCCAGGCCGCCGTCACAGAGCCGTCACGCAGAGCCGCGAACAGTGTTGCGGTATCGGGGAATTCACGCGCGGACGGCAACGCGCACTCCCCCACCGCGGCGGGTACGGACACCCCGGCGACAACACCGATGCGCAGTCCCGCGCAATGCTGCACCAGGGCGGTCAGATCGCGGCTGCCCCAACTCGCTGCAGCCGCGCCGGTGACCGCCAGAGCCGGCTTGTCCTCGGCGGCGACGGCGTAGTCACCGGCGGCCACCCCCTCGGGCAGCGCGCCGATCATCGCCCGGAACACCTGCTCGGCCGAGCGCGCTGCCGAACCCGGCGCGAACCGCTGCAACAGCCGACCGGTGAAACCTGGTGTCACACTGACGATGCCGGAGTCCAGAGCGGCCACCGGATCGGCCACCGTCTGCACCCGGGCGTCGGTGCCGTAGTAGCGCAGCCCGGCCGCGTAGATGTTGGCCAGCAGGGATATCTGCGGATCCGCGGAACCGCCGACGATCAGCGACGGGCCGGGGCCGGGATGGCTGCAGCCGACGATCAGCGTCAGGATCAGCAGCAGCCAACCCCGGAGCCTCACCCCGGCCGTCACTCCTTGGAGGCTGCCGCCACCGCAGCGGCCACCGCCGGGCCGACGCGCGGATCCAACGGGCTCGGAACGATGTGATCGGCAGCCAGATCGTCGCCGACCACGGAGAAGATCGCCTCGGCCGCAGCCACTTTCATCTTCTCGGTGATCCGCCGGGCGCCGGCGTCCAGCGCGCCGCGGAACACGCCCGGGAAGGCCAGCACGTTGTTGATCTGGTTGGGGAAGTCGCTGCGGCCGGTGGCGACGATGGCGGCATACTTCCCGGCCACCTCGGGGTGGATCTCCGGATCGGGGTTGGAGCAGGCGAACACGATGCCGTTGGGGGCCATCGAGGCGATGACCTCCTCGGGCACCTTGCCCGCCGAGACCCCGAGGAACACGTCGGCTCCGGCCAGCGCCTCGGCCACCCCACCTGTGCGGCCCTCCGGGTTGGTGCGCGCCGCCAACTCGGCCTTCACCGAATTCAGGTCGGTGCGGCCGGTGTGCACGATGCCCTTCGAGTCGATCATGGTGATGTCGGTCAGGCCCGCCTCGAGCAGGATGTTGGCGCACGCCACACCCGCGGCGCCGGCGCCGGAGATGACCATCTTCAGTGAACTGAGCTTGCGTTTGAGCACCGCGGTGGCGCCCAGCAGTGCGGCCAGCACCACGATCGCGGTGCCGTGCTGGTCGTCGTGCATCACCGGGCAGTCCAGCGCCTCGATCACCCGGCGCTCGATCTCGAAGCAGCGCGGGGCGGAGATGTCCTCGAGGTTCACCGCGCCGAAACTCGGCCGCATCTTGATCAGGATGTCGACGATCTCGTCGGGGTCCTTGGTGTCCAGCACGATCGGGATCGAGTCCAGACCGCCGAAGGTCTTGAACAGTGCGGCCTTGCCCTCCATCACCGGCAGCGAGGCCGACGGGCCGATGTCACCGAGGCCCAGCACCGCGGTGCCGTCGCTCACCACGGCCACCAGCCGGTGCGCCCAGGTGTAGCGGGCGGCGAGCGTCTCGTCGGCGGCGATCGCACGACAGACCTGCGCCACGCCCGGGGTGTAGGCGATCGACAGCGCACGCTGGGTATCCAGCGGAGCCTTCAGTTCGACGGACAGTTTGCCGCCCTGATGAGCGGCGAAGATCTCCTCGTCGCTGATGACGAGATGCGAGGCGGGCACCGTTTCAGACACCGCGCCAATGTACTCGACCAGCCGCGTAACATTCGGCGAACAGATCCGAGGAGGCGAGATGGCGTCGTTCAAACCGCGACCCCCGGCGCTGCTCGGGATCGCCCGTCCGCGCCCGGAAGCCGAGTTCGCCCGCCGGATCCCGCTGCCGGTGTCCGAGGCGACGGTTGACTGCGCGGTGTACTCCGACGGCAGCCGGCTGCCCGGCAAGTACACCTACTCCGCCGCCCTGGACAAGGTCCACGAGATCGAGGCAACCGGACAGAGGGCGTTCGTCTGGATCGGCCTGCATGAGCCCGACGACCATCAGATGCAGGAAGTGGCCCAGGTCTACGGGCTGCACCCGCTCGCCGTCGAGGACGCCGTGCACGCGCATCAACGCCCCAAGGTGGAGCGTTACGACGACACCCTGTTCCTGGTCCTCAAGACGGTGAACTACGTCCCGCACGAGTCGGTGGAACTGGCTCGCGAGATCGTCGAGACCGGCGAGATCATGGTGTTCGTCGGCCGTGACTTCGTGGTCACCGTTCGGCACGGCGACCACACCGGGCTGGCCGGGGTACGCCACGACCTGGAGGCCGAGCACGCCCAACTGGCGCTGGGTCCGTACGCGGTGATGCACGCGATCGCCGACCACATCGTCGACTCCTACCGCTGGGTCGCCGAGGCGATGGACGCCGACATCGACGCGATCGAGGAGGCGACCTTCTCCCCGCACAGCAAGACCGACATCGAACCGATCTATCTGCTCAAACGTGAGGTCGTCGAATTGCGCAGGGCGGTATGGCCGCTCACCGACGCACTCGGCCGGATGCAGACCGACTACAAGGACCTGCTGCCCAAGGAGATCCGGCGCTACATGCGTGACGTCTCCGACCACCAGACCCTGGCCGCCGACCTGATCGCCAGCTACGACGAGATGCTCACCTCATTGGTGCAGGCGGCGCTGGCCAAGGTGGAACTGCAGCAGAACCGCGACACCCGCAAGATCTCGGCGTGGGTGGCCATCGCCGCCGTGCCGACCATGATCGCCGGCATCTACGGGATGAACTTCGAGAACATGCCGGAACTGGCTTGGCAGTGGGGCTATCCGGCGGTGCTGCTGCTGATGGCGTCGGCGTGCGGGTTCCTCTACATCACCTTCCGCCGCAACCACTGGCTGTAATACTCAGGCCGCCTGCGGCGATGCGAAGGCACCCTCCCCCGATTGGTGACTCGCGGTAACGTGCCGCCCTATGGCCACATGCGACAGCCGAACCAAGAAAGCGGCCTCCAGGCATCTGCCGGCGATCGGCATCGTGGCCGCAGCAATCGCACTCGCCGCGTGTTCGGGGGTCGCCACCGCGTCCGCCGATCCGGCCGACACAACCACCACCACGACCGGTTCCCGCGGGTCGGCTCACTCAGCTCCGGCACGCGCTCCCCACCGGCCGCCGCCGGGAAAACGCATCGCTGCGGGCGCGCGTCCTTCCGCACCTGTCGCAACCTCGACTAACCGGATCGCGTCCACCCACCGCATCGCCGTCACCGCGGATGGCAAGTCAACTCCTCACGGAGCGGCTGTCGCCCAGTTCACGCCCGGCCCGATCGTCGCACTCCTGTTCTCCGACGGAACCGCCGTCCACCCCAACGCCGGACTGCTGATCGGCAATGGTTTCAGCTTTGACGGCGCGACCTGCCCCGGCACCAACCCGTGCGCCGGTGGCCTCGGCGGACTGCTGATCGGCAACGGCGGCAACGGATTCAACGCCGGGAACGGCGGCTCAGCCGGCCTCTTCGGAAACGGCGGCAACGGCGGGGACGCCCCGCGAGTTGTGGGCGGAGTCAGCGGAGGCAACGGCGGCTCAGCCGGGTTGTTCCTCGGCAACGGCGGAGCCGGCGGCGCAGCCTCGACCGGTGCCAACGGCGGAGCCGGCGGCCGCGGTGGCGTGCTCTTCGGCGTCGGAGGTGACGGCGGCACCGGCGGTTCCGGGACGATGCAGTGCAGTCAGGGCCAGTCCACCTGCGTGGTGGTCACGATCGGCGGAGGCGGGGGCGCCGGCGGGTACGGCGGGTTGCTCGGCCGAGCCGGGATGACCGGCGGTGCACCGCTACCGCTCACGTCGCGCCTCTTCGTCGGATACAGCGCCACCTACAACAATCAAGTTCGGCCCGACGGCGGTGGCCTGACGTACCCCGACGACAACGACCCGAGCAAGCCCTACGCGATTCCGGGCACCGTTGTCCCTGACGTTGCGCTCCCTGCCGGTGTGGTGCTCAGTCGCTTCGGCTACTCCGGCGGCTCGTACCTGGCGACGGCGGGCTCCTTCTTCGCCCAACTCGCGCTGCCGCCGAGCAGCTCGGTGGCACCGTACTTCGAGTACGTCGTCGCCGATCCCGCGAAACTGCCGGCAAGTTTTCACATCGAACAGTCCCAGGTCGCCTCGTGGTTCGGCCAGCCCGGCGGAGGCGTTCAGTACCGGATCACCGGTCCGGACGGCAGGGACGCCCCCGTGCAACTGCTGATCAACTCAGGCTTCTTGATCCGCACGCACTGATTCCCTTGCCCGGCAATCGGACTCAGCTGGGTGCCGACGCCCGCCGATGCGGGTCGAGCACATCGACGCCGTCATCGGCCCAGGCCTGCCGCATCGCCTCGGCCCCCTTCAGGCGCACCCAGGCCGCCTCGGTCTGGGTGATCGGAACCGCGGACAGAAACCGCACCGGATCGCGCGGCGGGTCCTGCTCCAGATCGGGAATCTCCGACCGTCCGAGGAGTACAGCGGTGAACGGCGCACCCTCCCACAGCGGAGTGGAGAGATCGACCAGCAGGTCCTCGGTGAGCACGATCCCATCCACTGCTGGCGTCGCGGCGATCACCGCCAGGCTGCGCGCAAGCCCGGGCGTCGGCACACCGGTTCGCAGCCGCATCACCACCTCCGCACGCGGACCACGGATCGGGTCGACAACCGACGCCGATGCATCGGCCATCGGGTGACGCGAACACCCCAGGGAGACATAGGAATAGCCGCCTTCAGTGGCGAAACGGAGCACATCCATCCGCTCCACGCCGAGGAAGGTGACGCTCGCGACGTCGGGATCAATGTCGGCGAAGCACGAGTGCAGGTGCGCTCTGGCCGCGGCCAGTGAATCGCTCACGCGGTGAGGTTCACCCCGGACGCCGCATCGAAGATGTGCAGCTTGGCCGGATCCAGCGCCAGCTCCAGCGGCTGCCCCACGGCGGCTGTCGACTCGGCGGAAAGCCTTGCCACAAAATCGGATCCGGTGGCGCCGGGGACGGAGAAGTAGGCGTACTTGTCCGATCCCAGCGACTCGACCAGGTTGACCTCGACGCCGAAGGTGACGGCCTTGACCCGCTCGAAACCGTCGAGCAGTGCGGCGTCCTCAAAGCTCTCCGGACGCAGACCGGCGACCAGGTTGCCCGATCCACCGGCCGGCACCGGCATCGCGACCTCGCCGAACGGCAGCCGGATCCCGGAGGCGGTCGGGGTGGCCGGGAAGAAGTTCATCGCCGGCGATCCGATGAAGCCGGCGACGAACAGGTTCGCCGGATGGTTGTACAGCTCGTCGGGGGTGCCGATCTGCTGCGCCACCCCGTCCTTGAGCACCACCACCCGATCGCCCAGCGTCATCGCCTCGGTCTGGTCATGGGTGACGTAGACGGTGGTGGTGCCCAGCCGCTTCTGCAGCCGGGCGATCTCGCCGCGCATCTGCACCCGCAGCTTGGCATCGAGGTTGCTCAACGGCTCATCCATGAGGAACGCCTTGGGCTTTCGCACGATCGCGCGGCCCATCGCCACCCGTTGGCGCTGACCGCCGGAGAGTTGGGCGGGCTTGCGGTCGAGCAACTCGGTGAGGTCCAGGATCCGCGCCGTCTCGGCGACCTTGGCCTCGATCTCGGCCTTGCCCATCTTGGCCAGGGTCAGCGGGAAGGCGATGTTCTGCCGCACCGTCATGTGCGGGTAGAGCGCGTAGGACTGGAACACCATGGCGACGTCGCGGTCCCGCGGCGCCTTGTCGTTGACCCGGTCGCCGCCGATGCGCAGTTCGCCGGAGGTGATCTCGTCCAGGCCCGCGATCATGTTGAGCGTGGTCGTCTTGCCGCACCCGGACGGTCCGACCAGGATGACGAACTCGCCGTCGGCGATGGTCAGGCTCAGGTCCTTCACCGGGGTGGACCCGCCGGGGTACTGCTTGCTCACGTGCTCCAGGACGATTTCGGCCATGTCAGCCCCGCTACCCCTTCACCGCGCCGGAGGTGAGCCCGGCGACAATCCGTCGTTGGAAGATCAGAACGAAGACGATGATCGGGATGGTGATCACCATCGCGCCGGCCGCGATCGACCCGGTCGGCTCCTCGAATTGCGAACTGCCGGTGAAGTTCGCGATCGCCACCGGCGCGGTGATCGCCGCCTTGGTGGCGGTCAGCGACAGCGCCAGCAGCAGGTCGTTCCAGGCGAAGATGAACACCAGGATCGCGGCGGTGACGATGCCCGGCGCGGCCAGTGGCGCGATCACCCGGCGGAAGGCCTGTGCGGGCGTGGCGCCATCCATCTTGGCGGCCTTCTCCAGATCCCACGGGATCTCCCGGAAGAACGCCGAGAGGGTGTAGATCGCCAACGGCAGCGCGAAGGTGATGTACGGGATGATCAGTCCGGGCCAGGTGTCGAACAGCCCGATCTTGCGTTCGATGTTGAACAGCGGTGTCACCAAAGAGATCTGGGGGAACATCGCGATCAGCAGTGCCGCCCCGATCAGCGCCCGCTTGCCGGCGAAGTCCAGTCGCGCCACCGCGTACGCCGCCATCCCGCCGATCGTCACCGCGATCACCGTGGTGATCAGCGCGATGCCGATGGAGTTGAACAGCGCCGAGGAGAACACATCACCGGTGAAGATGCCCTTGTAGTTGGCGAAGGTGATCTCGGTGGGAATCAGCTTGCCGTCCTTGACCGTCGAGGTCGGCTTGAGCGAGAGGCTCAGGATCCACAGCACCGGCAGCAGTGCGTAGATGACCACCGCGATGTTGATCACCGTCCAGAAACCGGCGCGGCGCGTCATCGCCGGACCTCGTCGTCCGCGCCGGGCGCCCCAGGAGAAGCAGCGCCGAACAGCTTGATGTAGACGAACGCGATCACCGCCACTGAGAGGAACACCAGCACGCTGATCGCCGACCCGAGTCCCAGGTTGAACGCCTTGAACAGGTTGTCGTAACCCAGGATCGACACCGACGCGGTGTCGTTGGACCCACCGGTGAGCACGTAGATGTTGTCGAAGATCCGGAACGCGTCCAGGGTGCGGAACAACAGCGCCACCAGGATGGCCGGCTTGATCAGCGGGATGATCACCCGGGTCAGCCGGGTCCACGACGAGGCACCGTCCACTTCGGCGGCCTTGAGCAGATCCTCGGGCACCAGCGCCAGACCGGCCAGCAGCAGCAGTGCCATGAACGGCGTCGTCTTCCAGACCTCGGCGAGAATGATCACCGCCAGCGACGGAATCTGTTGGGTCAGTGGCGCACTGCCATCGGGCAGCAGGTTGGCCAGATAGCCGGTGCCCGGCGTCCACGCGTAGTACCAGGAGTAGGACGCGGCGACGGTGACGATGCCGTACGGGATCAGGATTGCGGTGCGCACCAGACCCCTGCCGAAGATGGTGCGGTGCATCACCAGTGCCAGGCCCAGGCCGAGCACGAACTCGATGGCCACCGAGATCACCGTGATGACGCACGTGACGAAAAAGGCTGTCCACCAGTACTTGTCACCGAGGATGGTGGCGTAGTTGCCCAAGCCGACGAACGTGATGTCGTTCGGGCTGGCCAGGTTGTAGCGGTGCAGGCTCAGCCACACCGCGTAGATGATCGGGTAGGCGGTGACCGCCAGCATCAGCACGACGGCCGGGGCGATCAGCCAGTAGGCCAGCTTCCGCTGGGCCAGACGATCCCCGCCGGCCTTGAATTTCTCACGAACGGGTGCGCTCACGGGATCAGACCCTTGCCGTCGATGGCCTTCTGCACCTGGTCGGCGAGTTCGTCGGCGGTGCGCTCCGGGTCGATCCCGGTCACCGGCGCCAGGGTC
>NZ_JAFMJZ010000100.1 GCF_017853185.1 Mycolicibacterium sp.
CCGGCGTGCTGGCGCTGTTCAACATCGTGGTCTACGGACTGATGGTCGCCCGCGTCCGGGCTAAAGGCTGAATTGTCTCGCTCCTCCTCCGCCGCGTTCCGCGGCGGCATCGTCGGCTCGACTAAACGTCAGGCGTGAACGTCGGCAGCTTCTTGCCCGACTTCCAGTGCTTGAGAAGCGATTTCGCGATTTCCCGGTAGGCGTTGGCGCCCTTGTTCTTCCGGCCGGCCATCACCGAGGAACCCGAAGCGCTGGCCTCGGCGAACCGCACGGTGCGCGGGATCGGCGGGGACAGCACGGGCAGGTCGTAGCGATCGGCGACGTCGAAGAGCACGTCGCGGCTGTGCGTGGTGCGCGAGTCGTACAGCGTCGGCAGCGCGCCGAGCAGCGTGAGGTTCGGGTTGGTGATCTGCTGGACGTCGTCGACGGTGCGCAGGAACTGCCCCACACCGCGGTGCGCCAGCGTCTCGCACTGCAACGGCACGATCACGTCGTCGGCGGCGGTCAGGCCGTTGAGGGTGAGCACACCCAGTGACGGCGGGCAGTCGATGATCACCACGTCGAAGTCGTGGTCGTCCAACTTGGCCAGCGCGCGCTTGAGCGCGTACTCCCGGCCGGCCCGCATCAGCAGCATCGCCTCGGCGCCGGCCAGGTCGATGTTGGCCGGCAGCAGCCACATGCCCTCCGGCGTCTGCACCAGCGCGGCGCTGGGTTCGACCTCGCCGAGGAGCACCTCGTGCACTGACACCGGCAGCTTGTCCGGGTCGGTGCCCAGCGAGAAGGAGAGACAGCCCTGCGGGTCAAGATCGACGAGCAGCACCCGTTTGCCCTCGGCCACGAAGGCCGCCCCCAGTGACGCCACCGTCGTCGTCTTGGCCACCCCACCCTTCTGGTTGGCCACGGCCAGAACTCGGGTCATGGGGACCAGTCTTACAGGTTGGGGCAGAATCGCTGACCGTGAGTGTCGGCAACCATCGGCTGGTCCTGCTGCGGCACGGTGAAACCGAGTGGTCACGCGACCGCAAGCACACCAGCCGCACCGACATCGGTCTCACCGAGGAGGGCCGCGAGCAGGCCCGGCAGGCCGCGGTGACCCTGGAACGGCTGAACCTGGACAACCCGCTGGTGGTGAGCAGTCCGCGCCGCCGCGCGCTGGCCACCGCCGAACTGGCCGGACTGGCCGTCGACGAGATCTCCCCGCTGCTGGCCGAGTGGGACTACGGCGACTACGAGGGAATGACCACCCACGACATCCGCACCCAAACGCCGGGCTGGCTGCTGTGGACCTACGGCTGCCCGGGCGGGGAGAGCGTCGACCAGGTCAGCATGCGGGCCGATCAGGCGGTGGCCTACGGGCTGGAGCACATGCCCGGGCGCGACGTGGTGTTCGTCAGCCACGGCCACTTCTCCCGCTCGGTGGTGACCCGGTGGGTGGAGCAGCCGCTGCGCGAGGGCGCCCGCTACGGGTTCGGCACCGCCACCGTCGCGGTGTGCGGTTTCGAGTACGGGCTGCGCCAGCTGTCGGCGCTGGGTCTGACCTCATGACGGCGCTCACCGCGTGAACCCGTCCTTCGTCCTGAGCGGTCCGGCCGGCACGCTCGTCGCGACCGGCATCAAGACCTCCTATGACGACGTCGCTGCGGCGGCCGCCGCGCTACGGGACGGATCGGCCGCGCTGGTGGTCGGCGCGCTGCCCTTCGACGTCCGAGAGCCGGCTGCACTGCTGGAACCGGTCACCGTCGGTCACACCGTGCCGCCGCGGCCCGCCGGCGGACTGCCGGAGGTCCGGATCACCGGGACACTGCCTGATCGCACGACGCACCGCGCCCGTATCGACGCAGCGCTGCGACTGCTGCGGAAAAATGAAAACCCTTTGCAGAAGGTCGTTTTGGCCCGCGCCCTGCAGCTGGTTGCCGATGCGCCGATGGACCCGCTGATGATCCTGCACCGGCTGCTCGAGACCGACCCTGAGGCGACCGCCTACCTGGCCGACCTCTCCCCCGCCGGGCCGGAATTCGCGGGCGCCGCCCTGGTGGGCGCCAGCCCGGAACTACTGGTGGCCCGCAGCGGCGATGTGGTCACCTGTCAGCCGTTCGCCGGGTCGGCGCCGCGCTCTTCTGATCCGGAGACAGATGCGGCCAATGCCGCCGCCCTGGCCGGCTCCGGTAAGAACCGCCACGAACACCAACTAGTCGTCGACACCATGCGTGCCGCACTGGAACCGCTGTGCCGCGACCTGGACATCGCGCCCGAGCCGCAGCTGAGCAGCACTGCCGCGGTGTGGCATCTGAGCACCCCGATCCGCGGCCGGCTGCGGATGAGTTCCACCACCGCAGTGGATCTCGCGCTGGCACTGCACCCGACCCCGGCCGTCGGCGGGGTTCCCACCGCGGCCGCGGTCGATGTGATCGCCGACCTCGAAGGCGGCCGGGGCTTCTACGCCGGCGCGGTCGGCTGGTGCGACGCCCGCGGCGACGGCCGCTGGGTGGTGGCCATCCGCGGCGCCCGGCTCTCGGCGGACCGGTGCAGCGCGCTGGCGACCGCGGGCGGCGGGATCGTCGCCGAATCCGACGCCGACGACGAAGTCGCCGAGACCACTACGAAATTCAGGACCATTCTGACCGCACTGGGGGTGTCATGACAGTCCAGATCCGCCCGGCGGTCCCGGGCGACGAGGCCGAGATCGTGGCGATGATCCAAGAACTCGCCGAGTTCGAGCGCGCGCCCGAGGAATGCACGGTGGTCGAAAGTCAGATCGCGGCAGCGCTTTTCGGCACCGACCCGGTTGCCTCCTGCTTCATCGCCGAGGAGGACGGGCAGGTCGCCGCGATGGCGCTGTGGTTCCGCAACTTCTCCACCTGGGACGGGGTCGCCGGCATCCATTTGGAGGACCTTTTCGTCCGCGAGGCGTTCCGCCGCAAGGGACTGGCCCGGACGCTGCTGGCCGCACTGGCCCGCGAATGCGTCGAGAAGGGTTACAGCCGATTGAGTTGGGCGGTGCTGGACTGGAATGTCAACGCCATCGCGCTCTATGACGCGGTCGGCGGCCGGCAGATGTCGGAGTGGATCACCTATCGGGTGTCCGGGCCGGAACTGTCCGCACTGGCCGAATCCTCCTGAGTCAGCCACTCCACGGTGGCCGGGCTGAACAGCAGCACCAGGATCAGGGCGGCGACCAGCGCCACCGGGACGGCGTAGCCCCACTGGTGTGAGCCCACGCCCATGTACCAGGCCACCGGCAGCAGCAGCAGTTGGGCGAACACCGCGAGACCGCGACCCCAGCGCCGGCTGTTCCACAGCGCCCACCCGGCGGCCAGCACGGCGGCACCCAGCACTGCGACCGTCGCGCCGGTGCCGAAACCGTTGACGATGTGCTGATCGGCCCCGGCCAGCCCGCGGACCACCAGGATCGCCGCCAGCACGACCGCGGCGAGGCCCTGCAGACCCACCAGAACGGCCGCCTGACGCACCGTCGCCGGAGCGGGAACTGTCATGCACCGAGCCTAAGGCGGCCGTCACCGCCGTTCGCACCGGCCCGGCGCGCGCCGCGGACGGCACCCGGATCCAACTCGCGCACCCATCCGTCGATCAGTTCGGCGACCTGCTTCCAGGTCAACTCGTTCCAGCCGGGCGCGAACCGGGCCAACTGGGCGTCGATCAGGGCCAGCACGTCCGGGTCGGCGATCAGGCCGGTGCGGAAGGCCGCCGTCGCGAAGATCCGGAAGTCGACCCGGCCGGCGGTGAAGGCCGCGGCCAGCTTCGGCAGGCGCTCCTCGGCCCGGCGGGAGGCAGACATATCAGATTCATCGAACATAGATTCGAGATTACCGTCGGGGTCCGACATGTTCGGCCACGTTTTGGTTGCGATCTAGGCTCATCAATCGTGCGCGCCGTCTTGATCGTCAACCCCAATGCCACCTCGACCACCGCGGCCGGCCGCGACCTGCTGGCACACGCCCTGGAGAGCCGGGTGGACCTGACCGTCGCCCACACCGACCACCGCGGGCACGCCATCGAGATCGCCGAGGCGGCCGCTGCCGACGGGATCGACCTGATCATCGTGCACGGCGGCGACGGAACGGTGAACGAGGTGGTCAACGGCCTGCTGGGCAAGCCGGGCGGGGTGCGCGCGGCGGCCGGCGAACTGCCCGCCGTCTCGGTGGTGCCCGGCGGCTCGGCCAACGTGTTCGCCCGCGCCCTGGGTATCAGTTCCGACCCCATCGAGGCCACCAATCAGCTGATCGACCTGATCGGCGCCCACCGGGCGGGCACGCCGTGGCGCCGGATCGGGCTGATGGACTGCGGCGAGCGCTGGGCGGTGTCCACCGCCGGGATGGGCGTCGACGGCGACGTGGTGGCCGCCGTGGAGGCTCAGCGAGCCAAGGGCCGCAAGGTCACCGCCGGGCGCTACATGCGGGTCGCCGTGCGAGAGATGCTGGCCAGCGTCCGCGAGGCGCCACAGCTGACGCTGCATCTGCCGGGCCGCAATCCGGTCCGCGGGGTGCACTTCGCGTTCGTCTCCAACGCCAGCCCCTGGACCTACGTCAACACCCGGCCGGTGTGGACCAACCCCGGCACCAGTTTCGACACCGGCCTGGGCATATTCGCGATCACCAGCATGAATTTCCTGGCGAATTTGTTACTGCTGCGACGAATGTTGTCGAAAAAAGCGAATATCAAAGCCAAACAGCTGATCCGCGAAGACGACCTGCCCTGGGTGCGGATCACCGCCGCCCAACCCGTCTCCTGCCAGGTGGACGGGGATTTCCTGGGCCTGCGCGAGGAGATGACGTTCACCTCGGTTCCCGATGCGGTGTCGGTCGTCGCTCCCCCGCCGGAACTGCCCTGACCTGGGCTTTAGTGGTGCACAAGTACCAATTCGGACGCGATTCGGCGGCAGTGTAGTACAACGGGGTGGACCCGAGGCAAATCGGTCGGCAGAGTGGCGTTGCTCACGGTTGCCTGAACTTCCCTTGACAACCGGCAGGGCTGTGCAACGATCGTTGGTAACAGTGCAACAACATTTGTGTGCGCCGGCGTTACCCAGCCTCAGGCTGAACGGGAGTTTTCCCGTTGTTTTGCTGCGCACACAGTACTACGAGGAGATGCGACAAATGGATTGGCGTCACAAGGCGGTCTGTCGGGACGAGGATCCGGAGCTTTTCTTCCCGGTTGGGAACAGCGGCCCCGCGCTGGCTCAAATCGCTGATGCGAAGCTCGTCTGCAACCGCTGCGCGGTCGTCACCGAGTGCCTCACCTGGGCGCTTGATTCCGGCCAGGATGCCGGCGTCTGGGGCGGCATGAGCGAGGACGAGCGTCGGGCACTCAAGCGGCGCAACGCTCGCACGCGGGCCCGCACCGGAGTCTGATCTCCAGCAGAGAATTCAGGTCGCGGCCCCGAGAGATCGGGGCCGCGACTTTTTTCATGCCTGCTTCCGTCTGCCGATCGGCACCCGCAGCAGCACGTCGGTGCCGCCCTCCTCGGCGCGGCGCATCTGCAACGTTCCGTCGAGTTCGGCCGCGATCAGGGTCCGGACGATCTGCAGGCCGAGCTGCTCGGAGGTTTCCAGGCTGAACTCGGCCGGCAGGCCGCGGCCGTCGTCGTGCACGACGATGTCCAGCCAGCGGGCCGACCGATTCGCCCGGATGGTGACCGAGCCGCCCTTGTCGGCCGGGTCGAAGGCATGCTCGATGGCGTTCTGGACGAGTTCGGTGACCACCATGACCAGCGGGGTGGCCCGGGCGGCGTCGAGCACGCCCATGCTGCCCTCCCGTCGGATCCGCAGCGGGGCATCCACCCGGGCGACGTCGTTCATGTTCGGCAGGATCCGGTCGATCACCGCGTCCAGGTCGACCTCCTCGTCGACCGACATCGACAGCGCCTCGTGCACCTGGGCGATGGCGGCCACCCGGCGCACCGACTCCATCAGCGCATCGCGGGCTTCCGGGCTGCGGCGGGCCTGCAGGCGCAGCAGCGCCGCCACCGTCTGCAGGTTGTTCTTCACCCGGTGGTGGATCTCCCGGATGGTGGCGTCCTTGGACAGCAGCGCCCGGTCCCGCCGCTTGACTTCGGTGACGTCCCGAATCAGCACCGCCGCACCTGCAGAAGCACCGCCCGCCAGCAGCGGCAGGGTGCGCAGCAGCACCACAGCACCGCCGGCGTCGACCTCCAGGCGCATGCTGGGCCCGCCGGCCAGCGAGTCGCGGAAATGGCCGCTGAGCTCCTTGGCCTCGAACGGGTCGGAGATCAGCGGCCGGGTGACCGCCACCAGGTTGTGGCCCTCCAACTCAGAGCTCAGCCCCATCCGGTGATAGGCCGACAGCGCGTTGGGGCTGGCATAGGTGACCGTGCCGTCGACGTCGAGGCGGATGAATCCGTCGCCGACCCGGGGGCTGGACCGGGCCAGGGCCAGTTCGCCGGTGTCGGGAAAGCTGCCCTCGGAGACCATGTGCAGCAGGTGGCCCGCACAGTCCAGGTAGGCCTTCTCCAGCCGCGACGAGGTGCGCCGGCCGTCGCGGCCGGTCTGATGGGTCAGCAGCGCCACGTCCTGGCCCTGGTGGCGCACCGGGACGGCCCCGAGCAGGCCCTCCTCATCGACGGCGGTGCCGACGGCATCCTTGATCAGCAGGGTGGAGGCGGTGTTGGGCCGGCATTGGGCCACGCAGACCACGGTGCCGTCATCGCGACGGACCCACATCAGGTAGTCGCCGAAGGACATGTCGGCCAGCAGCTGCCATTCGCTCACCAGCGCGTGCAGGTGGTCCACCGCACTGCCGGGCAGGACCGTGTGCTCGGCGAGGAGATCGCCCAGAGTCGACATGACTCAGCGAATGGGCATTTAGTCGATGACGGCGATCAGATGGCCGGCCTGGATGACGTCGCCGACGGCGACGTTGACCTCGGTGATCGTGCCGTCGATCTCGGCGATCACCGGGATCTCCATCTTCATCGACTCCAGCAGGACGAGGGTGTCGCCGACACCGATCTTGTCACCCTTGCTGACCACGACCTCGAGCACACTGGCCACGATCTCGGCGCGGACGTCCTCGGCCATGTCACTCTCCTGATGCCGTAATTCCCGATGCGGGTATATCGAACCACAACACCGGATTGGCGAGCGGTCACGGGGCCGTGAGAGACTGATGGCAATCAATTGATTTTGACGGAGGTATCACCATGGCCAAGCGTGGCCGTAAGAAGCGCGACCGCAAGCACAGCAAGGCCAACCACGGCCGTCGCCCCAACGCCTGAGTCGCTAGTCCAGCAGTCCCACACCGCCCAGCGTGAAGTTGTCTTCACGTTGGGCGCTTGGCGTGACGATAACTTCACGCTCGGCGGGCAGCCAGTTCCCCATCGGCGAGCGTGAAGACAGCTTCACATTCGGCGTCCGGCGTGAAGATAGCTTCACGCTCGCCGGGAGGGCGGGGGCCGGCCTAGGTCTCGTATCGGATGATCGTGGTCTGGCTGATCTCCAGCCGCACCCGGGCCACCAGCCCTTCGGGGGCCTTCTCCCCGCTGCACTTGGTGGCGATGAGTGTCTTGATCCGCTCCTCCACGCCGTAATGGCGCAGGCAGGCAGGACAGTGCTCCAGGTGGCGGCGCAGCCGATCGGTCTCGGATTCGGTGCACTCACCGTCGAGCAGCATCCACACCTCGGCCATGACCACCGCGCAATCGGTGTGGTCCATATCCGGATCGGTCATCACAGCACCTCCTCGGCGGGCTCGCCGCGCAGAACGCCCCGCTCCCGGGCGACGTCGGCGAGCATCGTTCGCAGCTGCTTTCGCCCCCGGTGCAGGCGGGACATCACGGTGCCGATCGGCGTTTCCATGATCTCGGCGATCTCCTTGTAGGGCAGACCCTCGACGTCGGCGTAGTACACCGCCATCCGGAACTCTTCTGGTAACGCCTGGAGAGCCTCTTTGATTTCACTGTCGGGAAGATTCTCCAGCGCCTCGACCTCCGCGGAGCGCAAACCGGTCGACGTGTGCTCGGCGCTCTGGGCCAGCTGCCAGTCGGTGATCTCGTCGGTCGGGTACTCCGCGGGCTGCCGCTGCTTCTTGCGATAGCTGTTGATGTAGGTGTTGGTCAGGATGCGGTACAGCCAGGCCTTGAGGTTGGTGCCGGCCCGGAAGGACCGGAAACCCGAGTAGGCCTTGACCATGGCCTCCTGCACCAGGTCCTCGGCGTCGGCGGGATTGCGGGTCATCCGCATCGCGGCGCCGTAGAGCTGGTCCATCAGCGGAATCGCATCGCGCTCGAATCGCGCCGTGAGTTCGGCGTCGGTCTCCTCGCGCTCGGGAGCCTCGTGCTCAGTGGGTTCGGCACCGTCGGTATCGCTCATCGAGAACCAATCCTAGGCTGTCGGTCATGGGAACCTTCTCCGGCAAGACCATGTTCATCTCCGGCGCCAGTCGCGGCATCGGCCTGGCCATCGCCAAACGGGTGGCCGCCGACGGCGCCAACATCGCCCTGGTGGCCAAGACCACCGAGCCGCACCCCAAGCTTCCGGGCACCATCTACACCGCCGCCGCCGAGATCGAAGAAGCCGGCGGAAATGCCCTGCCGATCGTCGGCGACGTCCGCGACGGCGACTCTGTCGCTGAAGCGGTCGCGAAGGCCGTCGAGCAGTTCGGCGGGATCGATATGTGCGTCAACAATGCGTCGGCGCTCAACCTCGGCTCCATCGAAGAAGTTCCACTCAAGCGGTTCGACCTGATGAACGGTATCCAGGTGCGCGGCACCTACGCCGTAACCCAAGCCTGTATCCCGCATATGAAGGGCCGGGAGAACCCGCACATCCTGACGCTCTCCCCGCCTGTGCTGCTGGAGCCCAAATGGCTACGGCCCACCGGTTACATGATGGCCAAGTTCGGAATGACGTTGTGCGCCTTGGGAGTTGCCGAGGAGATGCGCGAGTACGGGATCGCATCGAACACGCTGTGGCCGCGCACCGCGATCGCCACCGCCGCGGTGCAGAACCTACTCGGCGGCGATGAGATGATGTCGCGCTCCCGCAAGCCCGCGGTTTACGCCGACTCGGCCTACGCCGTCATGAGCCGACCGGCCCGCGAGTTCACCGGTAACACACTGCTGTGCGAGGACGTACTGCTCGACAGCGGTGTTACAGACCTCTCGGTCTACGACTGCGTCCCGGGTTCGGAGTTGGGGGTCGACTTCTGGATCGAGTCCCCCAACCCGCCCGGATACAAGCAGAGCTGATTACTTCTTGCCGAAGCGGCGCTTGCCGCGTCCGGCGAAGGCCCGCATCGCGGCCCGCGCGAACGCCGACTGCTTCTTCGGCGAGGTGTACCAGAGCATCTCCGACTTCTGAGTCGGGATGCGCGGTGCGGTGATCGCCTGCTGCCGGCAGAACTTGATCAGGCCGGCGGCGCCGCCGCCGCGGTAGCCGATGCCGGACTCCTTCCAGCCGCCCATCGGCAGCGACGGGCAGAAGACGTTGGTCATGGCGTCGTTGACGTTGACCGCACCGGCGTCCAGCCGCCGGGCGATCCGCTCGCCGCGGGCGGTGTCACCGGTCCACACGGTGGCCGACAGTCCGTACTTGGAGTCGTTGGCCAGCCGGATGGCCTCCTCCTCGTCGGCGACCTTGACCACCGGCAGCGTCGGGCCGAAGGTCTCCTCGGCGATGCAGGTCATCGACGGGGTCACGTCGGCCAGGACGGTGGGCTGGAAGAAGGTGCCGACCCCGGTGGGCTTGCCGCCGGTGAGCACCCGGGCGCCGGCCGCGACGGCCTCGGCCATGTGCTGCTCGACGAGGTCGCGCTGAGCCGGGGTGGCCATCGCACCGGTGTCGTAGGTGAAGCCGGAGTCCGACTCGCTGCCCTGCTGGATCTTGGCGACGTTCTCGGTGAGCCGGGCGACGAACTCGTCATAGATCGGCGCCTCGACGTAGACCCGCTCCACCGAGATGCAGACCTGGCCGGAGTTGAACATGCCGCCCCAGGCGATGCCGTTGGCGGCGCGCGCCACGTCGGCGTCGGCGAGCACGATCGCCGGGTCCTTGCCGCCGAGTTCGAGGCTGCACGGGATGAGCCGCTCGGCGCAGGCGACGGCGACCTTGCGGCCGGTGCCGGTGGACCCGGTGAAGTGGACGTAGTCGGAGTTCTCGATTACCGAGGCGCCGGTGGCGCCGTAACCGGTGGCCAGCGCGAGCACCGGCGGGGCACCGACCTCGTTCCAGCCGCGGATCAGCTCGACGGCCGAAAGAGGTGTCACCTCAGAGGGTTTCAGCAGGACCGCGCAACCGGCGGCCAGCGCGGGAACCAGATCCAGCGCCAGCATGGCCAGCGGGAAGTTCCACGGCTCGATCATGCCGACGAGCGGGTAGGGACGGTAGACCGTGGTGAGCTTCTTCACCTTGAACAGCGGGCTGTGCGCGCTGGGGTGCTTGTCGGCGAGGAACTCCTCGGCGTTGCCGGCCCAGTATCGGATGGCGTCGGCGATGGTGATCGCCTCGATGCTGGCGTCGTTACGGGACTTACCGGTCTCCGACATGAGGATGTCGGTGAGACGATCGGCATTGTCCAGGACCCAGTCCTGCCACTTCATCATCCAGCTCTTGCGCCCGCGTGGGCCGATGGCTTCCCATTCCGGCTGGAACAGCCGGAGTTCCCGCGCCTTGGCCGCGACCACGTCGGGGCTGTCAACAGGAACCGATCCGACGACATTGCCGCTGGGTGGGTGATGGACGGTGATGGTGTCCTGATCGCTCTTCGGCTCGACCGCGGTCATACCCGCTCCTCTCGATGGGTGTGGTGGAACTCGGCAGTTGATTGTGAGCCTAGTCTCACTGCATTCGCTAGAACAGGCCAACCGGTTGGTTGCCCGGGCCGGCGGGTTCGATGAGTTCCGGCCCGTTGTTGGCGACCCGGTTGACGAGGGTGGATACCTCCCGCATCCCGATGCCGCCGATGTCCGGCGGGGTGGTCAGCAGGTCGGCCGGCGCCGGGGTGTCCGGGTCGAGCCAACGGTCCCAGTCGCGTTCACCGAGGATCAGCGGCATCCGGCTATGTACCGACGCCAGTTCACCGACCGCGTCGGTGGTGATCACGGTGCAGGTCAGCGCGGATTCCGCCGCTTCCCACAACCCGGCGACCAACAGCGGCGACCCGTCGGTGCGGAAGAAGTAGAACGGTGTCTTGCGACCGCCGGCATCAGCTGGCGCCTGCCACTCGTAGTAGCCGTCCATCGGCACCAGGCAACGCCGGCGCTTGGCGGCGGCCCGGAACGCGGGCGACGTGGTGACGGTCTCGGCGCGGGCGTTGATGAGCGGGCGGGCGCCCTCCTTCATCCAGGTGGGCAGCATTCCCCAGCGCATCAGCCGGAGCCGACGCCGTTCGTCGCCGGGTTCGTCGTGCGGAGCGACGACCGTCGCGATGTCGGCGCTCGGCGCAATGTTGTAGTTGGGGTTGCAGTCGGCTCCCCCGGTCTCGATCCCGGTCTCGTTGACGGCGTCGAGCTGGGACGCCAGCCGGGCCGGATCGGTGGTCACCGCGAAGCGTCCGCACACGACTTCATAGTGCCTGCCAAGATGTACACCCGTGAGCACCGAGTTGTGGAACGCGCCGTACGCCCCGGGGCCGGTGCGCGCCGACGTGACGGTGCCGGGCTCGAAGTCGATCACCAACCGCGCGCTGATCCTGGCCGGACTGGCCGCGGCGGCAGGCGACGAATCGACCATCAGGGGCGCGCTGCGCAGCCGCGACACCGACCTGATGATCGGGGCGCTGCAGACCCTCGGGCTGCACATCGACGGCGACGGCCCCGACCTGTCCGTCGGCGGCTCGCTGCAACCCGGGCCGGCCGCCCGGATCGACTGCGGCCTGGCCGGGACGGTGCTGCGGTTCGTACCGCCACTGGCGGCGCTGAGCACCGCGACGGTGCTCTTCGACGGCGACGAGCAGGCCCGCACCCGGCCTATCGCCCCGCTGCTGGACGCACTGCGCGGTCTCGGCGTCGACATCGACCACGACGGCCTGCCATTCGCGGTCCGCGGCCGCGGCGCGGTCCCCGGCGGCACAGTGCGCATCGACGCCTCGGCCTCGTCGCAGTTCGTCTCCGGCCTGCTGCTCTCCGGCGCGGCGTTCACCGACGGCCTCGAGGTGCTGCACACCGGCGACTCGGTGCCCTCGGCCCCGCACATCGCGATGACGGTGTCGATGCTGCGCGAGGCCGGAGCCGAGGTCGACGAC
>NZ_JAFMJZ010000271.1 GCF_017853185.1 Mycolicibacterium sp.
CGCGGACCCGCCCACCGAAGTGCCCTCCTCTGCGCGACAACGAGGGCTGCCCCTGGGCGAAAGTCGCGCGGGGGCAGGCAACTCGTCAAGTCACCCGGCGACCGCGGTTCTCACACGTTTGTTGTTCGGACCGCACCGCAAACCCACATCCGCAGGCAGGCCCACCAACGCCCCGCTGAAATTTGCTGACAACGGGAATACCTGACTCGACAGACCTGACCGGCAGGCCTACGTTCGCGGACACCCACAGCAAACCCGGGAGGCGCGGCATGGAACTCAACGTCAACTCAGCGATCATCGCGGCGTCGGCGGCAACCGAGACGGGCATCAGCGCCGAGATGGCGGCCGCAACCTCGGCTGCCGCCGCGGCTTTGACCGCAGTCCTGCCGATGGGCGCCGATCTGGACTCCATCGAGTTCGCGGCCGCCCTCAATGCCGCGGGCGCCGCCTACATCGGGACCGCAATCGAGCACCTGACGAACCGCGCAACGCTGGCCGGCTCCCAGGACGTGGCCGCTGTCACCTACACCGCGGCCGACGTCGTCAACAACACCGCACTGGCCCTGTAGGACGTGACATGCCCGATCCCGCATGGCCGTCGTCACCCCCTGAGGTCAACTACCTGAGGCTGGCGGGCACCGGCGCGGCCGGCACGGCATCGACACTGGCGAGTGTCGCCGCATGGCAGGCCCTGGCGGCGAGCAATGAGGTTGCCTTCTCGTTGTCGAGTGTCAATTCCGCCGTCACCGCCGCCGACTTCACCGGCGTCGGTGGTCTGAGTTCGTCCACCGCGACGACCGAACTCAACACCTCGCTGCAACTGTTCGCCGGCTGGACCCAGGAGAAGCCGCCGGTGGTCGGCAGCGCGGTGTCCGCCTACGAGACCGCGCTGACGTCGATGATCCCCGCCGTCGTCTCGCTCGCGAATCGCGCCGAGCAGGCCGCCGATGTCGCGATGAATCCCGTTGTGCTGGGCGCGCTTACCCCGGTGATCGTCGCACTGGACGCTGAGTACTTCGGCGAGCACTGGCCGCACAACGCCAGCGCGGGCGCCGCCTACGGAGCGACGCTCACCGCACTCATCGCAGCACTGACGATCCCGCCGCCACTTCCACCGCCGAGCGCCGCCTCCGCACCCGCTGCTGCGGCGGCCGCGATGGCACAGGAGGGCGCCCAGGTGGCCGCCGGCCAGGCGATGAAGCAGACGGCGGCACTGACGGCGAAGGATTCGGCCGCGCCGGTTGAAATGACCGGGCAGGCCGCTGCGATGCTGACGCAGCCACTCCAGGCAGCGATGGGCGCAGCGCAACCGGCGCTCGGCATGTTCCAGGCTCCGCTGCAGTCGCTCCAGGGACTGGGCAGCCTGACGCAAATGGGCGGGTTGGCGCAGTCGATCCCGCCGGCCGACGACTTCGACGCCGAGCTTCCGATGATCGGCGCCGGCGGTGTCCCCGCAACCGGACTCGCCGGGGGATCCGCGGGGGGATCGGCAGGTGCCGGCGCAGCAGGCGCCCTGCCGACCGGCGGCCTCACCTCCTACACCCGTCCGGCGACCAGTTTCCCGGCCGAGAACAGCGCGCGCCCGATAGGTCTGAAGTCCGTGCCACTGAACTCCGCCGAACTCCGCGGCCCGACGGCGGTGGGGCCGATGCCGATGTCGCCGGCGAACCTTCGCTCCAGCAAAGATTCCAAGGAGGAGTCCGAAGTGGCACGGGCTCGGGTCGCAACCACCCCGAGGCCCGGTTAACAACGTTTGCCACGGGTGAAGTGACAGCCCACTCGCAGCCTTCAATACTTCGACCCACCGAACCACCACGACAAGGAGTTCACATGTCCCTCGTAGTCACACCAGACGTGCTTCGCACGACTCAGCAGGCGATCGAATCGGCACTCGAGCACGCCACGGCGATCGCGAACGGGTACCTCAGCAGCCACGAGGGCCTGGGTTCCGCGGTCTGGGGCGGCCAGGCCCAACTCGCCTCGGTCAACACCGCCGTCCAGATCAACCAGGACCTCCAGCAGGCCATCACCGGCGGTACGCGACTGGCCCACGGACTGGGCCAGGCCGCTTCGATGATGGAACAGCACGAGGCCGACTCCGCCAACAGCCTGACCAGTTTCGCCGCCGGCGCCTGATCCCCCGAACAGAAAGAGGAACTGTCATGTCCGAGAACATCACCTACAACCACGGCGCGGTCGGCGACTTCGCCTCCGACGTCGGAGCGCGGTCGAGCCAGTTGATGGAGATCCACGACGACGTGCTGCAGCGCACCAACGCGATCGCGGACTTCTTCCAGGGCGCGGCCGCGACCTCGTTCCACGAGGCGCAGCTGCAGATGCTGCAAGGGCTGCGTGGACTGATCGACACGCTCAATCAGCACGGCCGGACCATCAGCAGTGTCAACGAGAGCGCACACCAGACCGACGTGATGATGGGCAATCTGTTCTAGCTCGACTCAGGCGGTGGGCGTGCGCTGACGTGCTCCCACCGCCCGAGAAGGGGGAATCAGGGGGAAATGATGTTGACGACGACGCTTGACGGTCTCTGGGCACTGCAGGTGCTCTCCGGGATCGAATGCCTGGCACCGGAATTGGGTCTGCGGCCCCATCTGCCGAGTGTCGAGACCAGAGAGTCCGCACTGGCTCACCCGGTCGCCTGGGACCTCCTTGACGCGGGGGTCATCAATTCCGCGGGGGAAGTCGATTCCGCCGTCCTGGAGTGGTTGACGGTGCTCTCCAG
>NZ_JAFMJZ010000272.1 GCF_017853185.1 Mycolicibacterium sp.
CGGGCCGGGAATTGCCACCGCGCTGATCGTGGCGGCATTCGGACGGCACGGTGTGGCCGACGAACTGTGCGCACTCATCCCGCACGCCCAGGCGAACAATCCGTTGAAAGGAAAGCCCACACTCGGTCAGCTTCTCCACGGTTTCCGCTATTACGACGACTACCACGATTGGGCGTGCCGGAACATCACCCCGTTCTACAACCGGAGCCTCATGGACGGCATCCGGTACGTCGGCAGACTCGGGGTGGCCGGGATGCTGGTGAACACCGTCTACGGCATCGGAGTCCTCGCGATCTCGATCCTGGCGATCGCCCGGGTGTCCGGCGTTCCGCCGAAGCGGATGTGGACGCTGTTGCGGCAGCAGTGGTTCGCCGTCGCCATCGGGTTCGCCATGACGTTGCCGGTGTTCATGACCGGCGTCGACTGGGTCCGATGGTGGGTGTCGATCTCCCTGGACATCGGGCTCGTCTTCCTGCTTTATGCGAGCACACAACCGGAGATCGACGCGCCGACGACGTCACGTTCGACGCGGGATTTCATTGTGGCGGTGATCGCGCTGGCCCTGATCCCGGTGGGAATCGTCCCGGCCTTCATGGCCCCGTTACCCATCTGATCCGCCGCCCGTGACAGCGCAGCAGCGCACTCGCCTTGTCGAGCGCGATGCCTCTGGTCTGCTGTTCGGCCTGGGCGCCTACGGGATCTGGGGTGTGTTCCCGGCGTTCTTCCCGCTGTTGAAACCGGCCGGGCCGGGGGAGATCCTGGCGCACCGGGTGGTGTGGACCCTGGCGTTCATGGCCGTCCTGCTGCTGGTGATGCGCCGGCTGGGCGATCTGCGCGGTATCGACCGGCGGACCTGGCTGCTGCTGGCCTGCGCCTCGGTGCTGATCTCGACGAACTGGCTGATCTACATCTACGCGGTCAACTCCCACCGGGTCGTCGACGCCGCGCTGGGCTACTACATCAACCCTCTGGTCAGCGTCCTGATCGGAGTCGTCCTCTTCCGGGAGCGGCTCAACCGCGCCCAACTCCTCGCGCTGCTGATCGCGCTGGCCGCGGTGGTCCTGCTTGTCGTCGGGGTCGGCGACAACCCGCTGATCGCACCACCATGGATTGCTTTGGGCCTGGCCTTCTCGTTCGGGCTGTACGGCGCGGTCAAGAAGGTGGTCCGGGTCGAGCCGCGGGTGAGCGTCACGGTCGAGACCGCCATCGCGGCCCCGTTCGCGGTGATCTACCTCGTCGGTCTCCAGATCAGCGGGGCGAGCCAGTTCACCAACCACGGGCCGGGGCACGTCGCGCTGATGCTGCTGTGCGGCCCGGTCACCGCCGTGCCTTTGCTGTTCTTTGCCGCCGCGGCCCAGCGACTGCCGCTCATCACCATCGGCCTGCTGCAGTATCTGACCCCGTCGATGCAGCTGACGTGGGGTCTTCTCATCGGCGACGAACCCATGTCGGCGACCCGCTGGGCCGGTTTCGCACTAATCTGGTTTGCGCTGGCCATCTTCACCACCGACGGGCTGCTACGCACCTACCGCGGCCGAACGGGTATTTTGCAGGCATCATGAGCGACACGAAAACCCGCAAGCGGCGGATCATTCTGGGCAGCCTGATCGGCCTGGCGGTGCTCGGGGCCGTCGCGCCCCAGTTCACCGGTCTCGTCTCCGCGCTGGGGCTGCACTGGACCGACCAGCGGAACTCCTCCGAGCCGATCACCACCACCAGCAAGGCGCCGGTGCTCACCATCAAGCCGCTGCCGGTGCGCCCGGTGGAAAGCGCCTTCGTCACCACCCCGGACCAGTGCCCGCCGGCCACCCCGGTCCCGCCGGATCAGCCCATGCGGATCTGCGACATCAACAAGACCGCGGTCTACAACCTGGGACCGGAGGGCATCCGGATCCAGCTGGTCAACGCCGACACCTTCCGCAACCCGCTGACCGGCGTCCAGATCGTGCAGATGACGCTGACCAAGGAGTCGGCGCAGCAGTTCGGCCCCTACACCGGCGGTCAGGTCGGCAAACAGGTCGCCTTCGTCCGGGACGGCACGGTGGTCTGGGGCCCGAAGATCGGCGCCCCGATCGACGGAGAGGTGATCCAGCTGTCCGGTGAGCTCACCGAGGAGCAGGCCAAAGCAATCACCAAGATGCTCAAGGACGGCACCTAACGACTAATCGGGGGACACGGGCGACCTAATCTCCGGACACGGACGGCGACACGCCGAACGCGTCGGCGGCCCGCCCTAAACTGGCGTCCCTATGGGCACCACCGATTCGTTCGTGCATCTGCACAACCACACCGAGTACTCGATGCTCGATGGTGCCGCCAAGATCTCGCCGATGCTGGCCGAGGCCCAGCGGCTGGGGATGCCGGCGATCGGCATGACCGACCACGGCAACATGTTCGGGGCCAGCGAGTTCTACAACGCCGCCACCAAGGCCGGCATCAAACCGATCATCGGGGTGGAGGCCTATGTGGCCCCCGGATCCCGGCTGGACACCCGCCGGGTGCTGTGGGGTGACCCGAGTCAGAAGAGCGACGACGTCTCCGGCAGCGGGTCCTACACGCACCTGACCATGGTCGCGGAGAACGCCACCGGCCTGCGCAACCTGTTCCGACTCACCTCGCTGGCCTCGTTCGAGGGTCAGCTGGGCAAGTGGAACCGGATGGATGCCGAGATCATCGCCGAGCACGCCGAGGGCATCATCGCCACCACCGGCTGCCCGTCCGGGGTGGTGCAGAC
>NZ_JAFMJZ010000101.1 GCF_017853185.1 Mycolicibacterium sp.
GCAGGCCGCCGTTGGCGGCCAGGGCCACAATGCTGGTGGCCTGCAGCAGGGCCAGCGCCACCGCGAGGTAGCGGGTGTACTGGGTCATCTTGGCCTGACCGGCCTGACCCTCTTTCTGCAACTCCTCGAAGCGCGGAATGACCACGGTCAGCAGCTGCACGATGATACTGGCGGTGATGTAGGGCATCACGCCCACCGCGAACACCGAGAGTTGCAGCAGAGCACCGCCGGAGAACAGGTTGATCAGCGAGTAGATCTGCGCGCCCGCGCCGCCACTGATCTGTTCGATGCACTGGTGGACGTTCTTGTAGTTGACACCGGGCGAGGGCAACGAGGCGCCGAACCGGTAGAGGATGACGATCCCCAGGGTGAGGAGGATTTTCCGCCTCAGGTCAGCCGTCCGCAGCGACGAGATGAAAGCCGAGAGCACTCTTCCTCCTGGGCAGCCGGACGAGGTCGCGACGTGCCGATGCGGCTGGACTAGCCAGCGTTGCCGGTAACCGTTATTCAACGCGCACATGGGCGCGCCTGATCAGTCTACGAGACTAACAGTTGGCGCAGGCAGGCCGGACTTCGTCCCTCCTTGGCCCGACCGGGGTGGTTATATTGGCTAAGTATGGCGGCAGTCTGCCGCCCCAGGTGGGAGGCCGATGGCGCGCGCCGACGACGACTCGTGGGACCTGGCTTCCAGCGTCGGCGTCACCGCGACCATGGTGGCCACCGCCCGGGCGCTGGCCACCCGGCAGGGCGATCCCCTGGTCGACGACCCGTTCGCCGCGCCCCTGGTCCGCGCCGTCGGTGTCGAGGCCTTCACCCGCGCCCTGGACGGCCAGACCACGCTCGAGGACCCGGATGGCGGCACCCTGCTGACCGACGTGATCGCGGTGCGGACCCGGTTCTTCGACGATGCGTTCACCGAGGCTGCCGCGGCCGGGATCCGGCAGGCCGTCATCCTGGCGTCCGGCCTGGACGCCCGCGGCTACCGGCTGCCCTGGCCGGCCGGAATGGCGGTCTTCGAAATCGACCAGCCGGAGGTGCTCGGCTTCAAGTCCCGGGTGATGGCGGAACTCGGGGCTCAGCCGACGGCCGATCTGCGCTTGGTGGCCGTGGACCTGCGCGACGACTGGCCGGCCACGCTGCGGGCCGAGGGGTTCGACGAGAAGCTCCCGACGGCCTGGATCGCCGAGGGGCTGCTGATCTATCTGCCGCCGGAGGCCCAGGACCGGTTGTTCGACAACATCACCGCGCTGTCGGCGCCGGGCAGCCGGATCGCCACCGAGTACCACCCCGACGGCGGTGCGGGCATCGCCGCCCGCACCGGCTCGATGAGCGCACAGTTGGCCGAACAGGGCCTGGACCTCAAACTCGGCGAACTGTTCTATCCGGGCGAGCGCCGGGCCGTCACCGACTACCTGACCGGGCTGGGCTGGCAGGTGGCCGGCCTGCCCCGTCCGGAGATGTTCGCGCTGCACGACCGCCCGTTCCCCGATGGGCCGGCCGGTGACGCGTTGCGAAAATCGTTGTTCGTCAGCGCAATCAAAGAAAGCACCATGAGATGACAATTTCCCGCCACGACGGCGACTCCTGGGACCTGTCCCGCGGCGTCGGCGCCACCGCCACCGCGGTGGCCACCTCCCGAGCCTTGGCCACCCGCGCCGGACTCATCGACGATCGGTGGGCCGAGCCGCTGGTGAAGGCGGTCGGCATGGACCATTTCCTGGCGATCCTCGACGGCCGGCCGACAGAAGACGACGGCGGGGTGGCCCGAATGACCCACGGAATGGCCGCGCGCACAAAGTATTTCGACGCATTTCTGCAGGACTGCGCTGCCGCCGGGATCCGTCAGATCGTCATCCTGGCCTCCGGCCTCGATGCCCGCGCCTACCGGCTGCCCTGGCCCGAGGGCACGGTGGTGTTCGATCTCGACCAGGCCGCAGTGATCGACTTCAAGGCCGCAACGATGCGCGCCCTGGCGGCCCGCCCCACCGCCGAGGTCCGCAACGTCGGGGTGGACCTGCGCGACGACTGGCCCGCCGCCCTGGCAGCACACGGTTTCGAGCCCGGCGCCATGACAGCGTGGATCGCCGAGGGCCTGCTGATGTACCTGCCGCCGGACGCCCAGGACCGACTGTTCGACCACATCAACGCACTCAGCCCGGCCGGAAGCCGACTGGCCACCGAGTTCATGCCGAGCATGGATGCCTTCACCCCCGACGAGGACGAAACTGATGATCGTTGGCGCCGAATGGGTTTCAAAGACGATCTCGCGGGCCTGGTGTACGCCGGTGAGCGCAGCCACGTCATCGAGTACCTGCAAGGGCTGGGCTGGGCGGTCCGCGGCAGCCTGGTCAACGAACTGCTCGACGAGTACGGACTCGAACATCAGGAGGACGCGATGACGGAGAAATTCGCCGGATTCCAATACATCTCGGCGATCCGGGGCTGACCGTGGCACGCACCGACGACGACAGTTGGGACCTGGCCTCCAGTGTGGGGGCAACGGCCACCATGGTCGCAGCAGGGCGGGCGATGGCCACCAAGGACCCACGCCGCCTGATCGACGACCCGTTCGCCGAACCGTTGGTGCGCGCGGTCGGCATCCCGTTCTTCGTCGACATGATCGACGGACGGCTGGACACCTCCCCGTTCGGCGACGCCGGCCCACAGCGGGTACAGGCCATGATCGGCGGAATGGCGATGCGCACCAAGTTCTTTGACGAATACTTCGTCGCGTCCGCATCCGCCGGCGTCCGACAGGCGGTGATACTGGCTGCCGGTCTGGACTCACGCGCCTACCGGCTGGACTGGCCGTCGGACACGACGGTCTACGAAGTCGACCAGCCCGCGGTGATCGAGTTCAAGACCTCGACACTGGCCGACCTCGGAGCCGAACCCACCGCGGCCCTCCGGACCGTCGGCATCGACCTGCGCGACGACTGGCCCACCGCGCTGCGCGCGGCCGGCTTCGACCCGGCGGCGCCGACCGCGTGGCTGGCCGAGGGCCTGCTGATCTACCTGCCGCCCGAAGCACAGGACCGATTGCTGGACACCATCACCGAGTTGAGCGCCGCAGGCAGCACCGTGGCCACCGAATCGGTTCCCGGGCTCGCCGACTACGACGCCGAACGCGCCCGCGAGATGTCGGCGAACCTGCGTGAGCGCGGACTGAACCTCGACATGCCGTCGCTGATCTATCCCGGCCCCCGCAACAACGTCGTCGACTACCTCAGTTCGCTGGGTTGGGACGTCACCAGCGCGCCCGGATCAGAGTTGTTCCGGCGCAACGGTCTGGAGCCGCCCGACCGCGGCGACTACGACCCGCTCGGCGAGATCATCTACGTCAGCGCGACCCGCTGATCAGAACCGCCAGTCCCCCAGCCACACCGCGTTGACGCCGGAGACGGCCCGCTCCCCGCGTTCCAGCATGTCCCCCAGCGCCGAACCGATCAGTCCGGCCGCCGCAGCCGGAAGTGATGCCGCGGCGGGCTGCGACGATGCCCTGGGCCGCAGGAAATCCCGCATCGACGAACCGGGATATCCGGCCAGCCGCACCTCGGCGTCGGCATCCAGTCCGGCCAGCACCTTGGCACGGCGCACAGCGGTGCGAAGACCGCCGAGTTCGTCGACCAGGCCCCGCTCCAGGGCGTCGGCCCCCGTCCACACCCGGCCCCGGGCCACCGCGTCGACGTCGGCGACCGACATCCCGCGTGCCTCGGCGACCCGGCTGACGAAGTCGGCGTAGAACAGGTCCGCCTCGGCCTCCACCATCTCCTGCTGCTCGGGAGTGAACCGCCCGTTGACCGACCAGGCGTCGGCGTTGGCGTTGGTGCGCACACTGTCCGAGCCGATGCCCAGCCTGTCCTTGAGTTCGCGGGCGACCAGCTTGCCGGTCACCACACCGATCGAGCCGGTGACGGTGCCCGGATTGGCGACGATGGTGTCGGCCGCCATCGCGATGTAGTAGCCGCCCGATGCTGCGACCTCGCCCATCGAAGCGACCACCGGCCTTCCGGCGGAACGGATCCGGCCCACCTCGCGCCAGATCGTCTCGGAACCGGTGACCGAACCGCCCGGGCTGTCGATCCGCAGCACAACGGCTTTCACGCCGTCGGCCGCGCCGGCCTCGCGCAGGGCCGCGGCGATGGTGTCCGCGCCGGCGCTGGATCGGGACAGCGGAAACACCTGCGGACCGCCGCGGCCGTTGACGATCGGCCCGGCCACCGTCACCACGGCGATGGTCGGCTTCTTCTTGCGCCCCGGCAGCGAGGGTTTGCGAGTCTGGGCATACCTGGACAGAAACAGCCGTGCGGGTGCGTCCTCGGAATCCGGGTCGACATCCTCGGCACCGGTGAGCTCGTCGATCCGGCGATACGCCTCGTCACGGAATCCGATCCGGTCCACCAGACCGGCTGCGACGGCGTCATCCCGCAACAGCGGCGCCCGGTCGGCCATCGCGTCCAGGGTCTCGGCGGCAATCCCGCGGGACTCGGCGATGCCCTGCCACACCTGGGCGTGCAGGCTTTCGATCAGGCGGCTGTCGGCCTCGCGGTGGGCCTCGGTGTAGCGGTCCTGGGTAAACAGGTTGGCCGCCGACTTGTACTCCCCACGCGCCACGAACTGCGCTTCGATACCTGCCTTGTCCAGCGCATCGCGCAGGAACAGCGCGTTGGTGGCGAAGCCGATCAGCCCGACGGTGCCCGACGGTTGCATCCACACCTCGCCGAACGCCGACGCCAGGTAGTACGACAGAGTTCCCGGGTAGGTCTCGGCCCAGGCCAGCGATGGCTTGGCAGCGGCAAAGGCCGCGATGGCCTCCCGCAGTTCCTGGACCGGTCCGGGGGCGGCCGCCGAAATCTGCACGCGGGCAATCATTCCCACGACGCGGTCGTCCTTGACCGCGCGGTGAATCGCAGCGACGGCCTCACGCAGGACCATCGGCCGGCCGGCGCCGGTGACGAGGCGCAGCGGGTCGAAACCCACCGACTCGGCCGGCACCGACTGCAGGTCGAGTTCCAGGATGCAGCCGCCGGGCACACCGTTGTGACGGGCGGTGTCGATCTTGCGGACGCCCGTTCTGATGAAATCGCGGACCGGAACGCCGGGCAGGAAGGACAACATGGCTACGAGGCTACGCAAAAGCCCCCGACACCGAATTGCGGGGGCTTTAGCGTCAGGGGGATCAGGCGACCTCGGTGGCCGACCCTCCCGCAGCGGTGATCTTGTCCCGGGCGGAGCCGCTGAACTTGTGCGCGGTCACGTTGACCTTCACCGTCAGCTTGCCGTCGCCGAGAACCTTCACCAGGGAGTTCTTGCGAACCGCGCCCTTGGCCACCAGGTCCTCCACGGTGACGTCGCCGCCGGCCGGGAACAACCGGCTGATGTCGGCCACGTTGACGACCTCGTACTCGGTGCGGAACCGGTTCTTGAAGCCCTTGAGCTTGGGCAACCGCATATGGATCGGCATCTGCCCGCCCTCGAAGCCCGCGCGAACGTTCTTGCGGGCGCCGGTGCCCTTGGTGCCACGACCGGCGGTCTTGCCCTTGGAGCCCTCGCCACGACCGACGCGGGTCTTGGCCTTCTTCTCGCCCGGCGCCGGACGCAGGTCGTGCAGCTTGATGAGACTCATCGTTTAGACCTCTTCAACTTCGATGAGGTGATGCACGACCTTGATCAGCCCGCGGGTCTGCGGGTTGTCCTCGCGGACCACCGACTGACGAATCTTCTTCAGGCCCAACGTGCGCAGGCTCTCCCGCTGCTTCCAGCGCGCGCCCACGGTGCCACGCACCTGAGTGATCTTGAGTTCAGCCATGATTTATGCCGTTCCTTCGTGCGCGGCAGCCGCGGCAGCGTGCCGCGCCTGCAGCTCGCTCTCGCGGCGTGCCTTGAGCATGCCGGCCGGAGCGACGTCTTCGATGGGCAGACCGCGACGGGCCGCCACTTCCTCGGGACGCTGCAGCATCTTGAGCGCGGCCACCGTGGCGTGCACCACGTTGATCGCGTTGTCACTGCCCAGCGACTTGGCCAGCACGTCGTGCACGCCGGCGCATTCCAGCACCGCGCGGCAGGCGCCACCGGCGATGACGCCGGTACCGGGGCTGGCCGGGCGCAGCATGACCACACCGGCGGCCGCCTCACCCTGAACCGGGTGGACGATGGTGCTGCCGATCAGCGGGACGCGGAAGAAGTTCTTGCGAGCCTCCTCCACGCCCTTGGCGATCGCGGCGGGAACCTCTTTGGCCTTGCCGTAACCGACGCCGACCATGCCGTGCCCGTCGCCGACGATCACCAGGGCGGTGAAGCTGAACCGCCGGCCGCCCTTGACCACCTTGGAGACGCGGTTGATCGTGACAACCCGCTCGAGGTACTGGCTCTTCTCGGCGTTGTCGCGGTCGCGGCCACCACGGCCACCGCGATCGTCACGGCCACGGCCACCACGATCGCCGCCGCGGCCACCGCGGTCGCCACCACGCTGCTCGTCGCTACGCGTTCCCGCCGAGGGAGCGCCGGTGTCCGAGGCGACCTCAGGTGCCGAAGTCTGCTCCGCCATCATGCGGTCCTTCCGTTGTACTTCGTCATCAGAACTTCAGTCCGCTCTCGCGGGCGGCGTCGGCCAGCGCGGCGATGCGCCCGCCGTAGGTGTTGCCGCCGCGGTCGAACACGATGGTCTCAACGCCGGCGGCCTTGGCGCGCTCGGCGATCAGCTGACCGACCCGCTTGGCGTGGGCCTTCTTGTCGCCGGTCACGGCCCGAACGTCGGCCTCGATCGAGGAGGCCGCCGCAACGGTGGTGCCGGTGGCGTCGTTGACCAGCTGCACGTGGATGTGCCGCGAGGAGCGGTTGACAACCAGGCGGGGACGCTGCTCGGTGCCGACGACCTTCTTGCGCAGCCGGTTGTGCCGACGCAGCCGCGAGGCACGACGGGCCGCCGAGGCGGTGGTCCCGATCGGCTTGCGGTCGATGGTGTTTGTCTCAGCCATTGCTACTTACCTGTCTTTCCGACCTTGCGACGGATCTGCTCACCCTCGTACCGCACACCCTTGCCCTTGTAGGGGTCGGGGCGGCGCAGGCGACGGATGACCGCCGAGATCTGGCCGACCTTCTGCTTGTCGATGCCGGAGACCGAGAACTTCGTCGGGCTCTCCACCGCGAAGGTGATGCCCTCGGGAGCCTCGATCAGCACCGGGTGGCTGTAGCCGAGGGCGAACTCGAGGTTGCTGCCCTTGGCCTGCACGCGGTAGCCGACGCCGTAGATCTCCATCTTGCGGGTGTACCCCTCGGTCACACCGGTGATGAGGTTGGCCACCAGGGTCCGGGACAGACCGTGCAGCGAACGGCTGAGCCGCTCGTCGTTCGGCCGGGTCACCAGGATGGTGCCGTCCTCGCCACGCGAGACGCTGATCGGCTCTGCGACCGCCAACTCCAGGGCGCCCTTGGGGCCCTTGACCGAGACCTTCTGGCCGTCGATCGTGACATCCACACCGGACGGAACCGGTACGGGCTGCTTACCAATACGCGACATAGTTCTGTTTCTCCTATCCCGCTACCACACGTACGCGAGGACTTCGCCGCCCACGCCTTCACGGGCCGCCTGGCGATCGGTACGGAGACCCGACGACGTGGAGATGATCGCCACGCCGAGGCCGCCGAGAACCCGGGGCAGATTGGTGGACTTCGCGTACACCCGCAGACCGGGCTTGGACACCCGGCGCAGACCGGCGAGGCTGCGCTCGCGGTTGGGGCCGTACTTGAGCTTGACCACCAGGGACTTACCCACCCGAGCATCCTCGGTGCGGAAGTCGGTGATGTAACCCTCGCGCTTGAGGATCTCGGCGATGTTCGCCTTGATCTTCGAGTGCGGCAAGGTCACCTCGTCGTGGTACGCCGAGTTGGCATTGCGCAGACGCGTCAAGAAATCTGCAATCGGATCAGTCATCGTCATAGCTGCGAGTCCCTCCTACCAGCTGGACTTCTGGACGCCCGGCAGTTCGCCGGCGTGGGCCATCTCGCGCAGGCAGATCCGGCACAGGCCGAACTTGCGGTACACGGCGTGCGGACGGCCGCACTTGTTGCAGCGGGTATAGCCCCGCACGGCGAACTTGGGCTTCTTGTTGGCCTTATTGACCAGAGCCTTCTTTGCCATCTGCTCAGTTCTCCTTGAACGGGAAGCCCAGGGCCCGCAACAGCGCGCGGCCTTCGTCGTCGGTAGTCGCCGAGGTGACGACGGTGATGTCCATGCCACGCGGGCGGTCGATGGAGTCCACGTCGATCTCATGGAACACCGACTGCTCGGCGAGACCGAAGGTGTAGTTACCGTGGCCGTCGAACTGCTTGGGGCTCAGGCCGCGGAAGTCGCGGATACGCGGAAGCCCGATCGAGACCAGCCGGTCGAGGAACTCCCACATCCGGTCGCCGCGCAGGGTGACCCGGGCGCCGATCGGCATGCCCTCGCGCAGCTTGAACTGTGCGATGGACTTGGTGGCCTTGCGGATCTCCGGCTTCTGGCCGGTGATCAGCGCGAGGTCGTTGACCGCGCCGTTGATCAGCTTGGCGTCCCGGGCGGCGTCGCCGACACCCATGTTCACCACGACCTTCACCACGCCGGGGATCTGCATGACGTTGGCGTAGTTGAACTGCTTGTTGATCGCGTCGCGAATCTCGCTGCGGTAGCGAGCCTTCAGCCGCGGCTGGGTCTTCTCTGCGGTGGTCATGCCTTGATGTCCTTGTTGTTGCGCTTGGAGATGCGGACGCGCTTGCCGGTCTTCTCGTCGACGCGGTAGCCGATGCGGGTGGGCTTGCCGTCGGAGTCGACGACCATCACGTTGGAGACGTGGATCGGGGCCTCCTGGGTGACGATGCCGCCCGAGGATGCGCCGCGCTCGTTCTGCGACTGCGCCGTGTGCTTCTTGATGCGGTTGACGCCTTCGACCAGAACACGGTCACGCTCCGGGTAGGCCTGCAGGACCTTGCCCTTGGCGCCCTTGTCCTTGCCGGCGATGACCAGCACGGTGTCGCCCTTGTGGACCTTCATCTACAGCACCTCCGGGGCCAGCGAGACGATCTTCATGAATTTCTTCTCACGCAGCTCGCGGCCGACCGGGCCGAAGATGCGGGTGCCGCGCGGGTCGTTGTCGTTCTTGATGATCACGGCGGCGTTCTCATCGAACTTGATGTAGCTGCCGTCCGGACGGCGACGCTCCTTGACGGTCCGCACGACGACGGCCTTGACGACGTCGCCGCGCTTGACGTTGCCGCCCGGAATGGCGTCCTTGACCGTGGCCACGATGATGTCGCCGATGCCGGCGTAGCGCCGCGACGAGCCACCGAGAACCCGGATGCAGAGGATCTCCTTGGCGCCGGTGTTGTCGGCGACCTTGAGCCGCGATTCCTGCTGAATCACCAGATCTCCCTCAGTTGTGCACGCGAAGAACTCCTGCGCAAGCAGAAGGAAACCCGTCGTGCGTGGTCTTGTTTCCCCAGAGCACGCAGGGCTGACTTGTCAAAAGCCGGCCGAGGTCTGCCCGAGGCAACCCCTAAATACTAGGTGAGGCGGCAGCGAGAGCCAAATCGGTGCGTTTTCTGGCGCCCCCCGGCGGCGAGCAGGCACAAAATCGCACTCTGCAGGCCCGTTCAGGGCGAGTTTGTGTCTGCTCGCCGACGGGCCTATCCCACCACACGGCGGAACCCGATATGGGTGGTCGAGCTGTCCTGGGACTGCGGCGATCGGGCCGACGGCCGGAACCGGGCGCCCGGCCCCGCCACTGCCGGCAGTCCTCGAGCTTCACCGGGACCGGCGTACCGGGCCCGTGAGCACAGTCCGTGTGTCGACGACGGGAGAACCAACGTACCGACCGAGAAAGGACGCCGGCCAACAGCAGACGTCAGGGCCTTTGAAAACTTTGGGTCGTCGTCGCGGGTGCCGGCGCCGCCGGGAACGTCATGGTGAAAGTCGCCCCCCGTCCCGGAGACGAGGAAACTCTGATGTCGCCTCCATGGGCCTGGACAATCTCGCGGACCAGCGACAACCCGATACCGTAGGACGGACGCCCCTCGCGGGTGGTGTGCGTCTCACCGCGGGAGAACCTGTCGAACAAAGTCGAGAGCACAGCCTTGTCGATGCCCACTCCGTGATCGACGACCGCGACGATCACCTGCTGACCGTCACGCCGGACCCGTAAATCGACTGTGCCACCAACTTTTTCGTGACTCAACGCGTTATCCACCAATGCTGTCATCGCCCGCTCGAGGGCGACCCCAGAGCCCAGCACAGCCAGGCTGCCCGGGCTGCGATCATCGCGATGGTCGCAGTTGATCGTCACGCCGATCGACTCGGCGTAGCCCGTCATGCGATCACATACCGCACGCGCCACCGCGGAGAGATCGACCCTCGTCGTCCGGGCGCCGACGTCCGTCATCGAGGCTGAGGCGAGTAGATCATCGACTATGTCGGCCAGCACCCGGGTGTCGGCGACCAATGCGTCGGCGTCTCGGGTCGCGACGGTGACATCCCCAGAGCCGAGCCGCTGGGCCAGTAGCTGCGCTCTGGTGTGCAGAACGGTCAGCGGAGCCCGCAACTCATGTGAGGCATCGGCAACGAATCGTCGCTGCAGCGCTAACGCCTGGGCCAGGGGGCGCATCGAGCGACGCGCGACGAACACGACGACGGCCGCGGTTCCAAGGAACCCGACGAGTGCGGCGAAACCGAGTGCCGCCCACAGCCGCCTCTGGTCGGCCTGGATCGGCGCCATATCGATCAGCGCCACCACCCGCCCCACCGGGCGGTCCACCACAAGAGCGCGGAAAGTGCGGCCACCGGTTTGGAGCTCGGTGAAACCGGCAGGCCCGGCCAGCAGCGGCACACCGGCTTTTCCGCCCCGAGACGTTGAGACGTGCCCGTCGGTGTCGCGCAGCACCAACTCCATCCCCGGTGGCGGATCACCGGCGTCGTCGGCAGTCTCCGCAACAGCAGCCAAATGATCGGTGATCTCGCGAGTCTGCGCACGCACGTCGGCCACCGCGAACGCCGCGCCCACCAACAACAACAGGGCCGCCAGGGCCGCCGACGCTTGAAGCGCCGCGGTTCGTCCGGCCCGTTTCACAACGCTGAAATCAGCGGCGGGCATGGAAATTCTGTTCACTCCAGACCGAACCGGTAGCCTGCGCCGTGCACGGTGCGGATCACTTTCTTGCCGAGCTTCCGCCGTAGATAATGGACATTGAGGTCGATTGTTCCATCCGAATCGACTCCAATGAACACGGTGTCGAGCAAGCGCGCCCGGCTAAAGACCCGCGTCGGGGCTGCCATGAGGGTGGCCAGAAGTGATGCCTCCCGTTCGGACAGTTCAACATCGGCACCGTCGGGCGTCGCGCCACTCGCGACGCGGGTAAGCAGGTCGAGTCGCAGGCCGCCGGCCTGGACCACCGTGGTTGCGCCGTCGGTGCGCCGCAACAGGGCCCGCACCCGGGCCAGCAACTCAAGAACCTCGAAGGGCTTGACGAGATAGTCCTGCGCGCCGGCGTCAAGACCCTCGACCCGGTCCTCCACTGTCCCCCGCGCGGTCAGGAGCAGGGCAGGCGTCGTCACCCCCCGCGACCGCAGCAGCGCCACCAGGTCGGCGCCGTCCATCACCGACAGCCCGCGATCAACAATCAACGCATCATAATTGCCGGTCAGGCCCCTGTGCATGCCCTGTTGCCCATCGAAGGCGGTATCAACCCGGTAGCCCTCAGCGGTGAGGATCTCGCGGAGCATGGCGCTCAGCGCACGGTCGTCTTCGACGAGGAGCACCGAACTCGACAACCGAGTCGCAGTCATGCTGCGAGGGTGCCCGAGAAATCTTTCAACGCCCAAAGAAACCTGCGGCACAGTGCGCTTTGTAGAGATCGACACACCGAGGAAAGCAGAAATCATGACAAGCAGTGGTTGGCTCCGGCCCCTCGCAAGTTCAAGCGCATTGCTCGCCGGGATCGGCGCACTCGTCGTCGCGGGGCCGCTGACCGCCCCGGGCAACGGCATCGCCAAGTCCGTCAGTTCACCTGCGTACGAGCTGGTTTCGTACGACGACGTGTACGAGGACGACAACGACGACCTCCACGACAAC
>NZ_JAFMJZ010000011.1 GCF_017853185.1 Mycolicibacterium sp.
GCCGGTTCGGGTCGAGGTGCGCCTCGGCGGCGAACTGCGCATCGGAGTCGGTGGCCACCACCACGATGCGACGCTGCCAGTCGGTGCCCCAGAACCGGTCCACCGCATCGACGGCGCCGCCCATTTCGGATTTCACCCGCGCCAGCAGTGGGTCGGTGCGGTTCCCACCGAGGCTGACCGAATCGACGGTGTACTCGGCCGGACCCGACTGCGCGCCGGAGGCCGTCACCAGCACCGAGGCGAGGATCAGTTCGGCGATCAGAACGATCGCCAGCGGGGCACGCCTACGGGGAACAGTCCTGCGGGGAACAGTCCTGCGGGGGTCGGTCCCGCGCGGATCAGTAACGGCGAACGTTGAAGATCGGAGCGTTGTTCACCGGGGCGACCGCGACCGGCACACCGAAGGTCGATGCGTGAATCATCATCCCGCCGCCGATGTACATCCCGACATGGGAGGCGTCGGAGTAATAGGTGATCACGTCACCGGGCTGCATATCGTCCACCGACACCGGCTGGCCGCCGGCCGCCTGTGCGTAGCTGGAGTGCGGCAGGAAGATGCCGGCCTGCTGGAACGACCACATCACCAGGCCGGAGCAGTCGAAGGCGCTCGGGCCACCGGCGCCCCAGACGTAGGGGTCGCCGACCCGGGTGAGCGCCGCCTGAACGGCGATCTCGCCGGCGCCGCTGCCGGATCCGGTCGAGGGCATGGCCGCCAGGGCGGCGATGTCGGTGGCGGGCGTGGCATCGGGAGCCGCAGCGGCCAGCACCGCGGCCGGCGGGGCCTCCGGGTTGGCCAGGATCGCCTGCTGGACCGGGGTCAGCATCCCGTAGCGGGACTTGACCGCGGCGATCTGGACCTGAAGTTGGGACTGCTTGTGCTGCAACTCGGCCCGCACGGCAGTGGCCTCATCGGCGGCCGTCTTGGCCTCGACGGCCGACTTCGCCGAGGCGATCTCGATCCGGACGGCTTCCGCGTTGGCGTTCCGGAAGCTCTTCATCTGAGCCGACATCTCGGTGGCCATGACGCGCTGGACGGCCATCTTGTCGATCAGACCCTGCGGCGAGGCCGCGGTCAGGATCGCGTTGAGCCCGTCGGTGCGTCCGCCCATGTAAACCGAGGCGGCCAGCTTGTCGACCGAACCCTGGTAGCCGACCAACTGGGACTTCGCCGAATCCAGCGCGGCCAGGTCATCGGAATGCTGCTTGTCGGCGGCCTGCTGGATCTGAACCTTCTTGTCGAGGTCCAACTCGGCGGCGTGCATCGACTCGGTGAGCTGCTCCGCCTGCCGGGACAGTTCGTTGAGCTGGGCGACGGCGTCCTCGGCGGGATCGGCCCAGGCGGCTGAGCCCCACGCCCCGGCGCCCCACACCCCGGCGAGCACGGTGAGCCCTGCGACTGCGGCGACCAGGGGCTTGGAACCAATGAATTCAGTCAGCAGCGAGCGATCAAATCTCAAGATCCAACATCCTTTGACTGCGATCGACTGACAACGCGTCGACCTGCTCGGTCCAAACAAGGTTTAGGTCTCAGTTAGGTTACGAAACGGCAACGGTGTTGTCCAACGGACTCAGCAAGATTTCAGAAAACAATCGTCACACCCGTAACAGCCTGCGACGATACCCGTCGCGGCCTAGCTGGCCAGCCCCGGGCCTTCCGGCCGATGGATGGGAACAAGCCTCAACCTCGGTGCCATACCCGCCTCTGCCAGCACTTCCAGCGCAGCGCGTTCGTCGTCGAGCAGCGTTTCCGGCACCCCCAGAAGGACGCTGACCACGCAGTCCCGGCAGCCCGGTCCCCGTACGGCGCACTCGTCGCAGTCGATTACCACCGGTCGTCCCGACTCCGGCACGTTATGACCCATCTCGTCTCCCTTGATTCGAATGTGTGTGGCGATTCGAATGTTTATTCGACTGGCCGAACGGTAACCGAGCCCACCGACAGGTTTCCCATCCCCGTTGATCGCGTGGCACCCCATGGCGTGGCAGCCGAGCTCTGTCGGTGGGACTGCCTAGCGTCTGGCTGGTGGCCGGACCCCGGACAGATGATCAGCTGAGCTTCGCCGACCTCGGCGACGCGGAGGCCTCGCTGTGCGAGACGACGTTCGTGGTCGTCGACCTGGAGACCACCGGTGGCCGGTCCAAGCCCGGCCCGGACGGCGCCTGCGATGCGATCACCGAGATCGGGGCGGTCAAGGTGCGCGGCGGCGAGGTGATCGGCGAGTTCGCCACCCTGGTCGACCCGCAACGGTCCATCCCGCCCAAGATCGTCGAACTCACCGGGATCACCACCGCGATGGTCCGGGACGCCCCGCCGATCTCGACGGTGCTGCCGATGTTCCTCGAATTCGCCCGCGGTGCAGTGCTTGTGGCCCACAACGCCGGCTTCGACATGGGCTTCCTACGGGCTGCCGCCGAGCAGTGCGACATACCGTGGCCCCGCCCGACGGTGCTGTGCACGGTGCGCCTGGCGCGGCGGGTGCTCAGCCGTGAGGAGGCCCCCAGCGTCCGGCTCTCCGAGTTGGCCCGGATCCTCGGCGCGGCCACCCAACCGAACCACCGGGCCCTCGACGACGCCCGGGCCACCGTCGACGTGCTGCACGCGCTGATCGCCCGCGTCGGCAACCAGGGTGTGACCACCTACCGCGAACTGCGCGGCTACCTGCCCGGGGTGTCCACCGCCCAGCGCAGCAAGCGGGCGCTCGCGCAGTCGTTGCCGCGCCGGCCCGGGGTCTATCTGTTCCGTGGCCCCGGCGACGAGGTGCTCTACGTCGGCACCGCGACCGATCTGCGCCGCCGCGTCCAGCAGTACTTCAACGGCTCCGACCGGCGCACCCGGATCACCGAGATGGTGGGGCTGGCGACCAGGGTGGACCACGTGGAATGCGCCCACCCCCTCGAGGCGGGGGTGCGCGAGTTGCGACTGCTGGCCGCCCACGCCCCGCCCTACAACCGCCGGTCCCGCTTCCCGCACCGGTGGTGGTGGGTCACGCTCACCGACGAGGCCTTTCCCCGGCTCACCGCGGTGCGCTCCCCCCGGCACACCGGCGCGGTCGGACCGTTCCGGGCCCGGGCCGACGCCCTGGACACCGCGGACCTGATCGCCCGGTTCACCGGGGTGCGGACCTGCACCGGGCGGATCGCGAAGCTGGCCGAGCACGGACCGGCCTGCCCCGAGCGCGAGGTCGAGCCCTGCCCGGGCCGGCGCGGGGTGTCCGCCGGCGAGTACGCGCCGGCGCCGGACCGGGCCGCGGCACTGATCGACGGGCTGGACAACACCGCCCTGAGCGCGGCGGTCCGACAGGTCACCGAACTGGCCGGCCGCGGCCGCTACGAGAGCGCCGCCCGGTTACGCGACCACATCGCCGACACGATCGAGGTGCTGTGGCGCGGACAGCGGCTGCGCACGCTGGCCGGGGTGGAGGAACTGGTGGCCGCCGCACCCGACGGCGCCGGCGGCTGGCAGCTGACCGTCGTACGCCACGGGCAGCTGGCGGCCGCGGGCTGCGCGCGGCGCGGCGTGCCGCCGATGCCGGTGGTCGATGCTCTGCGCACCGGCGCCCAGGTGGTACTGCCGCAGCCCGCGCCGCTGGGCGGCGCACTGGTCGAGGAGACCTCACTGATCGCCCGGTGGCTGGATCAGCCGGGCGTCCGAATCGTCTGCGCCACTGCGGGTTTCGCGTCGCCACGAGACTCCGCGGGACCATGGCTGCAGTGGTCGTCGGCGGCACGTGCCGCGCGCTACGCAGCCTCAGAGCTCGTTGGTGAAACGCACCCAGCGCTCGAGCAGTCGCGCCGCCGCACCGGAGTCGATGGCCTGCGCGGCGCGGGCCAGACCGTCCTCCCAGGAAGGCAGCCATTCGGCGTGGCTGGATAGCCCGGCATGGGCCACCATCGCGCCGGCCGCGTTGAGCACGACGGCGTCGCGCACCGCGCCCTTGGCCCCGGCGAACACGTTGTGCGCCTCGTCGGCGTTGGCCTGCGCCTCACCACCGACCAGTTCGGAGAGCTCAGCCCGCGGGAACCCGAAACCGAGCGGGTCGAAGGTCAGCTTGTCGATGGTGCCGGCCTGCACCCGCCAGATGGTGCTGGTGGTCGTGGTGGTCAGTTCGTCCAGACCGTCCTCGCCGTGCACCACCAGGACGCTGGCCCGTCGCGCCGCGAACACCCCGGCCATCACCTCGGCCAGTTCGCCGAACGCGCACCCGATCAGCCCGGCCCGCGGTGCGCCCGGATTCGTAAGCGGCCCAAGGAGATTGAAGACGGTGGGAACACCGATCTCGCGGCGCGGCGGCCCCGCGTACTTGTAGGACGGGTGAAAAACCGGGGCGAAGCAGAATCCGATGCCCACCTCGGCCACCGATCGGGCCACTTCCTCGGGGCCCAGGTCGATCCGGACGCCGAGCGCCTCGAGCATGTCCGCACCCCCACTCTTGGAGGAGGCCGCCCGGTTCCCGTGCTTGACCACCGGGATCCCGGCCGCGGCCACCACGATGGAAGCCATCGTGGACAGGTTGACCGTGTTGGCACGGTCGCCGCCGGTGCCGACGATGTCGACGGTGTCGGTGCCGATCACGTCGGTCGGCACCCGGCGGGCGAAGCGCAGCATGGTGTCGGCCAGTTCGCGCACCTCGGCCGCCGTCGGATGCTTCATCTTCATCGACACGCCGAAGGCGGCGATCTGAGCCGGCGTCGCCTCCCCCGACATGATCTGGTCCATCGCCCAGGCCGCCTCGCCCGGCGCGAGCTCCACCCCCTCCGTCAACCTGCCCAGGACCTGCGGCCATGACGAAATCAGCGGGTCTGACGGGCGCTCGTGAAGGGGGGTAGACACTGCCAGATCGTCCCACGATCAGGACGTGTCACCAACGTCACGCCAAACAAGTTGTGACCAAATTGCCCCCTGGCTGTACCTCGACAACTACAAAGCGTCATACTTCTCCCTGTGACGAGTGCTGTTGGTACCTCAGGAACTGCGATCACCTCGCGCGTGCATTCGCTGAACCGACCGAACATGGTCAGTGTCGGCACGATCGTGTGGCTTTCCAGTGAGTTGATGTTCTTTGCTGGACTGTTCGCGATCTACTTCACTGCACGCGCCCACTCGGGTGGGGCGTGGCCTCCGCCGCCGACGGAATTGAACCTCTATCAGGCGGTTCCGGTGACGCTGGTGCTGATCGCGTCGTCGTTCACCTGCCAGATGGGCGTGTTCGCCGCTGAGCGCGGCGACGTGTTCGGTCTGCGCCGGTGGTACCTGCTCACCCTCGGGATGGGCCTGTTCTTCCTGCTGGGACAGCTCTACGAGTACTTCAATCTGGTGCACGAGGGCACCACCATCGCGAGCAGTTCCTACGGCACGGTCTTCTATCTGGCGACCGGCTTCCACGGCCTGCACGTGCTGGGCGGGCTCATCGCCTTCGTTCTGCTGCTGCTGCGCACCAAGATGGCCAAGTTCACGCCTGCCCAGGCGACCGCCGCGATCGTCGTGTCCTACTACTGGCACTTCGTCGACATCGTGTGGGTCGCGCTGTTCGCGACGATCTATTTCATCCGTTGATGAGAAGGGGTTCGATGCTCAAGATTGGGTCCCCCAAGAGCGACAAGTCGCGCCGGCGGATGCACCGCCGGTTGACCGGCGCCGTTCTGCTGGTGTTCGGCCTCGGACTGGCCGGCGTGCTGGCCGCGACGCTGACGCCGACCGCCCAGAAGGCGGTCGCCGACCAGTCGCAGTCGGCTCTGCTCCGCACCGGCCAGCAGATCTACGAGACCGCCTGCATCACCTGCCACGGCGCGAACCTGCAGGGTGCCGAAGGTCGCGGCCCCAGCCTCGTCGGTGTCGGCGAGGCCGCGGTCTTCTTCCAGGTCAACACCGGCCGCATGCCCGCGGCACGCGGTGAGGCTCAGGCGCCCCGCAAGGTCCCGATCTTCGACCTGGCCCAGACCGACGCCCTCGGCGCCTACGTGCAGAGCATCGGTGGCGGCCCGCTGGTCCCCCGCGACGCCAACGGCCAGATCGCCGATCACTCGCTGATCGGCAATGACGTGGCCCGCGGTGGCGATCTGTACCGGCTCAACTGCGCCTCGTGCCACAACTTCACCGGCCGCGGCGGCGCACTGTCGTCGGGCAAGTACGCACCCGGTCTCGATCCGGCCACCCCGGCTCAGATCTACACCGCGATGCTGACCGGCCCGCAGAACATGCCGAAGTTCTCCGACCATCAGCTGTCGCCGGAGCAGAAGAAGGACATCGTCGCCTACGTCCGCATGTCGTCGCAGACCATGAATCCGGGCGGCTACGGCCTCGGCGGCTTCGGTCCGGCTCCGGAGGGCATGGCGGTCTTCATCATTGGAATGGTCGCCGCGATCGCGGTGGCGCTGTGGATCGGAGCCCGGGCATGAGCGAGAACGTCAATCGGCCGTCCGACGCCGAACTCGGGCGGATGACCACCGACGAGCTGGCCACCCTGGGCGGCAAGCTCGACGGCGTCGACACCGTCCTCAAGGAGGACCGCTGGCCGGTTCAGGGCACCAAGGCCGAGAAGCGCTCCGAGCGCCTCGTCGCGCTGTGGTTCATCATCGGCGGCCTGATGGGCCTGCTGCTGCTGCTGGTCTTCCTGTTCTGGCCGTGGGAGTACGTGCCGTACCACACCAAGGGCAACCTGCTGTACTCGTGGGCCACCCCCATGTACGGCATCACCTTCGGGTTGTCGATCCTGGCCATCGGCATCGGTGCGGTGCTCTACCAGAAGCGCTTCATCCCCGAGGAGATCTCCATCCAGGACCGCCACGACGGCGCGTCCTCGGAACTGGACCGCAAGACCGCGGCAGCGACCCTGGCCGACGCCTTCGAGGGCTCGACCATCGGCCGGCGGAAACTGATCGGCACCGCTGCCGGCATCGGCCTCGGAGCCTTCGGCGTCGGCACCCTGATCGCGGCCCTCGGCGGCCTGATCAAGAACCCGTGGAAGCCCGTCGTACCCACCGCCGACGGCCCCAAGGCCGTGCTGTGGACCTCGGGCTGGACCCCGCGCTACAAGGGCGAGACCATCTACCTCGGACGTGCCACCGGCCTGGCCGGCGAGTCCCCGTTCGTCAAGATGCGTCCCGAGGACATCGACGCCGGCGGCATGGAGACCGTGTTCCCGTGGCGTGAGTCCGACGGCGACGGCGTCAGCGTCGAGTCGGCCGAGAAGCTCGCCCACATCGGTATGGGCGTTCGCAACCCGGTCATGCTGATCCGCATCAAGCCCGTCGACATGGGCCGGGTGGTCAAGCGTCAGGGCCAGGAGAACTTCAACTTCGGCGAGCTGTTCGCCTACACGAAGGTCTGCTCGCACCTGGGCTGCCCGTCCTCGCTGTACGAGCAGCAGACCTACCGCATCCTCTGCCCGTGCCACCAGTCGCAGTTCGACGCGTTGCACTTCGCACGTCCGATCTTCGGACCCGCTGCGCGCGCCTTGGCGCAGCTGCCCATCACGATCGACAAGGATGGGTATCTCGTCGCCAACGGCGACTTCATCGAACCTGTCGGACCGGCATTCTGGGAGCGCAGATCATGAGTTCACACGTTGCTGATCGCCTGGCCAAGGCCGGCGACAACATCGACTCGCGGTATCACCCGTCGGCGTCGATGCGTCGCCAGCTGAACAAGGTCTTCCCCACCCACTGGTCGTTCCTGCTGGGTGAGATCGCCATGTACAGCTTCATCGTGCTGCTGCTGACCGGCGTCTGGCTGACCCTCTTCTTCGACCCGTCGATGGCTGAGGTCACCTACAACGGCGTCTACCAGCCGCTGCGTGGCATCCAGATGTCGCGGGCCTACGAGACCGCGCTGAACATCACCTTCGAGGTACGCGGCGGCCTGTTCGTGCGTCAGGTCCACCACTGGGCGGCCCTGCTGTTCGCCGCGTCGATCATGGTGCACCTGGCCCGCATCTTCTTCACCGGCGCGTTCCGCCGCCCGCGTGAGGCCAACTGGGTGGTCGGCGTGCTGCTGCTCATCCTGGCCATGTTCGAGGGCTTCTTCGGTTACTCGCTGCCTGACGACCTGCTGTCGGGCACCGGCATCCGTGCCGCGCTGTCGGGCATCACCATGGGCCTGCCGATCATCGGCACCTGGATGCACTGGGCGCTGTTCGGCGGCGACTTCCCGGGCGACATCATCATCCCCCGGCTCTACGCCATCCACATCCTGATCTTCCCCGGCATCATGCTCGGTCTGATCGGCCTGCACATGGCGCTGGTGTGGTTCCAGAAGCACACCCAGTTCCCCGGTCCGGGACGCACCGAGACCAACGTCGTGGGCGTCCGGGTCATGCCGGTGTTCGCGGTGAAGTCCGGCGCGTTCTTCGCCATGATCGTCGGAATCCTGGGTCTGATGGGCGGGCTGCTGCAGATCAACCCGATCTGGCAGCTCGGTCCCTACAAGCCGTCCCAGATCTCGGCCGGCTCGCAGCCCGACTTCTACATGCTCTGGACCGACGGCCTGATCCGTCTGTTCCCGGCATGGGACATCTACATCGGCAACCACACCATCCCGGCCGCCTTCTGGGTCGCCGTGATCATGGGCGTCGTGTTCCTGCTGCTGTTCGCCTACCCCTTCCTGGAGAAGAAGTTCACCGGCGACGACGCACATCACAACCTGTTGCAGCGTCCGCGCGATGTTCCGGTTCGCACCGGTATCGGCGCCATGGCCATCGCCTTCTACATGGTGCTGACCCTGGCTGCGATGAACGACATCATCGCGCTGAAGTTCAACATCTCGCTGAACGCGACGACCTGGATCGGCCGCATCGGCATGCTGGTGCTTCCGCCGCTGGTCTTCTTCGCCACCTACCGGTGGGCGGTCGGCCTGCAGCGCAGCGACCGTGACGTGCTCGAGCACGGCGTCGAGACCGGCATCATCAAGCGGCTGCCGCACGGTGCCTACATCGAGCTGCACCAGCCGCTCGGCGATGTCGACGACCACGGCCATGCGATTCCGCTGGAGTACGCCGGCGCTGCGGTGCCCAAGCGGATGAACAAGCTCGGCGCGGCCGGACACCCCGGCCACGGCAGCTTCCTGAAGGCCGATCCGGCCGCTCAGGACGCCGCTCTCACCGAGGCGGCGCACGCCACCGAGCAGCGGGCGCTCACCGCACTCCGGGAGTACCAGAACGGCGAGTCGAACGGCAACGGACAGCACTAGTCCGAAGCTACGAGAAAGGGCCCCAGCCGACCGGCTGGGGCCCTTTCTCGTATCGGCTTCAGAGCCGGTGGAGCCGGTCGAGGTGCACCGATCCGGTCCCCCGGTGCGGTCGGACCGACCCGGGTCGGCGGAACGGTCGCGGGGCCACCGCGGGGACCTGGGCCCGACACCACACTCCCGCTACGCGGCCAAGCACGGACGCTCAGGCCAGAGCCTGGTCGGCCGCCTCATCTGCCGCGTGCGCCAGCCGGCGCTGGAAGGTCACCAGAATGCCCGCCATCGCGGCCGTGATGGCCCCAGCCAGCCCGAGTGCCACCCAGGCCGCGGTGTCGGTGTGGGTGGCCAGCAGATAGGTGGCGGTGGCCACCGCGGTCAGGGCCAGTCCCATCGCCCCCAGCAGCGAGGTCGTTCCCCGCAGCCAGATCCGCTCCAGGACGACGTTGATCCGCGACACCGGCCGGGCATGCGACGGCTTGCGCAGATACGGGTCGACGGCTGCGCCGAACACCCGCAGCTTCTCGGTGGGCGCCTCCGCCCGGGGCGAGGTGGGCAGCGGGTCGGACGCCCTCTCGGGGCTCTCGGCCGATCCGGTGTCTGCCGCCGGAGCAGCGGCGGCCAGTGCGGCGCGACGGGCGCGGATCAGCAGCGGAATCGCCCCGAGGATGACCACCGCCGAGATGACGATGATCGTGTACAGCAGCCAGGAGGACCCCGATCCGCCGCTCGGCCGGTGGCCGCTGCCGAGCTGAACCAGCGCCACGGTCGCGATCGCGCTGACCGCCAGCAGCACCAGCCAGATCGCACCGCACACACCGACCATCAGCCGGTCCACGGTTTCCGGCGATCGGCCGGCCGGAATGGGTGATTCGCCTGAGTGCGCCATCAGCAGCTCGTCTGCGCGGCGTTGTTCTGATTCGATGAGAGCACCGTCCCGTCACTTGTGGTGATTGAGCAGTTCAGCCGGCTGACCAGGAACAGGCTGGAAGCCTGGACGGAGCCCACGTCCGACTGCGAGATGGGCGTCACGGTCAGCGACCAGGGGATGTAGACGTTGCGCTGGGTGCGCCGCCGTCCGGAGGCGTCGACATAGGTGATGGTGATGATGTCACCGGGCGCCTTGGTTCCCGTCACGCTGTAGGTCACCTGTCGCGGGCCGGCCGGCGCCGTGCTCGTCGGCGGCGGGGGCGGCGGCGTGGTGACCGGCGGGGGCGGCGGTGGCGCCTCGACCACCACCGGCGGAGGGGGTTCGGGCTCCGGGGTCACCGTCACCGTCTCCGGCGGCGGAGGCGGGGGCGCCTCGGTGGTCTCCGGCGGTGGCGGTGGCGGCGGCGGGGCGGTGATCTGATCCTGTACCGGCGGCGGTTTGACCGTCGTCGTGGTGGCCGGATTGGCCAGGCTATCGGTGTCGGTACGGGTCACCAGCAGGGACACCGAGACGACCAGCGAGATCGCGGCGACGATGGCCGTGACGCCCACCACCCAGGGCCACTTCGGCGGCGGCAGTTCACCGGTGTCGCCGGACTCGTAGGAGTCGTAGTCGTAGAGCTCGAGTTCGGCCGGGAGGTACGGGCCGATGGTGTACTGCTCGGACTCCGGGGCGGAATAGGCCCGCTGGAAACCGGTGTCGGTCAGCTCATCCCGGTCGTCGCGGTACTCCGCGGTCGGGTCGTCCGACGGTTGACCGCCGGCGTCCTGATCCGGCGGATTGGGCCCGCTCATCCCTGACTATCCTCTTCCGACTGCATCGGTCGGGCGGGTGCGGTCCCAGTTCGGTCTGGTAGGGCCCGCCGCGCCTCGCCTCACTTGCAGCAGAACACTACCCAACTGCAGGTCCTGAAGCGCAGCAGCACACCGATAGGTGACGAATCACCGCCCCGATCGTGACCTTGGCGGTCGACCGGTCTCAGTGCTTCTCGGGCCCGACGTAGTACTCGAAGACCCAGCCACTCACCGAACCGAGCACGAACACGATGCCGGCCGCGATCAGCCACGGGAGCCACAGCGCCGCACCGACGGCCGCGACGGAGAACGACAGCGCAGCCATGATCGGCCACCAGCTGTGCGGAGCGAAGAATCCGAGCTCACCGGCGCCGTCGGCGATCTCGGCGTCCTCGAAGTCCTCCGGGCGGAGGTCGAGACGACGCGCCACGAACCGGAAGAAGGTGCCGATGATCAGCGTCAGCCCTGTGGTGAGGGCGAACGCGGTTGTGCCGGCCCACTCGATCTGGTGGGCGAAGATCGAGGTCAGCACACCGTAGGCGATGGTGACGACGATGAACAGACCCGTGAGGATCTCGAAGATTCGGGCTTCGATGCGCATTGCGGTATCTCCTACTTGCTCGCCTGCGGAAGCAACCCGGTCTGCGCCCCCACCAACTCGCCGCGACGGCTATCGAACGGATGCGTGGTGGTGGCCACCGGCGACTGGCCGATCGCCTGCAGCGCTTCGGCGTTCGTCTTACCGGCGATGCGCGCCTGCAGATAGGTCTTGAACTCCTCGGCCGAGACCACGCGGATCTCGAAGTTCATCATCGCGTGGTACGTGCCGCACATCTCGGCGCAACGGCCGACGAAGGCACCGGTCTTGGTGATCTCGTCAACCTGCCAGATGTTCTCCGAGTGGTTGGCCTTCGGGTTCGGGAACACGTCGCGCTTGAACAGGAAGTCCGGGATCCAGAACGAGTGGATCACGTCGGCGGAAGCCTGCTGGAACTCGATCCGCTTGCCGACCGGCAGCACCAGGATAGGAATCTCCTCGGTGGTGCCGACGGTCTCGACCTTGTCGAAGTTCAGGTAGGAGCGGTCCGCGGGGTTCAGACCGGCGATCGCGCCGACGAGCTCCTCGCCGTGCTTGTCCACGCCCTCGGGCTTGGACCGGAGCGCGGCCTGCTGGGCGGCGTCCACGCCGTCAAAGTTGAACGAGCCGTCCTTGAAGGCGACCTTCTGGTAGCCGAACTTCCAGTTCCACTGGAAGGCGGTGACGTCCACGGTCACCTCGGGATTGGGCTCCCGGTTGAGGAATTTGTTCTCGGTGATGACGGTGAAGTAGAAGAGCACGCCGACGATCACGATCGGGATCACCGTGAGCACCAGCTCCAACGGCATGTTGTAGCCGAACTGGCGGGGCAGCTCGGTGTCGGTCTTCTTCTTGCGGAAGACGGTGGCGCACACGAAGAACAGTCCGTAGACGATCACGCCGACCACCAGGGCGGCGATCACGGTGCCCATCCAGTAGGTCCGGCTGAACTGCGCATCAGGCGTGATGCCCTCGGGCCACCCCAGGCCGACCGCTTCACGCCAGCTGCAACCGCTCAGAGTCACGGCCAGGGCAGCGAATGTGACGGCCAACGCCGCCGTTCTACGGGCGGAACGGGTCCCGGACGGGGTCCCAGAACGGATCCCGGCACGGCCTAGACCACGTGGTGTCACCTCGGCGCCTCCTGTGTCACACGCTGCATCGCGAAACGAATACTACGCAGCGTAGACCACCCGGGTCCGGCAAGCTGACACACCTCGCGATTCGGGCCCGCACCGGTTCGGCCGGCATCCCGCATTGCGGCATACTGGGCCGAATGTGCGGACTGCTTGCCCTGGTAGGAGACCCCTCCGGCGCGATCACCGAACAGACCGTGGACGCCGTGGCGGGCGCGTCGCACCTGATGCGGCACCGCGGGCCCGACGAGCCGGGCACCTGGGCCGATGGTCAGGTGGTTCTGGGGTTCAACCGGCTGTCGATCATCGACATCGCGCACTCTCACCAGCCACTTCGCTGGGGCCCCCCGGGTGAACCGGACCGCTACGTGCTGGTCTTCAACGGGGAGATCTACAACTACCTGGAGTTACGGGCCGAACTCGCCGAGCGCCACGGTGCGATTTTCGCCACAGACGGCGACGCCGAGGCGATCGTCGCGGCCTACCACCACTGGGGCACCGCCGCCCTGAGCCGGCTGCGCGGCATGTTCGCCTTCGCACTGTGGGACACCGCGCGCCGCGAACTTTTCTGCGCCCGCGACCCGTTCGGCATCAAACCGCTGTTCATGGCCACCGGACCGGGCGGCACCGCGGTGGGCAGCGAGAAGAAGTGCCTGCTCGACCTGGCCGACGTCCTGGACCTGGACCTCGGCATCGACACCCGCGCGCTCCAGCACTACACGGTGCTGCAGTACGTGCCCGAGCCGGAGACCCTGCACCGAGGCGTGCGCCGGCTCGAGTCCGGCTGCTACGCCGTCATCCGTCCCGGCGAGGCGCCGAAGACCCACCGGTACTTCGAACCGCGCTTCTCCGCCGTCCCGTTCCGGGCTGGCGGCGAGCAGGCGCGCTACGACGAGATCACCGCGGTTCTCGAGGATTCGGTGGCCAAGCACATGCGCGCCGACGTGACGGTCGGGGCCTTCCTGTCCGGCGGCATCGACTCCACCGCGATCGCCGCACTGGCCATCCGGCACAACCCCAAGCTGATCACCTTCACCACCGGGTTCGAGCGCGAAGGTTTCTCCGAGGTAGACGTCGCGGTGGCCTCGGCCGAGGCGATCGGCGCGCGCCATGTCACCAAGGTGGTCAGCCAGGCGGAGTTCGTCGAGGCACTGCCGGAGATCGTCTGGTACCTCGACGAGCCGGTGGCCGACCCGGCACTGGTTCCACTGTTCTTCATCGCCCGCGAAGCCCGCAAACACGTCAAGGTGGTGCTCTCCGGCGAAGGCGCCGACGAACTCTTCGGCGGCTACACCATCTATCGGGAACCTTTGTCGCTCAAGGCTTTCGACTACCTGCCCCGGCCGTTGCGCAAATCACTCGGCAAAGCGTCGCGGCCGCTGCCCGACGGTATGCGGGGCAAGAGCCTGCTGCACCGCGGTTCACTGACGCTCGAAGAGCGCTACTACGGCAATGCCCGCAGTTTCTCCGACGAACAACTGCGCGCGGTGCTGCCGGACTTCAACCCGGACTGGACGCACACCGACGTGACCGCAGCGGTCTACGGACAGTCGCAGGGCTGGGATCCGGTGGCCCGGATGCAGCACATCGACCTGTTCACCTGGCTGCGCGGCGACATCCTGGTCAAGGCCGACAAGATGACGATGGCCAACTCGCTGGAGTTGCGAGTGCCGTTCCTGGACCCCGAGGTGTTCGCGGTGGCCTCCCGGCTCCCCTACGACCAGAAGATCACCCGGACCACCACCAAGTACGCGCTGCGCCGAGCGCTGGAGCCGATCGTGCCCGCGCACGTGCTCAATCGCGCGAAGCTGGGCTTCCCGGTACCGATCCGGCACTGGCTGCGGTCCGGGGAACTGCTGGAGTGGGCCAATCAGACGGTCGCCACCTCACAGGCCGGGCATCTGGTCGATCTGGCCGGCGTGCGCACCATGCTCGAGGAGCACCGCACCGGCGTCAGCGACCACAGCCGCAGGTTGTGGACGGTGCTGATCTTCCTGCTCTGGCACGCCATCTTCGTCGAACACAGCGTGGTGCCGACAATCAGCGAACCGCACTACCCCGTGCAGCTGTAGGCCTTAGCCGAGCGCGGCGACGATCTCCTTGGCGGCTTCGGCCCCATAGGCCTCGGTGAGCCGATCCTTGGCGACGCCGAGATCCCAGGTCCAGTTCTGGGTTCCGGTGGTCTCCAGCACCAGCACCGCGACCAGCGAGCCCAATTGCGCCGAATGCTCCAGATCCAGACCTGCGCCGCGGCCGGTGAGGAAGCCCGCCCGGAAGGCGTCGCCGACGCCGGTGGGGTCGACCTGAGCGGTCTCGGGCACGACGCCGACGTGGATCTTGGTGCCGTCGGCGCCGACCAGATCGACACCGTCGGCACCCAGGGTGGTGACCCGCAGCCCCACCTGAGCGAGGACGTCGGCGTCGGTCCAGCCGGTCTTGGACAGCATCAGGTCCCACTCGTAGTCATTGCTGAACAGGATCGCCGCCCCGTCGACCAGACGGCGGATCTCCTCGCCGGACAGCCGGGCCAGCTGCTGGGACGGATCGGCGGCGAACGCCAGCCCGAGCTCCCGGCACTCCTCGGTGTGGACGAACATCGCCTCCGGATCGTTGGCTCCAACGATCACCAGTTCGGGCTCACCGATATCGGCAATCAGGTTGGCGAGCTTGATGTTTCGCGCCTGCGACATCGCGCCGGGATAGAACGAGGCGATCTGCGCCATGTCCAGGTCGGTGGTGCAGACGAACCGTGCGGTGTGCTGGGTGTCGGAGATCAGCACGTTGCTGCAGTCGACCCCGGCCGATTCCAGCCATTCCCGGTAATCGGTGAAGTCGACGCCGGCCGCGCCGACCAGGGCGGCCTTGCCGCCGAGGACGCCGATGGCATAGGCCATGTTTCCGGCCACACCGCCGCGGTGCACCACGAGGTCGTCGACCAGGAAGCTCAGCGAAACCTTCTGCAGATGCTCAGCGAGGAGCTGCTCGGAGAACTTCCCCGGAAAGCGCATCAGATGGTCGGTGGCAATGGATCCGGTCACGGCGATGGTCACGTGGTGTCCACCCTTCCTCTGGCTCACTGGCTGGCTCGCTGGCTGACCGTGCGACTATATGGCCACCCCGATCGAACGACCTTCAGGAGACCCCCATGGCCGGCCCGTACCCGCCGTACCAGCCGGTCGGCTCCCAGGGTCAATCCGGCTTTCAAGGCCCCCCGCAACCCCTCCCCGGCGAGCCGGTGCCGTATCCGTCCGGCTATCCCGGCGGTTACCCCGGTCCCCTGCCTCCACCGGTCGGATACCCCGCACCCGGGCCCGTTCGCGGTGGACGGAAGCTGTGGTGGGCGCTCGGCGCGCTGGCCGTGGTGGGCGCCCTGGTCGCCGGGGCGCTGCTGATCGGGCTGGGCCGTTCGGGCAGCGGCTCGGCCGGATTCACCGACGCCGCCGCCAAGACCGCGATCCAGAACTACCTGACCGCCTTGTCGTCCTCGGACAGCGAGACCATCGCGCGCAACAACGCCTGCGGCATGTTCGACGCCCTCAAGGAGCGCAAGTCGGACATGGCGCTGGCCCGGCTGGGCAGTGACGCGTTCCGCAAGCAGTTCAGCCAGGCGGAGGTGACCTCGATCGACAAGATCGTGCCGGCCTCGTCCTATCAGGCCCAGGTGCTGTTCACCATGAAGGTGACGCGGACCAGCACCCGCAGTAATCGCGATGAGGAGCAGGGCGTCGCGCAGTTACTGCGGCAGGACGACCAGATTCTGGTGTGCTCCTACCTGCTGCGGACGTCCGCCCAGTACTGAACGCAGTGAGGGACTGCATCAGCCCCAGTACTGAACGCAGTGAAGGACTGAATCAGCCCCAAGTACTGGCCTTGGATCAGTTGAACGAGTCGCCGCAGGCGCACGAACCGGTGGCGTTGGGGTTGTCGATCGTGAAGCCCTGCTTCTCGATGCTGTCCACGAAGTCGACGGTGGCGCCCTGCACGTAGGGGGCGCTCATCCGGTCGACGGTCAGGTTGACCCCGCCGAACTCCACGGTGAGATCACCGTCGAGGGCGCGGTCGTCGAAGAACAGGTTGTATCGCAGACCGGCGCAGCCACCTGGCTGAACGGCGATGCGCAACGCGAGGTCGTCACGACCCTCCTGCTCCAGCAGCGCCTTGGCCTTGGCCGCGGCGGCGTCGGTCAACGTCACGCCGTGGACGGCGGTCTCGGTCGAAGTGGCCGACTCGTCGGACATCGGATCTCCCTCACGCTGGTTGTGGTGCGAATGTCTGTTCCGGCCCGGTCACTGCGGCCTACCTGCACAACGGTACCCGCTGCCCGCACTATTCCCGAGGCAGTCCGGCGGCCACCCGTTCTGCCAGCCCGGTGAGCTGTTCGGCGGCGTCGTCGATGGCCCGACGCACCGAACCGCAGTAGTCGGCGAGCGAGTGCGCCGCGGCGATTCCGGCCTCCCGCAGCGCGGCCGCGTCCAGAGTGACCTGCCCGGCCAGCACCAGCACCGGCACCGGCCCCGCAGCGGCGGCCATCCGGGCCAGCGCGCCGACCACCTTGCCGTGCAGCGACTGATCGTCGAGGCGACCCTCCCCTGTGACCACCAGGTCAGACGCCCCGATCTCCGCGGCCAGGCCGGTGTGTTCGGCGATGACGGAAGCACCGGACTCCCGCCGGCCACCCAGCGCCAGCAGGGCCGCACCGATTCCCCCGGCCGCTCCGGCGCCCGGCTCACCGCGGATCGGCCGGCCGGCCACGGCCTCCAGGTCCGCCGCCCATCCGGATATCCGGTCCTCCAGCACCGCCACGGTGTCCGGGTCGGCACCCTTCTGCGGCCCGAACACCTGCGCCGCCCCGCGCGGGCCGAGCAGCGGATTCTCGACGTCGGTGGCGGCGATCAGCCGAACGCCCGCCAGCCGGGCCACGGCCCGGTCCGGCCCACCGAGCGCTTCGACCATGCCCCGGCCGCCGTCGGTGCATCCGCTGCCGCCCAGACCGATGACCACCGTCCGGGCGCCCTGGGTGAGGGCGGCCCCGATCAGCTCGCCGAGACCGCGACTGTGCGCGGCCAGCGCGGTCTGTGGTGTGGGCGGGCCGCCGAGCAGATGCAGCCCGCAGGCCTGCGCGCACTCCAGATACGCCGTCCGGGTGTCCCCGTCGAAGAGCCAGCCGGCCTCGACCTGCCCTGCGAGCGGCCCGGCCACCCGGGAGCGGCGGGCCTGAAAACCGCGTTCGCGGGCGGCCAGCACCTCGAGGAATCCCGGCCCGCCATCGGATTGCGGCGCCGGCACCAGGACGTCGGCGGGGCGGGCCGCGCGCCACCCCGCGGCGATGGAGCGTGCCGCCTCGACCGCGGTGAGGCTGTCGCCGAAGCAGTCCGGGGCAATCAGCACACGCATCTCTGCAGGCTAGATGCACCCCGGTAATCTGACAGGCGTGAAGCTGCTGGGCCGTAACAACGACGACGCCGACCCCACGTCCGGATCGCAGGTCGCCGGGGTGACCAGGGAGGGGGCGGCCCGGGCGCAGGATCCGGCCACCGGGACCACCGCCCCGAAGGGCCGCCCGACACCCAAACGAAGCACCTCACAGCGTCGCGGACCGGTCGCCCCGGCGCCGGCGACGGCCGCCGAGGCCCGCAAGCGCCGCAAGGAGTTGCGCTCCACCATGACCAAGGAGGAGCGCAAGGCCGACAAGGAGAAGCGCCGCGCCGCCCTGAACACCCGCCGCGAGCGGATGCTGGACGGCGACGAGGCCTACCTGTTGCCGCGCGACAAGGGCCCGGTGCGGCGCTACGCCCGCGACATCGTCGACTCACGTCGCAGTGCGCTGAGCTATTTCATGCCGGCAGCGCTGGGCCTGATCTTCTTCTCGATGGCGCTGCCGCAGCTGCAGCAGTACATGTCGCTGGCGATGCTGGCCGTCATGGTGATCATGGCCATCGACGGAATCCTGTTGGCCCGCAAGGTGAATAAGGCGGTCGATGCCAAGTTCCCGAATAGCGGTGAGACGCATCTGAAGCTGGGCGTCTACGCCGTGGGCCGGGCCACCCAGATTCGCCGGATGCGTACCCCGCGGCCCCGGGTCTCGCTCGGCGACAAGGTTGCCTGAGCGCACGCCCGTGCGCACCCTGGTGCTCGGCGGAATCCGGTCCGGCAAGTCCGACTGGGCCGAGGCGGCAATCTCCCGCCAATGCCCGTCCGGCGCCGTCCGCTATGTCGCCACCGGGCCGACCGATTCCCCCGGGGACCAGTCCTGGACGGCCCGGATCGCGGCACACCGCAGTCGTCGTCCGTCGTCGTGGACCACGGTGGAGACCGGCGACCTGAGCGCCGAACTGCGCCGCCGGCCACACACCGCCACCCTGGTCGACGACCTCGGCGGCTGGCTTACCGGCGCACTGGACCGCCGCGGCTGGGACGCCCCGATGGACGCCGACGTCGACGAATTGCTCACCGCCGTCACCGAATTCACCGGCCCCCTCCTGCTGGTCAGTCCGGAGGTCGGACTGAGCCTGGTGCCTGCCACCGCGGTTGGCCGCCGGTTCGCCGACGAGTTGGGTGCGCTGAACCGCCGGCTCGCCGATATTTGCGATCAGGTGGTCCTCATCATCGCCGGACAGCCGATGTGGGTAAAGGAGCGCCGCTGATGGAGTTCGCCGAAGTGACACCGCCGGACGGTCGGGCCGGTGCGGCCGCGCGCCGCCGGCAGGATCTGCTCACCAAGCCCAGCGGGGCGCTGGGACGGCTCGAGGATCTCTCGATCTGGATCTCCGCCTGCCAAGGCGATTGCCCGCCAAGGGAATTCAGCCGCGCCCGGGTGGTCGTCTTCGCCGGTGACCACGGAGTCGCACAGGCCGGGGTGTCGGCCTACCCCCCTGAGGTGACCGCGCAGATGGTGGCGACCATCGAGTCCGGCCGCGCCGCCATCAACGTCTTGGCCGACGTCGCCGGCGCAGGCGTCCGGTTGGTCGACATGTCGGTGGGGCGGCCCAGCGGCAACATCGCCGCGCAGGATGCGCTCAGCCGCGACGAGGCGGTGGCCGCGGTCGAGGCCGGCCGGAAGGTGGCCGATGAGGAGGTGGACGGCGGCGCGGACATTCTGATCGCCGGTGACCTCGGTATCGGAAACACCACCACCGCAACGGCATTGGTGGCGGCGCTGACCGGCACCGAGCCGGTGGCCGCGGTGGGCCGGGGCACCGGCATCGACGACGCCGGCTGGGCCCGCAAGACCGCCGCGGTGCGCGACGCGCTCTACCGGGCCCGGCGCCTGGAGTCCGATCCGATCGCACTGCTGTCCACCATCGGCGGTGCCGACCTCGCGGCGATTGCGGGGTTCTGCGCGCAGGCCGCCGTGCGGCGCACGCCGGTGCTGCTCGACGGACTTGTGGTCACCGCCGCCGCCCTGGTGTCCGAACGGCTGGCCCCCGGCGCGAAAGCGTGGTGGCAGGCCGGCCACCGCTCCCCCGAACCGGCGCACACTCTGGCGTTGACCCAGCTCGGCCTGGAGCCGATCGTTGATCTCGGGATGCGACTGGGCGAGGGAACCGGGGCCGCGGTGGCGCTGCCGATAGTGCGAGCCGCGGTCGCCGTGCTGTCGTCGATGGCGACCTTCGAGGATGCGGGCGTTTCCGGCCCGACGGAATCGTGATCGCCTCTCTGGCAAGCGCTTTGGGGTTCGCCACGGTGCTGCCGGCTCCGCGGACCGGCGCTCCGGGCCGCGGCACGATCACCGCACTGCCGGCGATCGGCGCGGTCCTGGGACTGGCCGCCGGCGGCGTGTTGTGGGCCGGGCGCTGGGCGTTCGGAGCACACGCCCTGCTGGCCGGACTACTCGCGGTGGCGGTGCTGGTGCTGCTGACCCGCGGCCTACACCTCGACGGCCTGGCCGACACCGTCGACGGACTCGGCTGTTACGGACCGCCGGAGCGCGCGCTGTCGGTGATGCGCGACGGGTCGGCCGGGCCGTTCGGGGTGGCGGCCCTGGTGCTGGTCGTGCTGGCGCAGAGCTGCGGGATGGCGGCCCTGCCGGCCGGGCCGCAGGGGGTGATCGGCGCAGTTGTCGCCGTCACCACCGGCCGGGTGGCCGCGGTGCTGGCGGCCCGCCGCGGCGTGCCGGCCGCCACCGGCAGCGCACTGGGCTCCCAGGTCGCCGGAACCCAGACTCCGGCGGCGCTGGCCGCCTGGACGCTGGCGGCGGCCTGCCTTTCGACGATGGCCACCCCACGGCTGTGGCAGGGGCCGGTCGTGGTGCTGCTGGCCCTGCTGGCGGCGGCAGGGTTGATTCGGCACTGCGTGCGACGGTTCGGCGGAGTCACCGGCGACGTGTTCGGCGCGGCCATCGAGGTGGCCACCACGCTGACATTGCTCGGTCTGGTCATCCGGGCCTGACCGGGAGAGAGTTGGCTCATGCTCGGTGAATTGAACGCGCAGGAGATCGAGGATCTGCTCTGCGGTGAGGTGATCGCGCGGATCGGTTGTCTGCATGACGGCCGGGTGTACGTGGTGCCGGTGACCTATGTCTACGACGGGACATATGTCTGGGGCCACTCGATGGACGGGGCCAAGCTGAGCGCGATGCGGGCTCATCCCGAGGTCTGCGTGGAGTTCGAGCACGTCGACGATCTGTCCAACTGGCGCAGTGTGATCGCCTGGGGAACCTTCGAGGAGTGCACCGGCGACGACTGGCACGCCGGGATGGCTCTGCTGGTCGAGCGGATCATGCCGCTGCTGAAGTTCCCGCCGCACCGGAAGCCGGATCCGCACGGACCGACGACGGGCATCGTTTACCGGATTCGGCTGCACGACAAGACCGGACGCTTCGAACGCTCTAACCAATGACGACGACGTCAAGTAACCTGATCCGAACTTGTATCACCAGGGGGGCGATGCGCAGCGAGGGTGACACTCCAGACTCGTCCTGGTTTGAACGGATAGCCGACGACAGCGGCCTGATCTTCTTCATCATGCAGATACAGCCGACCGTGGCCTTTGACTACCTTGGCTCCGCGCTTTACAAACGGCTGGGAGTTCCCGTCACCCCGGAGACCGTGGCCGACGCCAATGCAATTCTGGGACGGATTGCCCCCGAGTCCGCCGAGCGACTGGCCGCGGGCTTCGCGATGACACCGGGCCAGGAACTGACCCTGGACCTGAAGTGGCTCCATGTCGACGGCCACCCGGTGTACAGCCGGGCCTGGATGCGGGCCATCGGGCGCCCCGACGGATCGGTGGCCCAGGAAGGCGTCGTGCTCGACATCACCGAACTGCGGGAGGTCGAAAACGAGCTGCGGCGTTCCGAGCAGCGCAGCCGGCTGCTCGCCGAGAATGCCTACGACGTCATCTGGACCATGGCAATGGACGGCTCGGTCACCTACGTCAGCCCCTCAGTGGAACGGGTGCGCGGCATCACCCCGGAAGAAGCCAGGAACCAGTCGATCGAGGAGATCAACACACCCGAATCGGCGGCCCGAGTCACCGAGTACTACCAGCGGGTGTTCGCCGCGATCGCGGCAGGCACCGAGCCGCCGGCCTTCCACGGGGAGATGGAGTATTACCGCAAGGACGGGTCGATCATGACCGGCGAACTCCAGGTCATCCCGCTCGTGGACTCCGACGGACAGGTGGTGGAACTACTCGGCGTCACCCGGGACATCAGCGACCGCAAAATGCTCGAGGCTCAACTGACCCGGCTTGCGGCCACCGATCCAGTGACCGGGGTGTGGAACCGCCATCACGGCACCGAGTCACTGGTGGAGGCGACGGCGGCACGCCACGAAGACGAGGCGTTGTCAGTGCTGATGATCGACATCGACAACTTCAAGTTCATCAACGACAGCTTCGGCCACCAGGCCGGCGATGAGGTTCTCATCGAGATGTCGAAGCGCCTTGTCGCAGCGGTGCGCGGCACCGACGTGGTCGCGCGCTGGGGTGGTGAGGAGTTCCTCATCCTGCTGCGTGAGTGCCCGATCGAGGACGCCGCGGCCCGGGCGGAGAAGATTCGCCGCCAGATCGCCGATACCCGGTTCCCCGGCGTCGGGACCGTCACGGTGAGTATCGGTGTCGCGCAGCGCACCGGCGACGAGGACCTGGCCGCATGGCTCGGCCGCGCCGACGGGGCGCTCTACGTCGCGAAGCGGACCGGACGGAATACCGTCGCGATCTCCTAGCCCTCCGGCGAGGCATCAGCCGAGCCGGGTCATCCACGCCCTCCGGCGAGGCATCAGCCGAGCCGGGTCATCCACGCCCTCCGGCGAGGCGTCAGCCGAGCCGGGTCATCCAGCCGTGCGTGTCGGCGAAGAGGCCGCGCTGAATCCCGGTCAGGGTGTCGCGAAGGGCCATCGTCACCTCACCCGGTGAGCCGTCACCGACGGTGAACTCACCCTCGTCGGATTTGACCCGTGCCACCGGGGTGATCACCGCGGCAGTCCCGCAGGCGAACACCTCGGTGATCTCGCCGGAGGCCACGCCCTTGCGCCATTCGGCGACGTCGATCTTGCGCTCCTCGACGGCGAAGCCAGCGTCACCGGCCAACTGCAACAACGAATCCCGGGTGATGCCGGGCAGCAGCGAACCGCTCAACTCCGGGGTCACCAGCCGCGCCGAACCGCCGCTGCCGAAGACGAAGAACAGGTTCATCCCGCCCATCTCCTCGACGTAACGGCGCTCGATGGCGTCCAGCCAGACCACCTGGTCGCAGCCGTGCTCGGCGGCCTGGGCCTGAGCCAGCAGCGAGGCCGCGTAGTTGCCGCCGAACTTGGCCGCGCCGGTGCCGCCCGGGCTGGCCCGGACGTACTCGGTGGACAGCCACACGCTGACCGGCTTGATGCCGCCCTTGAAGTAGGCCCCGGCCGGGGAGGCGATCACCATGTACCGGTACTCCGCGGCCGGACGCACACCCAGCCCCGGCTCGGTGGCGATGATGAACGGACGCAGGTACAGCGACGCCTCGCCGCCGGCGGGCGGCACCCAGTCATGGTCGACCGCGATGAGCTGACGCAGTGACTCGATGAAGATCTCGTCCGGCAGCTCCGGGATGGCCAGCCGGCGGGCCGAGGCGCGCAGCCGGGCCGCGTTGGCCTCCGGGCGGAACGAGACGATCGAGCCGTCGGCCCACCGGTAGGCCTTCAGACCTTCGAAGACCTCCTGGGCGTAGTGCAGGACGATGGCCGACGGGTCGAGTTCGATCGGCCCGAACGGCAGCACCTGTGCGTCGTACCAGCCGCGCTCATGGGTGTAGAGCAGCGAGACCATGTGGTCGGTGTAGAACTTGCCGAATCCCGGGTCGGCCAGGATCTCCGCGCGCCGGGCCGCACTGGCCGGCGACGTGGCGGGCTCGACGGTGAACTCGAGCAGGGCTTGGGACATGGGGAGAGTCTATAACCGGGACTATGGCGGGCTAACGGGTCTTGACGTCGACGAACGGCGGCTTGACCACCTCGCAGTCCAGCGCCCGGCCGCGGACGTCGACGCTGACGGTGTCACCGTCGGCGACATCGGCGTCGGCGTCGATCAGGGCCAGTGCGATCCCGGCCCCCAGCGTCGGCGAGAAGGTTCCCGAGGTGGTGACCCCGATCGGCGCTCCGCCACGCAGCACCGTCATCTCCGCCCGCGGCACGCCGCGCCCGGTGGCCCGCAGCCCGCGCAGCAGCCGGCGCGGTCCCGCCTGCTTCTCGGCCAGCAGCGCATCGCGGCCCCAGAACGCGTCCTTGGACCAGCCGACCGCCCAGCCGCAGCGGGCCTGCAGCGGCGAGATGTCCAGCGACAGTTCATGACCGTGCAACGGATACCCCATCTCGGTGCGCAGGGTGTCGCGGGCGCCGAGGCCGGCCAGCTGGCCGCCGCACCGCTGCACCTCGGCAGCCAGGGCGTCGAACACCACCGGCGCCGAATCCCACGACGGCAGCAGTTCGTAGCCCTGCTCCCCGGTGTACCCGGTCCGGCACACCCGCACCGGCACACCGGCGTACTCGGCGTCGGCGTACTCCATGTAGTCCATCTCGGTCGGCAGCTTCAGTGCCGTGAGAACCTCGGCCGAACGCGGGCCCTGGACCGCCAGCACGGCGTAGGAACGGTGCTCATCGGTCACCGAAATGCCCTGCGGCGCAGCCTTGTGCAACGCGGCGACCACCGCGGGGGTGTTGGCGGCGTTGGGCACCAGGAAGATCTCGTCATCGCTGACGTAGTAGGCGATCAGATCGTCGATCACACCGCCGTCGGCGGTGCAGCACAGCGTGTACTGCGCCTTGCCCGGACCGATCCGGCGAAGGTCGTTGGTCAGCGCCGAGTTCACGAACTCCGCCGCGCCGGGACCCTTCACCAGGGCCTTGCCCAGATGGCTGACGTCGAACAGGCCGACCGCCTCGCGGGTCGCGGTGTGCTCCCCGACGGTGCCGCCGTAGGACACCGGCATCAGCCACCCGCCGAACGGCGCGAAGGTGGCGCCGTGCTCGCGGTGTTGGGCTTCCAGGGGACCGTGCAACAGTTCTTCGTCGCTCACGGCGTCCAACCCTAATCTCACCGCCCCGTTAGGGTGTCGCAGGTGAGCACCCAACCCGGTTACAGCGCCCCCACCGTCACCGTCGCGACCACCCTGCCCAAGCGATCCTCGGCGGCGGTGCTGGTCGTTCCCGTCGTCTCCGATCCCGACGGCGACGGCACCGCCACCGTCGTCGGCGGACCGTTCCTCGACGCCGAGGCGATCGGTGAGATCGAGGTGGCGCTGAAGGCGCTGGGCGTCAAGGGCGGCGCCGAGCAGGTGACCCGGTTGCCCATCCCCTCGCTGCCGGTGGCCAGCGTGCTGGCCGTCGGCCTGGGCGCTCCGCGCGACGAGTGGTCGGCCGAGGCGATCCGCCGCGCCTCCGGCGTGGCCGCCCGATCCCTTAGTGGCGTCGGGACGATCGTCACCCTGCTGTCCGAACTGCACGTGGAAGCCGCCGTCGAAGGGCTCATCCTCGGCGCCTACCAGATGCACGAATTCCGCAGTTCCCGGACCGTTCCCAAGGAACCGCTGCTGTCCAAGATCACCGCGCTGAGCACCGAGCGCGGCGCCAAGGCCCTGGCCGAGCGTGCGGTGGCGGTGGCCTCCGCGGTGGCCACCGCGCGAGATCTGGTCAACACCCCGCCCAGCCACCTGCATCCGGCCGAATTCGCCCAGCGCGCAAAGGCATTGGGCGCCATGGCGGGCATCGACGTCCAGGTGCTCGATGAGAAGGCACTGGCCAAGGCCGGCTTCGGCGGCATCGTCGGCGTGGGCAAGGGTTCCTCCAATCCGCCCCGGCTGGTGCGGATGACCTACAAGGGCGGCAAGGGCCGCAAGGGCGCCAAGAAGGTCGCCCTGGTGGGCAAGGGCATCACCTTCGACACCGGCGGCATCTCGATCAAGCCGGCCGCCCAGATGCACCACATGACCTCGGATATGGCCGGCGCGGCCTCGGTGATCGCCACCATGGTGCTCGCCGCCAGCCAGCAGTTGCCGATCGACGTCATCGCCACCGTCCCGATGGCCGAGAACATGCCCTCGGCCACCGCGCAACGCCCCGGCGACGTGCTGACCCAGTACGGCGGCACCACCGTGGAGGTGCTCAACACCGACGCCGAGGGCCGGCTGATCCTGGCCGACGCGATGGTGCGGGCCTGCGAGGACTCCCCGGACTACCTGATCGAGACCTCGACGCTGACCGGGGCCCAGACCGTGGCACTCGGCGCGCGTATCCCCGGCGTGATGGGCAGCGAGGAGTTCCGCGACCGGGTGGCCGCGCTGTCCCAGCGCGAGGGCGAAAACGGTTGGCCCATGCCGCTTCCCGACGAACTCAAGGACGACCTGAAGTCGACGGTCGCCGACCTGGCCAACATCAGCTCACAGCGGTTCGCCGGCATGCTGGTGGCCGGGGTGTTCCTGCGCGAGTTCGTCGCCGAGGGCGTGCAGTGGGTGCACATCGACATCGCCGGGCCGTCCTACAACACCGGCGGGCCGTGGGGCTACACCCCCAAGGGCGGGACCGGGGTGCCGGTGCGGACGCTGTTCGCAGCCCTGGAGGACATCGCAGAGAACGGCTGAAGCCGTTAGAAGAAGACGACCATCAACTGCGCGAGGAACACCTTGGCGATCATCGACACCGGGAACAGCACCGCGTAACCGACGGCGACCCGCTGATCGGGCACCTTGCCCATGGCGTAGGCGTACGGGGCGGGGTTGAGCTGGGATCCGGTCAGCCCGCCCAGCGACCGGGCGGTGCCGTACTTGAGCACCCAGCGCAGCCCGATCACGCACACCAGCGCATGCGCGGCGGCGATGGCGAATCCCAGGCCCACCAACTGCGGGCCCTCCGATGACAGCGCTTTGACCAGCCCGGGTCCCGCGCCGGTGCCCACGGCCACCAGAAAGATCAACAGCGAGAACTGATTCAGGGTGTAGGTGACGTTTCCGGGCAGCGTCCACACCACCGGGCCGGTGCGGCCGATCGCGCCCAGGATCACTCCCATCACCAGCGGTGCGGTGGCGGTGCCCAGCACCAGTCCGCCGCCGCCGGGCAGTGGGATCTTGACGAAGGCCAGCAACAGGCCCAGCGCCAGCCCCAGACCCAGCCCGATCGCGTTGATGTCACCGGCAGCGCGCTCGGAGTCGCCGAGGTCCTTGGTGATGTCGGCCAGCCTGTCCCGCGGCGCGGTGACCCGCAACCGGTCGCCGGCGCACAGGATGAGATCGGGGGTGGCGATGATGTCGACGTCGCCGCGCCGCACCCGGCTGACCACCGCGTCGAAGCGCTCCTCCATCCGCAGATCGCGCAGTTCGCGCCCGCTGTAGGCGGAGTTGGACAACGCGATGCGGCGGAAGTCGATGCTGGAGCGATCCAGCCACGGTTCCTCGGTGGTCAGCCGGCCGAGCTCGGCGGCCAATCGAGTGATGGCGTCCTCTCGGGCGGTGACGGTGAGCAGGTCGCCGGCAGCCAGTTGCTCGGCCTCGTGGGCCACCACGGTCCGCCCGCCGCGGGTCAGCCGGGAGACCACCGAACCGAACTTCGCCTCGAAGTCACGCACCGTCAGTCCGGGGGTGCCGGCCAGCTCGATGGTGCGGATCACGATCGGTGAGACCTGTTCGGTGTCTTCGGGATTCGGCTTCTTCTTCCCCGCGGAGATCAGGTAGGTACAGGCCAGGATCGTCAACAGGACGGTGATCGGATAGGCGACGGCGTATCCGATGGCCGGCTGCGGAGGGATCACTCCCCCATCGGCCAACTGCTCCTGGACCGCGCCGAGTGCCGCCGTCGCGGTGCCGGCCCCGGAGAAGGCGCCGGCGATGGTGCCGGTGTCGAACCCGAACAGCCGGCCGGTCAGCAGGCCGGCGCCGGCCATCGCGAGGATCGCCGTCAGCGACACCACCACCGGGCGCCAGCCGGTGCGGATCGCTCCGATGAACGCCGGTCCCGCGGCGATGCCGACCATGTAGCAGAACACGCACAGCGACAAGGTGGTGACGATCGGCGGCAGCGCGGCCTTCGGTTCGATCGCCGAGAGCGCCAGTGCCACGAACAGTGCACCGGCGGGGCCGAAAGACACCGGGCCGAAACGGATTCGGCCGAACACACTGCCCAGCCCGATGCAGACGAACAGGGTGAGCAACGGACTCGCCGCGAACCAGTGCACGGAGGTTACTAGACCACTTTCCCGCGAGCGGTGGAGCGCAATGCCTGCGGCAGTATCCGCGAGGTTCCGTACAGCAGATAGGCCTCCGGCGTCACCGGGCGGATCGGCTTGTTCCTGCGCACCGCCGACAGGATGGCGGCAGCGACCTTCTCCGGCCGGTAGTCGCGCATCGCGAACATCCGCTCCAGTTGCGCGCGCCGGCCGGCCACCGCAGAGTTGCGGCCCTGCGGCGCATGGAAACCCGTCGCCGAGACGATGTTGGTGTTCACCACGCCGGGGCAGATCGTCGTGAGCCCGATGCCGGCGGCGTCGAGTTCGGCGCGCAGGCAGTCGGAGAACATGTAGACCGCCGCCTTCGAGGTGCAGTAGGCGTTGAGCGAACTGAGCGGAGCGTAGGCCGCCATCGAGGCGACGTTGACGATGTGCCCGCCGGCCCCGCGGTCGACCAGCCTGCGGGCGAAGGACCGGCAGCCATTGACCACCCCGCCGAGGTTGACGTCGAGCACCCGGTCGAACTGTTCGGCCGGGGTGTCCAGGAACGCCCCGGCCACCCCGATGCCGGCGTTGTTGACCACGATGTCGGGCACCCCGTGGGTGGCGCACACCTGCTCGGCGAACGCCTCGACGGCCGCGGCGTCGGACACGTCGACCACATACGGATGCGCGACGGCGCCGGCGGCGGCGATCTGCGCCGCGGTCGCGGTCACCCCGGCCTCGTCGATGTCGCTGACCACCACTTCGGCGCCCTCGGCGGCGAACGCGGCCGCAGTGGCCCGCCCGATGCCGCTGGCCGCTCCGGTCACCACGACGAGTGAGTCTCCGAACGGCTTCCGCTCCCGGCCCACCTGCGCGCGCAGCAGCGCGCGGGTGGCCTCGCCGCCCTCGATGTGGCCGATCAGTTCATCGACCGCACCGGCCACCAGATCCGGGTTCGACATCGGCAGCCAGTGCCCGGCCGGCAGGTCGCGGCGCCATAGCCGCGGCACCCAGCGCGGAGTGTCGTCGTAGACCCACGGCCTGACGAATTTGTCCCGGCTGTTGACCAGCAACTGCACCGGAACCGCGACGTGGCGCTCACCGCCGGCGCGGACCAGCGACCGGAGGAAGTTCGCGCGGTAGATCTTCAGCCCGTTGGTTGCGTCGGCGACGAAGGTGTCGCCCTGGAAACGCCGCTCTCGGGGGATGCCCGCGGTGAACACCGCCCGGTTGAGCGTGCGGGCCAGGAACGCGCGCATGGCCACGGGCGTGAGCACCGGGACCGAGAACCCGATCATGTAGCTGAAGTGGGCCGCCTGCGACAGGGCGCGGGCGAACCGCCGCGGCCGCCAGGGGCGGGCCAGTCCGTCGCGGATGAAACGGCTCAGGTGTGCCGGATCAGGTCCGGAGATCGAGGTGTAGGACGCGACCCTCTCAGACGCCGTGCGGCGGCTCAGGTACTCCCACATGGTGGCCGAGCCCCAGTCGTGGCCGACCACGTGCACCGGGGAACCGGGCGACACGGCGTTGGCGACGGCATCGAAGTCGTCGGCCAGCCGGGCGATCGCGTACGCCGCCACCGACTTGGGCACCTCGGACGCGCCTGCCCCGCGGTTGTCATAGCGGATCAGCCGGTAGCGCTGCGCCAGACCGGCGACGACGCCGTCCCACAGGACGTGTGAATCCGGCCACCCGTGCACCAGCACGACGACGGGGCCGCCGGGGTTGCCCTCCTCGTAAACGGCGATTCGGGTGCCGTCCCGGGATTCGACGTAGCGGGTTGCCATTTGGCGTCCAAATCTACTTCAGTGCCGTGGAGCGGAACGGAATGACAGGATGGGGGCACTCGCTGTGGTAAGTCTGACGCCGATCCGTCGTTTATAAGGAGCCAACATGGCCGTCTCCGTCCAGATGCCCGCGCTGGGTGAAAGCGTCACCGAGGGCACTGTCACCCGCTGGCTCAAGCAAGAGGGTGACACCGTTGTGGTGGACGAGCCGTTGCTGGAGGTCTCGACCGACAAGGTCGACACCGAGATCCCCGCACCCGCCTCCGGCGTTCTGACCAAGATCGTGGCCCACGAGGATGACACCGTCGCCGTCGGCGGCGAACTGGCCGTCATCGGCGAGGCCGGCGAGGCCCCCGCCGCCGCGCCGGCCGCCGCGCCGGTTGAGGCGGCCCCGGCCGCTCCCGCCCCGGCACCGGAACCGGTCGCCCAAGCCGCACCCGAACCGGTGCCCGCGGCCCCCGCGGCCCCGGCGCCCGCCGCCCCGGCCGCATCGGGCGGTGCATCGACCCCGGTGCTGATGCCGACGCTGGGCGAGTCGGTCACCGAAGGCACCGTCACCCGGTGGCTGAAGAAGGTCGGCGATGCGGTCGCGGCGGACGAGCCGCTCGTGGAGGTCTCCACCGACAAGGTCGACACCGAGATCCCGTCCCCCGTTTCGGGCACCCTGCTCAGCATCACCGCCGCCGAGGACGACACCGTCGCGGTCGGCGGCGAGTTGGCCAAGATCGGCGCTGCCGGTGCCGCACCGCAGGCCCCCGCTCCCGCTGCCCCTGCGACTCCTCCGCCGGCTCCGCCGGCACCCGCTCCCGCACCCCCGGCTGCGGCTCCGGCTCCGGCACCTGCCCCGCAGGCCGCCGCGCCGGTGGCCCATCCCACCCCGGCCGGTCGCATCGAGGCCGGCGACGGCGCCCCGTACGTCACCCCGCTGGTGCGCAAACTGGCGGCCGAGAAGGGCGTGAATCTGGCGGCGGTGCAGGGCACCGGCGTCGGCGGCCGCATCCGCAAGCAGGACGTGCTGGCCGCGTCGGAACCCAAGGCGGCGCCCACGGCGGCGCCCGCCCCGGCTGCTGCGGCGTCGGCCCCCTCGGCCCCCGCTGCCGCGACCGCCTCGCCGCTGGCCCACCTGCGCGGCACCACCCAGAAGGCCAACCGGGTCCGCAAGCTCACCGCCAAGAAGACCCGGGAGTCGCTGCAGTCCACCGCTCAGCTGACTCAGACCCACGAGGTCGACATGACCCGGATCGTCGGACTGCGGGCCCGGGCCAAGAAGGAATTCGCCGAACGGGAGGGCGTCAACCTCACCTACCTGCCGTTCATCGCCCGCGCGGCGATCGACGCCCTCAAGGCGCATCCGAACATCAATGCCAGCTACAACGAGGACGCCGGCGAGATCACCTACTACGACACCGAGAACATCGGTTTCGCGGTGGACACAGACCAGGGCCTGCTCTCACCGGTGATCCACAACGCCGGCGACCTGTCGCTGGCCGGTCTGGCCCGGGCCATCAACGACATCGCCGCCCGGGCCCGGTCCGGCGACCTCAAGCCCGACGAGCTCTCCGGCGGCACCTTCACCATCACCAACATCGGCAGCCAGGGCGCGCTGTTCGACACGCCGATCCTGGTCCCGCCGCAGGCGGCGATGCTGGGCACCGGCGCGATCGTCAAGCGCCCGCGGGTGATCGCCGACGAGTTCGGCAACGAGTCGATCGGCGTCCGCTCGATCTGCTACCTGCCGCTGACCTATGACCACCGGCTGATCGACGGCGCCGACGCCGGCCGATTCCTCACCACCGTGAAGCGGCGGCTGGAAGAAGGGGCCTTCGAGGCCGAACTGGGCCTCTGATTTTGACCCCTTCCGAGGTCAATGGCACCGTCGCCATCGCCGGATCGTCCGGACTGATCGGCTCGGCCCTGGTCGCCGCGCTGCGCACCGCCGATCACCGGGTGGTCCGCATCGTGCGGCGCACGGCGGCCGGCCGGGACGAAGTGCAGTGGAATCCCGAGCGCGGCGAATTCGATCCGGCGGCTCTCGACGGCGTCGACGCGGTGGTCAACCTCTGCGGCGTCGGGGTCGGTGAGCGGCGCTGGTCGGGTGCGTTCAAACAGAGCCTGCGCGACAGCCGGATCGACCCCACCGAGGTGATCTCCGCGGCGGTCGCCGATGCGGAGGTGCCGGTCCTGATCAACGCCAGCGCGGTCGGTTACTACGGCGACACCCGCGATCGCATCGTCGACGAATCCGCCCCTGCCGGAAAGGGATTCCTGGCCCGGCTGTGTGTGGACTGGGAGGCCGCCACCGCACCCGCGCAGGAGTCCGGCGCTCGGGTGGTGCTGGCCCGGACCGGACTGGTGCTCTCCCCCGGCGGCGGCGTGCTGGGCAAGCTGCGGCCGTTGTTCGCGCTGGGCCTGGGCGGCCGACTCGGCGGCGGCCGCCAGTACATGCCCTGGATCAGTCTGGAGGACCAGATCCGCGCGCTGCTCTTCGCGATCAACGACGCCCGGCTGTCCGGACCGGTCAACTTCACCGGTCCGGCCCCGGTGACCAACGCGGAGTTCACCTCGGCACTGGGCCGCGCGGTGGGCCGCCCGGCGCCGTGGCCGGTACCCGGTATCGCGCTGAAAACCCTGCTCGGCGAGTTCGCCGACGAAGGTCTGCTGGGCGGCCAGCGGGCGATCCCGGCCGCCCTGGAGCGGGCCGGGTTCGCCTTCCACCACAACACCATCGGCGAAGCGCTGACCTACGCGCTGACTGCCGGCCAGTAGTAGCGTCGAGATCGTGCGGCAGTCCATCCGGTCCGGCGCCGATCCGATCGAGATCCGCCAACTCGGCATCCTCGACTACGAGGCCGCCTGGCAGCTTCAACGCGAGTTGGCCGACGCCCGGGTGGCCGGCGGACCGGACACCCTGCTGCTGCTCGAGCACCCGGCGGTGTACACCGCCGGCAGGCGCACCGAGGCCCACGAGCGGCCACTGGACGGCACCCCCGTCGTCGACACCGACCGCGGCGGCAAGATCACCTGGCACGGCCCGGGACAGCTGGTGGGGTATCCGGTGATCGGCCTGGCCGAACCGCTGGATGTGGTGAATTACGTTCGGCGCCTTGAGGAGTCACTGATCAAGGTGTGCTCGGCCTTCGGGCTCGACGCCGGCCGGGTGGACGGCCGGTCCGGGGTCTGGCTGCCGGCCGACGAGGTGCGCCCGGAGCGCAAGATCGCCGCGATCGGCATCCGGGTGGCGCGCGGCACCACGCTGCACGGGTTCTCGCTGAACTGCGACTGCGACCTGCGCGCGTTCTCGGCGATCGTGCCGTGCGGGATCCCCGATGCCGGGGTCACCTCGCTGACCGCCGAACTCGGCCGCCGGATCGGCGTCGAGGAGGTCCGCGGCCTCGTCGCCGAAGCCGTCTGCGACGCACTCGACGGGCGACTGCCCGTAACATCGCACCCATGAGCGTGGAGCCGGAGTCCAATGTCGCCGGCCCGGCGGCTCCGGGTGGCCGCAAGCTGTTGCGGCTCGAGGTGCGCAACGCCGAGACCCCGATCGAGCGCAAGCCGCCGTGGATCAAGACCCGGGCCCGGATGGGCCCGGAGTTCACCGAACTCAAGGGCCTGGTCCGCCGCGAGGGTCTGCACACCGTCTGCGAAGAGGCCGGCTGCCCGAACATCTACGAATGCTGGGAGGACCGCGAGGCCACCTTCCTGATCGGCGGGGAGCAGTGCACCCGGCGCTGTGACTTCTGCCAGATCGACACCGGCAAGCCCGCCGAGTTCGACCGCGACGAACCCCGCCGGGTGGCCGAGAGCGTCGCCGCGATGGGACTGAAGTACGCCACCGTCACCGGGGTCGCCCGCGACGACCTGCCCGACGGCGGGGCGTGGCTCTACGCCGAGACGGTCCGCGCGATCAAGGAACTCAACCCGGCCACCGGCGTCGAACTGCTCGCCCCGGATTTCAACGGGGAGGCGCATCTGCTGCGCGAGGTGTTCGAGTCGCGCCCGGAAGTGTTCGCGCACAACCTCGAAACCGTCCCGCGGATCTTCAAACGGATCCGGCCGGCCTTCCGGTACCAGCGCAGCCTCGACGTCATCACCGCGGCCCGCGACTTCGGTCTGGTGACCAAGAGCAACCTCATCCTCGGCATGGGCGAGACCATCGACGAGGTGCACGCGGCGCTGGCCGATCTGCACGCCGCGGGCTGCGACATCGTCACCATCACCCAATACCTGCGGCCTTCGGCGCGCCACCACCCGGTCGAGCGGTGGGTGCATCCCGACGAGTTCGTCGACCTCGCGGGCTACGCCGAGGGGCTCGGCTTCGCCGGAGTGCTGGCCGGTCCGCTGGTGCGGTCGTCATATCGGGCCGGGCGGCTCTACCAGCAGGCTTCGCTGTCTCGCAAGCCGTCCGTATCCTGATCAGCTATGGCCCCTATCCTTGACGCCCATGGCTAAGACGCGTACCCCGGCCGAACTCAAAGCCGCCAAGGCTGAGGCGAAGGCGGCAGCCAAGGCAGCCTCCAAGCAGCGCCGCAAGCAGTTGTGGCAGGCCTTCCAGATGCAGCGCCAGGAGGACAGCCGGCTGCTGCCGTACATGCTCGGCGGCTTCGCGCTGGTGCTGGCGATCTCGGTGGCCTTCGGCATCTGGGCCGGCGGGTTCACCAAGTACCTGATGATCGTGCTGGGTGTCGTCCTCGGCGTGATGGTGGCCTTCATCATCTTCGGCCGCCGGGCGCAGAAGAACGTATACAAGAAGGCCGAGGGGCAGACCGGGGCCGCGGCCTGGGCGCTGGAGAACATGCGCGGCAAGTGGCGCGTGACCCCCGGGGTCGGTGTCAACGGGCATTTCGACGCGGTGCACCGGGTGATCGGACGCCCCGGCGTCATCTTCGTCGGCGAGGGTCAGGCCAACCGGGTCAAGCCGCTTCTGGCACAGGAGAAGAAGCGCACCGCGCGCCTGGTCGGCGAGGTGCCGATCTACGACATCGTGGTCGGCAACGGCGAGGGCGAAGTCCCGCTGGACAAGCTGGAACGTCACCTGACCAAGCTGCCGGCCAACATCAGCGTCAAGCAGATGGACATTCTGGAGAGCAAGTTCGCCGCTCTCGGCACCAAGGCCGGCGCGGCCGCCATGCCGAAGGGTCCGCTGCCGCCGCAGGCCAAGATGCGCGGGGTGCAGCGCACCATGAAGCGGCGCTGAAACCCGGGTTCAGCGAAAAACGACCGCTGTGGCGGTCAGCCGGTCCTGGAATCCGCGCCCGTCGGAGTCGGTGAACAGCGCCGGGATCACCAGAGCGATCAACAGACCCCGCGCCACGGCGCGGCCGGTGCCCACGTACCGGCGGTTGTCCACCGAGGCGACCCGCAGACCCAGCAGGTACTGGCCCGGGGTGAATCCGTACAGCCGCACCGAGATCACGCCGAGAACGAACCAGATCACCAGCACCGCGGTGGCCAGCGCCGGCATCCTCAACAGCCCCAGCGACAGGCCCAGACCGGCCAATCCGTAGGCGATCAGCCAGTCGACGGCCAGCGCACCGGCGCGGCGACCCAGTCCGGCCAGCGATCCGGGTCCGTCCTGCGGCAACCCCAGCCGCTGGCCGGGGTATCCGGACGGGTTTCCCAGCGATTCCGGTCCGGAAAGCCATGATCCGATCTCGCCTGCCATGAGTCGAGGATAGGCATCCCGCGCGAGGGCGGAAAACCGACCCGAAACCGGTAGGCGTAACGTCCGCGAAACATTCGCTTGACGGCTGCGAAACCTCGCCTCCCTACCGTCAGCCGGGGTTAACGAATTGTCTGCGCGTAAAGGAGCACTAAGTGGCGAAGCCAAAGACATCCGACGACATCTTCAAGCTGATCAAGGACGAAAAGGTCGAGTACGTCGACGTCCGATTCTGCGACCTGCCCGGCGTGGTCCAGCACTTCTCGATCCCGGCGACGGCCTTCGACGAGAGCGTGTTCGAGGACGGCCTGGCGTTCGACGGCTCCTCGGTGCGCGGTTTCCAGTCCATCCACGAGTCCGACATGATGCTGCTGCCGGATGCCGACACGGCCCAGATCGACCCGTTCCGGTCGGCCAAGACGCTGAACCTGAACTTCTTCGTCCACGACCCGTTCACCCGCGAGGCGTACTCGCGTGACCCGCGCAACGTGGCCCGCAAGGCGGAGAACTACCTGGCCTCCACCGGTATCGCCGACACGGCGTACTTCGGCGCCGAGGCCGAGTTCTACATCTTCGACTCGATCGCCTACGACTCGAAGATGAACGGCGCGTTCTACGAGATCGACTCGGAGTCGGGCTGCTGGAACACCGGCGAACCGTTCGAGGCCGACGGCAGCCCGAACCTGGGCTACAAGGTGCGTGCCAAGGGCGGGTACTTCCCGGTCGCGCCGTACGACCACTACGTCGACCTGCGCGACGAGATGTCGACCAACCTGATCAACGCCGGGTTCACCCTCGAGCGCGGCCACCACGAGGTCGGCACCGCCGGCCAGGCCGAGATCAACTACAAGTTCAACACCCTGCTGGCCGCGGCCGACGATGTGCTGCTGTTCAAGTACATCATCAAGAACACCGCGTGGCAGAACGGCAAGTCGGTCACCTTCATGCCCAAGCCGCTCTTCGGTGACAACGGTTCGGGCATGCACGCCCACCAGTCGCTGTGGAAGGACGGCAAGCCGTTGTTCCACGACGAGTCCGGTTACGCCGGCCTGTCGGACATGGCACGGCACTACATCGGCGGCATTCTGCACCACGCCCCGTCGCTGCTGGCGTTCACCAACCCGACGGTGAACTCCTACAAGCGCCTGGTGCCGGGCTACGAGGCGCCGGTCAACCTGGTCTACAGCCAGCGCAACCGTTCGGCGTGCGTGCGTATCCCGATCACCGGCAACAACCCGAAGGCCAAGCGCCTCGAGTTCCGCTGCCCGGACAGCTCGGGCAACCCGTACCTGGCGTTCGCGGCCATGCTGATGGCCGGCATCGACGGCATCAAGAAGAAGATCGAGCCGCTGGCCCCGGTCGACAAGGACCTCTACGAGCTCCCGCCGGACGAGGCCGCCAACATCCCGCAGGCGCCGACCTCGCTGGCCGCGGTGATCGACCGTCTCGAGGCCGATCACGACTACCTCACCGAGGGTGGCGTGTTCACCTCGGACCTGATCGAGACCTGGATCAACTACAAGCGGGAGAACGAGATCCTGCCGATCCAGATCCGCCCTCACCCCTACGAGTTCGCGCTGTACTACGACGTCTAAATCTGGGACGTCTAAATACGCGACGTCTCAGCAGTCAGCGTGAAGCGGCCCGTCCGGCAATTGCCGGGCGGGCCGCTTTGCTTTTCGGTTAGATTCCGACGGTGGGTCCAATTAGGCCCGAACGCGGAAGGATCACCATGACCATCGCCAGCAGAACCGCACACACCATCTCGGCGCTGGTGCTCCTGGTCCCGGCGGCCCTATCAGCGGCCTCGATCGCCGCCGCCGAGCCCACCGATCCGGGCACGTGGCCGGTGGCCCAGGGCAACTTCACCACCCCGGGTGAGCCCGGCTGGGTCTTCTTCAAACCGCAGGGATTCGGCGGCAGCGGCTGCGGAATCGGGCCGGATGGAACGGTCGGCTGCGACATCGTCCCGGCACGGTGGCCGGACGGATCCCCGGTCCAGGAGGGCCAGCCGGGACCGTCCGGCTTCTACAGCTGCGACGGCCGCCGCTGCCCCCTGCCGCCACCCGCAACCAACCAGACCGTCGCTGGACCTGAGCAGCCGGCCCAGTACGTGCAGTCCGGCACCCTGACGTTCACCCGCGACGTCGACGTCCTTCCCACCGGATTCCGGCTGGTCAACGGCAACGCGTCATGCCGCCTGTCGGAGCAGGCGACCCTCAGCTGCGCGACCGGTGAGAACGGATTCATCCTCAACGCGACCTACGGCATCCTCGAGAGCCCCGCACAACGCTGAACCCGGCGTTTCGACACGGCGCAAGTGGCCGTCCGTGATGCGAGATCACTCAGGGCGTGATGGAATACTGCGAAACACGCGTCACAGGCCTTACGCGAGTGCATGAAATAAAGGGAGCGTCATGAATCTGAGCCGTCTGCTGCTGGCATCGACGATTGCTGCAGGGGGCCTCGGGCTCGGCATGGCCGTTCCGGCGAACGCCGCCGATCCCCACGCCCTGGGCACCTACACCTTCGAGGCCGAGGACGGCGAGTCGGCCACCTGGACCGTGAGCCCCTGCGCCGACCCCGACGATGACCACTGCGTGTTCGTCCAGTCCACCGGCAGCGGCAAGCGCGCACCCTGGGCCGGCAACGCCTACTGGACCGTCGGCTCGTGGATCCTGTTCGTCAATCAGCCCGATGCGATCCTGTGCGGCGGCGGCGGCAGCGCCCCGGGTCTGAACAACTACTCCTGGGACGCCACCAACCTGACCGGCTACGTCAGCATCAACACCCTTGAGGGTGACTGCGGAGCCGGGCCGGAGAGCGTCGCCGTTCCGTTCACCCTGACCAAGACCGGGTCCGGTCCGGTGCAGTACCCGACCGCGCCGGTGTACACCGAGCCGGTGGGTCCCGCCCCCGCACCGATCGCCGAGGGCGCCCCCGCCCCGGCCGGCGGACCCATGCCGGCCGAGCAGGATCCGTCGATCGTGGCCACGCCCAAGGAGATCCCGAACTACAGCGATCCGCTCACCGAGGCGATCGTCTCCGAGCCCGGGTTCAACGCGCGCTAGTGCCTCAGACGCATTCCAGCAGGGCGTCGTCGACCTCGCCGACGGACCCGATGGTCGCGTAGACGCGAATCCGCCCGTCGCCGGGCTGGGTTGTGGCGCAGACGATCGCGCATTCTCCGGCGTCGATCTTCTTGGCGATCGCCGGCGAGCGCTCCAGCACCGCCAAGCCGGTCTCCACGATGTGCGCCGAACTCACCGACTCGAGTGAGTCGGCCTGGGTTCCACGGCGCACGATCGAGTACAGCGCGTGCTCGACGGTGGCGCGGGTCGCGTCGGTCGGCATATCGGCCTCATTCCACGCCCGCATCGCCGCGCGCATGGCCCGGCAGTCCGGATGGCCCAGGACGACGACCAGGGGCACCTGCTGGACGGTCACGCTGTACTCGAGACTGGCCAGTACGCCGGTGTCCATCACGTGGCCCCAGGTGCTGACCTCGATCAGCGATCCGCAGCTCTGACCGAAGACGGTCTCGCTCGCCAAACCGGCGTCGGCACAGCGGAATACCACCGCGGCGGGCCGGTTCTGGATCAGTCCGCCACGGTGGCCCTTGACCGGGTCGAAGAACCGTTCGTTGCCGTCCCGCAGCCGCTGCCAGGCGGCCAGGGGGCCAGGAGTGTTTGATCCGAACATTGCAGTGATCCTTTCTCAGCTGAAGTAATCGGGACGGCTGACGTAGGTCTCGGTCACGAACATCACCCCGGATGACGCGTCGAGCAGCGGCCGGAGTCCGGCCATCAACGCGTCGGCCTTGTCCTCGGACACGACGGTGATGATCAGTTCCAGGGCTGCCTGCTGGTTGAACAGCAGCCGGCCCTGGTGATAGCCGCCGTGGCCGAGTCCGGAGACTCCGGACAGGCTGGTGAATCCGGTGGCCCCGACGCTCTGGATGAGGTCGCGCACCGCAGCTGCGTCGCTTCCGGTGACGACGACCTCGATCTTGGTCATCTTGGTCAGCGGCGTGTGGGTGGGGGCAGGTGTTGCTGCGGTCATCGGACCATCTCCTCGGTGTTGTTGGTGTTCTCGGTTACTTCGGTATTCATGTCGTTGTTCCAGGGGCGCCAGCCCGAGCGGGTCCAGCGCTGCCACGGCCGGCCCGCCTCGGCCCGGGCCGCGCACGCGACCCAGCCGTTGCCGAACAGCTTCTGCAGGATGGGGTTTCGCTCGATGATCTCGTCGATGCGCTCCAGTGGCGCCTGGACCACCGCCTGCAATCGCATCGGCTCGTGCAGCAGCCGCTCACCGTCGCTGACCGACTGCCAGGGCAGACCCAGTTGGAGATCGCCGGTGTGCCCCGCGATCACCCCGACTCCGCCCACCACGTTGTGGATGGTCTTGGTGCCGGCGCCGAACACCTGCGGGGACACCGTGGAGAAGTAGTACTGGCAGTTGATCCACTGGGCGACCACCAGCGGGGCGGT
>NZ_JAFMJZ010000273.1 GCF_017853185.1 Mycolicibacterium sp.
CGTGCGGGCGGCTGCTGACACGCTGGAAAGCGTTGTGGCCGACGACTTGTGGCCACTGCCGAGCTACCAGGAGATGCTGTTCATCCTCTGATACCTGCCGGAACCGATACCTGCCGGAACTCAGCCTCGGCCGCGGGGAAGGGTGGCCGAGATCGCCCGCATCACCGCGCGTTTGATCGTCGCGGTCAGTGAATCCGGATCCTTCTGCCGGCCCGGTGAATCGAACCGCAACGAGTCGCCCTCGTTGATCCGTCCCGCACCGGCCACTGTCGCGTACACCCCGAGGCAGCGCCGGGCGTGGGCGGCCACCGTGCGGGTGACGGTCGGGTCGCGATCCAGGCGGGGCTGGGCGTGCGAGGGCATCACGCACCGGACGGTCGGGATCTGCGGGGCAAGGCTCGCCGTGCCGGCGTGCAGTACACCCCCGCACCAAGCCAATTCGGGCTGCTCGGTCGGTTCCTGTTCGGACTGGCCGGGCCAGTCGATGAGGATGGTCGGACGGAACCGCCGGACGTCGAAGTCGGAATCCGGGGCGTAGGACGCCATCGCCCGCAGTGACTGTTCGGTCATCAGATGCAGGGGATAGGCGTCGACGTAGCTGCCCACCGGGGTGGCGTAACGGCTGATCTCGGCGAGTTTGCGCACCGGGAACATCGACAGGTCCGGAAGCGGATCCTCCGGCGAGAGTCCGAAGATGGTGCGGATGTCGGACTTGGTGGCCATCGGCCCGCGGTAGGCATCCCGGTCGCTCACCGGAGGCAACGGCCGGAGTTCGACGTCGCGGTCCAGGTAGGCCGACAACATCGCGTGCACGGCCGGGTCCGAACTGGAGACCTCCCGACCGTCGGGCAAGCCGATGACCACCTCGGGAGCATGCCCCGGGCCGGCGTCCGGCGCCGGATCGACCGGATAGCGCGCGGTGCACCACATCAACTTCGGCAGGTGTTTGGCGCTGGTGGTGGCATTCGATTCGACATCGCGGACCGCCCAGGTGCGATCGGCGTGCAGCCCCAAACTGCCCAGCGAGGCGGTGGCGATGCGCTCGCCCGCCATCGACTTGACGGGATATCGCCAAATGGACACGATCCGGCCGGTCTCAACCATGGAATTGAGCATACGAGCCCCGGGCACGGTCACCCGGATTCGCCGATCAGCGCCGCTGATGCGACTATTGAGGGCAAATTTGCAGCAGGAAGGCCCCGGGCAGACGCATGTACGACCAAACCACGGTGAGCGTGGATTCCAGCGCCGATCCTCAGGAAGCCGGACACCGCATCGACCCGGTGCTCGCCCGCAGCTGGCTGCTGGTCAATGGCGCCCAGTACGACAAATTCGCCCCGGCCGCCCGGTCGCGCGCCGACATCGTCGTCCTCGACATCGAGGACGCGGTCGCGCCCAAGGGCAAGGAGGCGGCTCGGGAGAACGTCGTGCGCTGGCTCGCCGAGGGCAACAGCGACTGGGTCCGGGTCAACGGGTTCGGCACCCAGTTCTGGGCCGACGATCTGGCGATGCTGTCCAAGACATCGGTGGGTGGCGTGATGCTGGCCATGGTGGAGTCGGTCGACCATGTCGTCGAGACCGCGAAGCTGCTGCCCGACGTTCCGATCGTCGCGCTGGTCGAGACCGCCCGTGGACTGGAGCGCATCACCGAGATCGCCGCGACCAAGGGCACCTTCCGGCTGGCGTTCGGCATCGGCGACTTCCGCCGCGACACCGGGTTCGGCGAGAACCCCAACACCCTGGCCTACGCCCGGTCACGCTTCACCATCGCGGCGAAGGCGGCTCACCTGCCCGGTGCGATCGACGGGCCGACGGTGGGCTCGAGTGCGCTGAAACTCAGTGAGGCCACCGCGGTCTCGTCGGAGTTCGGCATGACCGGCAAGATCTGCCTGACCCCGGACCAGTGCGGCACGGTGAACGAAGGTCTCTCGCCCTCGCAGGAGGAGATCAGCTGGGCCAAAGAGTTCTTCGCCGAGTTCGAACGCGACGGCGGCGAGATCCGCAACGGCTCGGACCTTCCGCGTATCGCCCGCGCCAACAAGATCCTCGAGTTGGCCCGCTCCTACGGCATCGTGGTCTCGGAGTTCGACGATCAGGCCGTTCACGTGTCGGCGCCGTCGGACACCTACCACTACTGATCCCTGAGATGCGCGCCGTCAGATCGGTCGCCGGGATGCCCACCGTCGTCGAGGCGGACGAACCGGCGGGGGACTGGCCGCTGCTCGAGGTCGGGGCCGCCGGAATCTGCGGCAGCGACCTGACACTGGTCGGATGGAACCTTCCGGTCACCCTGGGCCATGAGATCGCCGGCACCATCGCCGGTAAGGCCTACTGCGTCGAACCCACGGTGCGCTGCGGCCGCTGCGACCAATGCCTGATCGGCGCCCCGCAGCGCTGTCGGGGCACCGACCCGCACGGCTTGCTCGGCGTCGCGTTCGACGGGGGACTCGCCGACCGGATGCGGGTGCCGCAGCAGTGCCTGGTGCCGCTGCCCGACGGTCTCGCGGTGCGCGACGCCTCGCTCGTTGAGCCTCTGGCGGTGAGCTGGCACGCGCTGCGCGCCGTCCATGCGGTGCCGGGCGAGCGGGTGCTGGTGATCGGCGGTGGCAGCGTCGGGTTGCTGGCCGTGGCGGCGGCTCGCGCCATGGGGCTGGAGGTCGACCTCGACGCCCGTCACGACCATCAGCGCAGTG
>NZ_JAFMJZ010000274.1 GCF_017853185.1 Mycolicibacterium sp.
CGCGCCCAATGTCGATGTCGAGCAGAAGGGTGAGATCGCCGATCTCGCCGCCGACTGCCACGACTACTGGATGACCCGCCGCGAACACAGTATCACCGTCGGCGTCGATGGCACCACCCTTGCCACCTTCACCCCCGACTCCCTGCCGAAGGAATCGGAGTGGGTGTTCGACAAACTGATGTTCGCGCTTCTCAACGTCGCCGTGGGGGGTGACTGGCCGGGGCCGCCGGACTCCTCGACGCACTTCCCGGCCGCCATGATCGTCGATTGGTTTTCGTATCAGCCGCTGGGTGCCCGTAACGGGCTGGAGGGTCAGGGATGAACGTACGTCGTATCGGAGCACTCAGCTCGGTCATGGCAATGCTGGTCTGGATGGCGCCGGATGTCGCGGCCGAACCGCCGCCCACCCCGGCGCCCGCCCCAGCGGTGCCAGGCGGCGGTGGCGTTGCCGAGTCCCCGACTCTGACGTTGGGTGATCTAGGCGGCTCGAACACGTTGTCGTTCTATGTCAACCGCGACATCACCAACACCACCCTGACGTTTCCGGTGCCGCCCGGTCTGACCCCGGTTTCGTTGAAGGCCGGTATCGAACTCCCGATCAATCTCCGGTTCGGAGACCTCACGGTCAGGCAGGGCGACCGCACCCTCAGCCGGTTGCCACTACCGGCGCTGGATCAGCCGCAGGTGGTGGACATCCCGCTGGCCGGCGCGCAGGTCTCGGATAACTGGGTCAGTCTGAACCTGACGATGACCGCTGTTCCGCTCGAGGGCTACTGCTGGGATCCGGTGGCCCCGATCCGCCTTGTCAACGGGGCGATCGCCTTCGCCGGAACAGAGCTGCCGCCGACGACCGTCGCGGGCTTCCTCCCGCCGGTGCTGCGCAAGGTCACCATCGCGGTGCCCGGCGCACCCTCGCCGGCCGAGTCCAACGCCGCGGTCCAATTGGCGGCGGCCGTGGCGGAACGGAACGGTCAGAAACCGGAAGTGGTCGTCGTTCCCCTGCCCGAGGGTGCGACGACGCTGCCGGCTCCGTCCGCCCCCCTGGAACGGCAGATCATCGTCAAAGAAGGCCCCGACAAGGGTCTTTCGCTGCAAGGCGGCCCGGGTGTGCCCGCATTGCTGGTCTCCGGGCCCGGCAATCAACTCGGCACCCAGGCAAGACTGCTGGCGAACGACGCGCTGAAGTACGCCGTGAGCCCCGGGACGACCGCAGAGCCGCTTCCCGACCAGCCACTGGTCAAGGACAGCACCACCATCGACCAGTTGACCGGCTCGGCCCTCAACTCGGAGGCGATGTGGCCGACGGTCGGAATCCCGATCGACCAGAGCCGGTGGGGCCACCCGCTCAGCGGAGTGCTGGTGCACCTCAATGGTTCTTACACACCGCTTCCCGGCAATTTCGGTGGCGAGGTCATCATCTCGATCGGCAATGAGACCATCGATCGCTGGCCGACGGAGGCCAGCGGGACCATCAACCACACCGTCGCGATTCCGGACCGGCTGTTGCAGCGCTCCACCACCCTCGACGTCGCTGTCCGCACCACCGGTGACCCCGGACACTGCGGTGATCATCTCCCGATCCTGCTCAGGATCGACGGCAACACCATCATCAACGTGGCCCGATCGAATCCGCCTATGCCGCCGGGGTTCCGATCGCTTCCGCAAGCGCTGATGCCGCGCATCCGGATCGGAATCGGCCCCGACGCCTTCGGTGACACCGTACGGGCGGCGCAGATCCTGGTGGGCTTGCAGCGGACCAGTGGGGTGCCGCTGGTCACCGAGGTCACCACACTTCAGCAGGCGGTCGCCTCCAATGATCCGGCGATCCTCATTTCCGCCGACGGCTGGACCGACAAATCGATTGCGCTGCCGTTCACCGCCGATCAAGGCCGGCTAACCGTCACCGGCCTGGACGCCGAAAAGAACTCGGTGACATTGGACCTCGACCCGGCGACGGGATTCGGCTCGCTGCAGACGGTCTTCGACGGCCAACGCACCGTCCTGATCGCCACCTCCACCGGTGTGCCCGGACAACTCGACGAGTTGCTCCGGTACCTGGCTGCCCAACCCGGACGCTGGGGCGGCCTGAACGGCCGGGCCATCATCTCGGCCCCCGGGGTCGAGCCGATCACGGTGTCCAATCCGCCGGCCGATACCGCTGCGAATCCGGATCAGATCAGCACGTCGACCCAGGGCGGAAACTGGTTCTGGTGGGCGGTCGGAGGAGTCGCCGTAGTGGCCGCGGCCGGTGCTGTCGCGATCCTGATGCGGGCCCGGCGGGAGTAGCCAGAACCAGTTCCGACCGAGCCTTTTCACGCGTCGGGGTTGCGGGATTTGAACCCACGACCTCTTCGTCCCGAACTACACGTCCTGGACGTTTGCAGTTCGTAAATGCGTTGACGGTTCGGCTGCTAAGGGACGTTGGGTTCGCTGTCCTCGTCGGCGCGGGCTGAAACTGTCAGGCCGATTAGGGCCAGAAACTCCACAGGGAGAAACCTGTGGCCACCAAAATGGCAGTGACGAGGAAGGTAAGCAACAAGCGGTTTTCGAAGATGACTAGCGGCTTCTCCGCCTTGGCGGGGGCGTCTGTCTTTTGAGTTTCGGGGTCGATAACCATGACGTTTCTACGGCTCCTAGTGGGTCTTACGGTCGGGTTAATTTTCCCGCCCCAGCCGGACAGCGCGGAATGG
>NZ_JAFMJZ010000275.1 GCF_017853185.1 Mycolicibacterium sp.
CTAGGTCAAAACGGTCCCATGCTCGTGGCAGACGACAAACGCCACCGCGCCCGCGAGCAGTGCTACCGGCCTGGCACCAACCGTCTTTAATGCTAAGTCCCCCATAAGTCCAAATGTAGTCGCACCACCGACAGGACACAGTACGTATATTCGACTAGGCCAACGCCTATCGAAGGAAGCACTGATTTCGGCGTAATCGTCTGTGCGCGTAACACCTTCGAACTAATCCGTACAGATCGCTGGAATTGTCTGCGGCGTCCGCTACCCTGTTGGCTTGTCGGGGGACATCTAATTTGGGGGGACCAAATGCACTACTCACTTTCGTGCTCGCGTTATAGCCAGCTCGCCGCTGCTGCAACAGTGTCGACCGCCCTGGCGTTGAATCTCGTAACACCGGTACCGGTCCAGATCGGGAAGCAGATCCAAACCCACCTGGTGCAACTGCAAGCCGCAACAGCGAGTACGGTGACGAACAGTGCCGCACTTGATGCCGCTTCGGGGAGCGCGTCAGCCCTCGGCTCAGATTCAACGGGATATCAAGCAAAACCTTCCGCTGCGGCGACGACAGACGGCAGCTTTTGGTCGACGCCCATTGGGACTGCCCTGGTGTTGGCAGACATAGCTACCCTCCCGATTTGGTTTCTCTTCGCCCCCATCACACTTCCGGTCTCGATGCTGGTAGCGGCGTCCCAGACCGACAGCGGAAGCTCCTTCAGCACGCTGCAATTTCTTATCCTGACCGCGATCGGGTTCCTCACTGGGCCGCTTGGTGTGGCGAGCCTCCTGATAAAGCCCAGTCCCACAACCGCTGCCGCACTCAGCAACCGCACCATGGGAAGCGCGCCCGTGGAGGCCGCGACGGAATCCACGACAACGCAAACCACTCCAACGGCACCAGTTCAACGCCGGGGTAAAGCTGTCCGAATCACGACGCCTCAGCGGACGAGTGGCAAGACTGCCAATTCGAAGCGATCAGCAAGCGCCGCGGGGGCGGCTCAGTCGTCTGATAGCCCGAGACCAGCCAGTGCGCGACGGACTCCCCTAGCGGCCCAAGGCGCGCATCGCTGAGGCGTATCGACGCGACTGGCATCGGGCTGCCGCGCCACCGCGCCTCTGGGGAACACCGTGACTGTTGATACCGAGGCGCCAAACCGGCGGGACGAGATATCCGCCGGCCAGCCGCGACGGCCGGCCGTGGCGAAGTGGATCCGCCAGCTGGCGGTGCCGATTACCCTAGGCTGGCTTCTCCTCATCGGAATTCTCACCGCGTTCGTACCGTCACTCGACGTGGTCGGCGTGGAGCGGGCGGTGTCGGTGTCCCCCAAGGATGCGCCGTCGGTGATCGCGATGATGCGCGTGGGCACGGTCTTCCAGGAATCAAGCACCGACAACGCGGCGATGATCGTCCTAGAGGGCGACAGCCCCCTCACTCCCGACGCGCGTCGCTACTACAGCGACCTAGTCGCAAAACTGCAGGCCGACACCATCCACGTGAAGCATGTTTACGACTTCTGGGGTGACCCCCTGACGGAGGCCAGTGCGCTGAGCTCAGATGGCAAGGCCGTCTACGTGCAGGTCGCCCTCGGCGGGAATATGGGTGAGTCCCTGGGGAACGAGTCCGTCTCGGAGGTCCAGAAGATCGTCAAGGGAACGACCCCGCCGCCGGGCGTCAAAGTCTTCGTGACCGGAGGCTCCCCTATGCAGGCTGACCAGGTGCCCGAGGGCGCCAAGAGCATCAAGGTGGTCAAGCTCGCCACCGTCTGCGTGATCATCTGCATGTTGCTGTTCTTCTACCGTTCGATCCTCACCGTAGGGCTTGTTCTGGTGATCCTCGGCATGGGTCTGTCGGTGACACAAGGCGTCGTCGCATTCCTCGCCTGGCACAACGTGATCGGCTTGACGATGTACGTCACGCAAATCCTTGTACCGCTCGCGCTCGCCGCCACGACTGACTACGCAATTTTTCTGTTCGGCCGCTATCAAGAAGCACGTTCCGATGGCCAGGATCGAGAATCGGCCTACTACACGATGTTCCGCGGCACCACACATGTGGTGCTGGCTTCGGGCATGACGATCGCCGGCGCGACATTCTGTCTTTCCTTCACGAGGTTGCCCTACTTCAGTACCTTGGGCGTCCCGCTCGGTATCGGCATGGTTGTCGCGGTGATCTCGGCCCTGACGCTTGGTCCGTCGATCGTGACGGTGGCCAGCCGATTCGGGCTGCTTGAGCCCAAGCGGGCCATGCGGATTCGGTCCTGGCGCAAGGTGGGTGCGCTTGTGGCGCGCTGGCCCGCGGGCGTTCTTTTCGCGACGACCATGACCGCACTGATCGGCCTTATCGCCGTCCCCGGCTACAAGCCGAATTACGACGACGCCAAATACCTGCCTTCCGAGATGCCCGCCAATCAGGGGTTGGCGGCCGCCGAACGGCACTTCCCCATCGCGCGGATGAATCCCGAGATGTTGCTCATCGAGACTAATCAGGATCTGCGCAATCCCGCCCACTTCATAGTGATCGACCGGATCACCAAAGCCGTGAGCAGGGTTCCCGGCATCGGCCGCATCCAATCCATCACCCGCCCCGACGGGAAGCCATTGAGATACAGCACAATTCCGGCGCAGATGAGCTTGAGCGGGTCACTGCAGACGATGAACCGCTCCTATATGCAGGACCGGATGGCCGACATG
>NZ_JAFMJZ010000276.1 GCF_017853185.1 Mycolicibacterium sp.
CCGATGACCACGTCGTTCAGCGCGGAGCTGCTGCGTCAGGCCCGTCAGTACCTGCCCGGCGCCTCTCGGGTGGAGGTCATCGACACCCCGCAGCTCGCCGACGAGGTGACCCGATGAACGCACCCACCATGTCCCTGCGCCGGCTGGCGGCGACGATCACGGTCCTGCTGACGGTGCTGGTCGCTGCGGTGCTGCTCGACGCCGCACCTGCGAGCGCCCAGCAGGTGCCGACGGCCACCTCGGTGGTTTCCGTCGACCCCACCGCCTCGGTGGGGGCGACCCCGGCCACCCCTGGCATCGCCGTCGACGGGGTCACGGCACCCGCTGCACCGACCTCCCCGACGGGAGCCGGCCAGACTCCCGGCGCGCCGGCGCTCACGCTGCAGTTGCCGACGGAGACCGGTGGCGTCACCAGCCAGCCCCTCACCATCGTCCTGCTGCTGACGCTGATCGCCCTGGCGCCGTCGATGCTGCTGCTGATGACGTCGTTCACCCGCATCGCCGTCGTGCTGTCCCTGACCCGTAACGCGCTCAGCCTCCCGTCGACCCCGCCGAACGCCGTACTGGTCGGTCTGTCACTGTTCCTGACGCTGTTCATCATGGGCCCGGTCCTCAAACAGGCCAACCAGGATGCGCTGCAGCCCTACCTCAAGGGCGAGATCACCCAGGAACAGGCCTTCCAGGAAGGCATCGAACCGTTCCGTGAGTTCATGCTGTCGCAGGTACGCGAGAGCGACCTCGAGCTGTTCATGTCGCTGTCGAGCGACGAGCGGCCGGCGAACGCCTCCGAGGTGCCCACCACCGTGCTGGTGCCGGCCTACGTCATCAGCGAGCTGCGGGCCGCCTTCCTGCTCGGGTTCGTGATCTTCATCCCGTTCCTGGTCATCGACATCGTGGTCTCCTCGACCTTGATGTCGATGGGCATGGTGATGCTGCCCCCGGTGGCCATCTCGCTGCCGTTCAAGCTGTTGCTGTTCGTCGTCGTCGACGGCTGGCAGCTGACCGTCGGCACCCTCGTCTCGTCGTTCCGAACGTAGCGGCGCCGGCTGCGGCGCCCCACCGGAACCGACCACCTCCCGCCCGCCAACCCTGGAGCAACGATGACCGATACCGCAGTGCTCGACCTCGGCCGCCAGGCCCTCATGATCTCCGCGAAGCTCGCGCTGCCGATCCTCGCCGTAGCGCTGGTGATCGGCACGATCATCTCGCTGTTGCAGGCCGTGACCCAGGTGCAGGAAATGACCTTGACCTTCGTGCCCAAGGTCCTCGCCATCGCCACGGTACTGATGTTGAGCGGCGGTTGGATGCTGAACCAGCTCGTCGAGTTCACCCGCCGTCTCTACGAGACCGCACCCAGTCTGTTGCGCTGACCATGGCCCTCTCGCTGGCCCTGGTGGCCGACTTCGTGCTGATCATGGCGCGGACCATGGCCTGGTTGTATGCCGCCCCGGTGTTCTCCGATCGCGGCTTCTCGACCTTCGCCCGTACCACCACCGCCCTGGGCCTGTCGGTGTTCCTCGTCACCGTGATCTCGCCGACCACGCTGAGCACGACGCCCGTAGGCGCAGCCGCCACCGCGACCCTGGGCGGCTTCGCGCTGCTCGCCGCGGGACAGATCGCCGTCGGCCTGGTGATGGGCTGGGTCGCCAGCACACTGCTCGCTGCGTTCGAGTCCGCCGGCAGCCTCATCGACCTCAACTCCGGTTTCGCCCTGTCGGCGTTGTTCGACCCACAGTCGGGCAACCAGGTCGCCGTGTTCTCCCGGTTCACCCGGCTGTTGTTCGTGACCCTGCTGTTCGCCACCGGGGCCTTCCGGCAGCTGGTGTCGGGCTTCATCCTGAGCTTCCAGGCCGTCCCGCTGGACAAGATGCCGCAGTTCTCCTTCGACATCCCGCTGGTGGTGGACCTGCTCAGCACCATGCTGCTGGCGAGCTTGCAGATCGCTGCTCCGGTCCTCGGCGCCCTGTTCCTCACCGAGGTCACCCTCGCCATCGCCCAGCGCTTCGCCCCGACCGCCAACGTGTTCATCCTCGGCCTTCCGGCCAAGACCCTGATCACGCTGCTGGTGCTCGGGAGCAGCCTGATGTTCTACCCGCTGTTCCTCAACCGACTGGTCACGCTGTCGCTCCAGGCGAGCAGCACGCTGCTCGGAGGCTGAGCCGAGCCGAGTCGCCGACGGTCCCCGCCATCGTTCGGCCGGGAAGCGCGGACCCGGCGCGACCGGCCCGACGTGGACCTGCCCGACGTGGACCTGCCCGACCACCCGTCCGGAACGGTGCGGCGAATCGGCGCCGATTCGGTGGATGCCCCGGCAGAGCCCGGCCGGACAGCGCACCATGGCCGGATCGAGACGGCAGGTCCTCCAGCCGAGCCGCCGTGCTGCGCCGAATCGACAACGAATCGACCGCAGATCGACAGCGAATCGACCGCAGATCGACCGCAGATCGATGCCCGCCGACGGCTCGACCCCGTCGATGACACACGCCTGGGCACTCCGCCCACGGTGAACCGGCCGGCTCGATCGAACCCGACCGGTCGTGGAGCGACGCCGGATCTGGGCCCGGCATGCAGCAGGGCGTGCGGACCGAGTCCGCGTCAGCGCAGCGCCAGCGCCAGCGCGACGTCAGCGCCAGCGCGACGTCGGCGCCCCGCCCGTGGCGCGGATCCGGGCGTCGG
>NZ_JAFMJZ010000277.1 GCF_017853185.1 Mycolicibacterium sp.
CTGCCTAACCAAATTGCACTAACCACTTGACTTCACTTCGCACTTTGTCTGCGTGAGTCCTCACTCAACGGGAGGGAGTGGGGGATCGGGGTTGGGGGGCTCAGGGGGCACGTCCTGATCGGGCTCGACGGGCGGCTGTCGGTTCAGCCAGTCCTTGAGCCGGAACAGCTGACTGGCCACCAGGCCGAGTGCGACCAGCAGCAGCCCGCCCACGATCACCGCAGTCGTCATGGGCACCCCTTCTGTGGTCACTACCCTGGTTCCAGTGTCCCAGGCCTCCCGCGATGACGTGCGCGCGTTGCGTGCACGGCTCGACCTGCTGAGCCTGCGTGACGCCGCCCGGCTGGGCCGGCGGCTGAAGTCCTTCCGCGGCCCGGTCAGCGCCGAGCAGATGAAGAGTCTGGCCGCCCAGTTCGACGCCGGGGAGAAGCTCGTCGCGGCGCGTGCTGCGGCGGTGCCGGCCATCACCTACCCCGACCTGCCGGTCAGCCAGTGCCGCGACGAGTTGGCCGCCGCCATCCGGGACAACCAGGTGGTGGTGGTCGCCGGCGAGACCGGCTCCGGCAAGACAACCCAGCTGCCGAAGATCTGCCTGGAGTTGGGCCGCGGCGTCCGCGGCACCATCGGGCACACCCAGCCGCGCCGGCTGGCCGCGCGCACCGTCGCTGAGCGGATCGCCGAGGAACTCGGCGCCCCTCTCGGCGGCGTCGTCGGCTACACCGTGCGTTTCACCGATCAGGCCAGCGATCGCACCATGATCAAGCTGATGACCGACGGCATCCTGCTGGCGGAGATGCAACGCGACCGGCGGTTGTTGCGCTACGACACCCTGATCATCGACGAAGCACACGAACGCAGCCTCAACATCGACTTCCTGATGGGCTATCTGCGCGAGTTGCTGCCGCGGCGCCCCGACCTCAAAGTCATCGTCACCTCCGCCACCATCGAACCGCAGCGCTTCGCCGCCCACTTCGGCACCGCATCCGGGGCACCGGCTCCGATCGTCGAGGTCTCCGGTCGCACCTACCCGGTCGAGATCCGCTACCGCCCATTGGAATTGCCGCCGGAGGACGACGAGAGCGAGGACCCCGACGATCCCGACCACGAAGTGGTCCGGATCGAACCCCGGGATCAGACCGAGGCCATCATCGACGCGCTGCACGAGCTCTCCTCCGAGCCACCCGGCGACGTGCTGGTGTTCCTCTCCGGCGAACGGGAGATTCGCGACACCGCGGAGGCGGTCCGCGCCGCACTGCCCAATGTCCAGGTGCTGCCGCTGTACGCCCGCCTTCCGACCGCCGAGCAGCACAAGGTGTTCACCCCCAACACCAGCAACATCAACCGGCGAATCGTTTTGGCAACCAACGTCGCCGAGACGTCGCTGACCGTGCCGGGCATCCGTTACGTCATCGACCCGGGCACCGCCCGGATCTCCCGCTTCAGCCGCCGCACCAAGGTGCAACGGCTGCCGATCGAACCGATCTCGCAGGCCTCCGCCGCGCAACGGGCCGGCCGGTCGGGCCGCACCGCGCCGGGTGTCTGCATCCGGTTGTACTCGGAAGCTGACTTCGACGGCCGACCGCGCTACACCGATCCGGAGATCCTGCGCACCAACCTGGCCGCGGTCATCCTGCAGATGGCCGCATTGCACCTCGGCGATGTGGAGAGCTTCCCGTTTCTGGACCCGCCGGAGCAGCGCAGCATCCGCGACGGCGTGCAGTTGCTCCAGGAACTCGGGGCCTTCGACAGCATCGGAGCCATCACCGACATCGGCCGGCGACTGGCCCAGTTGCCCGTCGATCCGCGGTTGGGCCGGATGATCCTGCAGGCCGACACCGAAGGATGCGTACGCGAGGTGCTGGTGCTCGCCGCCGCACTGTCCATCCCCGACCCCCGGGAGCGTCCCGTGGACCGCGAGGAGGCGGCCCGGCAGAAGCACGCCCGGTTCGCCGACGAACAATCCGACTTCATGTCCTACCTCAACCTCTGGGAATATCTGCGGGGGCAGCGGAAGGCGCTGTCCGGCAGCGCATTCCGGCGGATGTGCCGTGAGGAGTTCCTGCACTACCTGCGAATCCGGGAATGGCAGGATCTGGCCGGCCAGTTGCGCAGCATCGCCCGCGACATCGGGATCCGGGAGTCCGGTGAGCGTGAGCCGGCCGAACCGGCCCGGGTGCATGCGGCGCTGATCGCGGGTCTGCTGTCGCACATCGGCTTGCGTGAAGGCGAGACCCGCGAGTACACCGGGGCCCGCAACGCGCGGTTCGTCCTGGCTCCCGGATCGGTGCTGACCCGCAAGCCGCCTCGTTGGATCGTGGTGGCCGACCTGGTGGAGACCAGCCGGCTGTACGGGCGGACGGCGGCGCGGATCGAGCCGGAGACCGTCGAACGGGTCGCCGGTCATCTGATTCAGCGCAGCTACAGCGAACCGCACTGGGACGCCGAGCGCGGGTCGGCGGTGGCCTTCGAGAAGGTGACCCTTTACGGGTTGCCGTTGGTGGCCCGTCGCAAGGTGGGTTACGCCGCGGTCGATCCGGTGGAGGCCCGGGAGATGTTCATCCGGCACGCCCTGGTGGACGGCGAGTGGCGGACCCGGCATCACTTCTTCGCCGACAACGCCCGGCTGCGGTCCGAAGTGGCCGAACTCGAGGAGCGTGCGCGGCGACGCGACC
>NZ_JAFMJZ010000102.1 GCF_017853185.1 Mycolicibacterium sp.
ACCACGACGATGTACGGGTAGGCGCCGTAACGCAGGAAGCTCGGCATGGTTGCCTGGGCGAGGAACAGCAACTCGCCCGCCTTGGTGAGTTCGGGCAGCAATTCGGTGCGCAGCCGGGCCACACCCAGCCGACTGGACTCGTCGAGCACCGCCGCCCCATCGCCGACTTCGCAGCGCAACGATCCGAGCAGCACGAAGTGCCCGTCGGCCAGCCAGCGCAACAGCTTCGCGGCGCCGTGGCGGTCCGGGCTCGGGAAGCGCGAGCCGTCATCGTCATCCATGGTGTCGGCCAGGCTGCCGAGTGCGGTGGCCAGCGCAGCCGAGTCCTCGGCCACCTGCCGGGCGTCGGAGAGCACCATCGGCAGCAGCTGTTCGGCCTGGGCCAGCGCCTTGCGGTCGGCGTTGGGCAGCAGCTGCACATGAATCCAGGACTCGGGGCCGTCGGCGCCGGGGAATACCGGGGCCATCAGCGCGGTGTAGGGGATGCCCAGCCGGTGCAGCAGGACCGCCACCGAGTCCAGCAGCATGGTGGCCTCGTCGGTGACGGCCTGCAGTGCCGCTCCGGCGGGATGGTCGGCGCCGTAGACCGCCACCACGGTCTCCCCCGGGCTGCGCCGCCCGGCCAACTGGTGGTGGGCGGCGATCAGTGCCGGCGTCACCGAGTCGGGATCGCGAGTGGTGTCGCCGTCCCGCGGGCCGTGGTCGGTGGCCAGGTAGGCCGCCGCCATTGCCGTCAGATCGAGGCCGAGAGTCGTCGGGTCAACCGTCATTCCGGCGACATTAGTCGCGTGTGAGCCGCCGGTGGGTCACTCTGTGCGGACGCGCCGCGTCGGCGCCCAGGCGCTCGATCTTGTTCTCCTCGTACGCGCCGAAGTTGCCCTCGAACCAGAACCACTTCGCCTCGCTGGTGTCGCCCTCCCAAGCCAGGATGTGAGTACAGGTGCGGTCCAGGAACCACCGGTCGTGGGAGATCACCACAGCGCAGCCGGGGAAGTTCTCCAGGGCGTTCTCCAGCGAGCTCAGCGTCTCGACGTCCAGGTCGTTGGTGGGCTCGTCGAGCAACAGCAGGTTGCCGCCCTGTTTGAGGGTGAGCGCCAGGTTGAGCCGGTTGCGTTCGCCGCCGGAGAGCACGCCGGCCGGCTTCTGCTGATCGGGCCCCTTGAATCCGAAGGCCGAGACGTAGGCCCGGGACGGGATCTCGGTCTGGCCGACCTCGATGTAGTCGAGCTTGTCCGAAACCACCTCCCAGACCGTCTTCTTCGGGTCGATGCCGGCCCGGCTCTGGTCGACGTAGCTGAGCTTCACCGTCTCGCCGACCTTGACCGTGCCGCTGTCGGGCTGCTCGAGACCGACGATGGTCTTGAACAAGGTGGTCTTGCCGACGCCGTTGGGGCCGATCACGCCGACGATGCCGTTGCGCGGCAGGGTGAAGGACAGGTCCTTGATCAGCACCCGGCCGTCGAAGCCCTTGTCGAGGTGGTCCACCTCGACCACGATGCTGCCCAGTCGCGGGCCGACCGGGATCTGGATCTCCTCGAAGTCGAGCTTGCGGGTCTTCTCGGCTTCGGTCGCCATCTCCTCGTAGCGCGCCAGACGGGCCTTGTTCTTGGCCTGCCGGGCCTTCGCGCCCGAGCGGACCCAGGCCAGCTCCTCCTTGAGGCGCTTCTGCAGCTTCTGATCCTTCTTGCCCGCAACCTCGAGGCGGTCGGCCTTCTTCTCCAGGTAGGTCGAGTAGTTGCCCTCGTAGGGGTAGGCGCGGCCGCGGTCGAGTTCGAGGATCCACTCGGCGACGTTGTCCAGGAAGTACCGGTCGTGGGTGACCGCGAGGATGGCGCCCTTGTAGTCGGCGAGGTGCTGTTCGAGCCACTGGACGCTTTCGGCGTCGAGGTGGTTGGTGGGCTCGTCGAGCAGCAGCAGGTCCGGCTTGCTCAGCAGCAGCTTGCACAGCGCCACCCGGCGGCGCTCGCCGCCGGAGAGATGGGTGACCGGGTCGTCGGGCGGCGGGCAGCGCAGCGCGTCCATCGCCTGCTCGAGCTGGGAGTCCATGTCCCAGGCGTCGGCGTGGTCGAGTTCCTCCTGAAGGCGGCCCATCTCCTCCATCAGCTCGTCGGTGTAGTCGGTGGCCATCAGCTCGGCCACCTCGTTGAACCGGTCGAGCTTGACCTTGATGTCGCCGAGGCCTTCTTCGACGTTCTGGCGGACCGTCTTCGACTCGTCTAGCGGCGGCTCCTGCAGCAGGATGCCGACCGTGGCTCCGGGAGCCAGGAATGCGTCGCCGTTGTTGGCCTGGTCCAGACCGGCCATGATGCGCAGCACGCTCGACTTGCCGGCGCCGTTGGGGCCGACGACGCCGATCTTGGCTCCCGGCAGGAAGCTCAGGGTCACGTCGTCGAGGATGACCTTGTCGCCATGGGCCTTGCGGACTTTGCGCATGGTGTAGATGAATTCCGCCACGGCGACCATCCTAGGTGGCGGCCACGCCGGTGCCCCCGCCGCAGGCGGTCAGTCGGCGCCCGGCGTGACCACCACCCGGATCAGGCCGACAGCGCCAGGCCGTCGGATCCGGTCTCCTCGGATTCCTCGGTGACGTCCGCGAGGGGCTCTCCCGCCTCGGTGTCCCTCGGCCGGGCCGGCTGCTCGATCCGCACGATCACCCGGGCCAGGTCGGGGCCGACCGCGTTGGCGCGCATCTCCAGCGACGAGCGTTTGATGCCGTCCTTGTCCTCGTACTCACTGGTGTGCACGACGCCGGACACGATCACCGGCGCGCCCTTGTAGAGGGCCGCGCCCACGCCGGTGACCAGCTTTCCCCAGCAGTTGACGGTGATGTAGAGCGAGTTGCCGGGTTCCCAGGCGCCCTCTCCGGTCCGGCGGCGCGAGTTGCTGGCCACCCGGAAGCTGATCACCTCCTGGCCGGCCACCACCCGGCGGCGCAGATCGGTGACGATGCGGCCGGTGACGGTCATCGGTGTCTCGAACATGGCATGAGTCCTTTCGTTCCTTCGGTGCGGGTTCGCCCCACAAGTGGGCGTGAAGGCACCGACGAACGAAGGACTCCCACCCGCTGCAGCGGCCGCTGCTGGGGATGAAGCCGGGATTGTGGATGAAGGGATCAGCGGCCGGGGCGATCGCGCCCGGACAGTTGCGCCAGCATTGCGTTGTAGGCGGCCAGTTCGGCGTCGTTGTCGCGATCGGCGGCCCGGTCCAGGCGCACGGCGTCACGCCGGTCACTGCGCTGCCACTGGATCAGCAACGCCACCAGCACCACGACCAGCGGGAGCTCACCGGCCGCCCAGGCGATCGAACCGCCGAGCTGCTGATCGCCGAGAAGGTCTGTGTGCCAGGGCAATTGGAGCGACCGGTAGAACCGCTCCCCCAGCAGTCCGGTCATCCCCATCATGATCACGCCGAAGAAGGCGTGCAGCGGCACCGAGGCGAAGACCATCGCGATCTTGCCCAGCGGCGGGACGTTGCGCGGCGCGGGGTCGATGCCGATCACCACCCAGTAGAACAGGTACCCGCTCATCAGGAAGTGCACGTTCATCAGGATGTGGGCGCCGTGGTGGCTGACCGCCGAGTCGAACAACGAGCTGAAGTACAGCGCGTAGAAGCCGGCGACGAACATCAGCGTCGCCACCACCGGGTGGGTGAAGAACCTCGACCACGTGCAGTGCAGCCCGGTCAGCAGCCACTCCCGCGGACCCGGCGGATTGCCCTTTCCCGCCACCGGCAATGCCCGCAGCGCCAGGGTGGTGGGCGCGCCGAGCACCAGCAGGATCGGGATAAGCATCGACAGCAGCATGTGCCCGGTCATGTGCATGCTGAACATCGCCATCATGTAGCGGCCCAGGCCCGACGAGGTGGTGAACAGCAGCACCGCACAGCCCAGCATCCAGGCGGCGGTCCGGCCCGGCGGCCAGTGGTCGCCGCGGCGCCGCAGCCGGATCACCCCGGCGAGGTAGACCGCGGCGAAAATGATCGCGGCAGAGCCGAAGATCAAATCGAAGCGCCAATCCAGCAGAATCCGCGCCAGCGTCGGCGGAGCGGCGAGGTCGTAACCGATCGCGACCTCGGCCGGGGACGGGTTGAGCACCCGAGGGGCCGGCGGCGGGGTGCGGCCCAGGCCGACCGCGACGCCGAACGCCACCCCGAAGACCACCGCCTCGGCAAGGGCCAGCCGGATCAGCGGCCGGCGGGCGCCGGGGTCGGCCTGCAGGGCGGCCACCGCGGTGCGGCGCTGTCGCCAGCCGATGACACCCAGCACGGTCAGTGCCGTCGCCTTGGCGACGACCAGTCGGCCGTACGGCGTGCTGAACAACTCCGCCGGGGCAATCCGCACCAGCGCGTTGACCGCACCCGAGAACGCCATCGCGACGAAACACCACAGCGCCACCGCGGAGAACCGCCGCGCGGCCAGGTCGGAGTGCTCCCCGCCGCGCAGGGCGTGCGCCAGCAGGGCCAGCAGTCCGCCGGCCCACAGGGCACCGGCCACCAGGTGGATCAGCAGGCCGTTGGTGGCCAGATCATGCGAACCGCCGACCGAGGAGTGCCCGGTCAAACCGAGCGGTACCAGGGTGAGCAACGACAGAGCGAACAGGATCGGCGTCCACGACCACCGCAGCACCGGCGCCGAGGCGGCCGTGACGAGCACCGCGAGTCCGGCGGTCCAGCGCCAGGCGTTCGCAACGTCGACCTGCCCGACCACACCCCAGAGTTCGACCGGGTTGAGGTGCTCGGTCAACGGGTGCCCGGAGACGTCCGAGATGGTCAGCGGCACCAGCAGTACGGCGCAGACGGCCCACAGCCCGGAGGCCACGGTCGCCATCCGCAGCGCCCGGTACCCGGCGGCGTCGAGCACCCCGTTCTCCTGCGGCGGTACGAAGAACGCCGCGAACAGGAAGCCGCCGACCGCGATGACGCCGGCGATCTCACCCGCGGCCCGCACGAACGGCAGTCCGGCGGTGGTCGCCGGACCCGGATCGGGCAGCCCGGTCGCGGTCAGCGCGTCGGCCAGCGACAACGCGCCGATTCCGGCGGCGACCAGGCCGGCCAGGACCGCGACAGTCGTCAGCACCGGCCATACCGCGGCACGCCGAACTGTCGATGTCACGGTCCCAGCCTACGGAACCGCCGGGGATCGCCGTCGGTTAGGGCGCGTCTTTGTAGTCGATACCCAGGCTGTCGTCGTCGAAGGTGGTGACCGTCACGACGTAGCCCTTTTTCTGGTTGCCGGTGACGGTGACGCACTCGACGTTGGCACCGGTCTTGGCCACCACACCGTCCACGCATTCGACCGTCTCGGCCGGGGTGCCGTCCGCGTTCAGCTTCTGCAGCAGGATCTCCTGGACCTGCTCCTTGGACCAGACCTTCTTCATCGAGACGTCCATCTCGAGTCCGCTCACATTGTCGACCTCGACCAGGCGCTTGGCGGCGACGCCGTCGGCCGTCGTGTCGCACTGCGCCGTCGCACCGATCTTGCCCTCGAGTCCCGTCGGGCAGACCACCGTGCTTGCACCCGTCATACCCGAAACCGCCTGTGCCAGTTGCTCTTTGGAGAGAGCCGGGGAGATCTCGTAGGACAGTTCACCGTCCTTGACGCCCGTCACGGTGACCACCGCCTCGACGTTGTTGGTCTCACTGAGCGCCACATCACAGCTGGCGGTCTTGCCGACCTCGGCAACCAGCTCGTCCTTGCAGGTCACCGACTTCGGCGGAGTCTTGGAGCCGGCGAACTGCTCGGTCAGTTTCGTCTGGAGGTCCGCGGCGCTGAGCGACGCGGCGGTCTTGGACTCGACCTTGGCCGAACACCCGGAAAGGCCGGCGCCGAGTGCGAATGCGGTGAGCGCGACGGCGCCCGCCGCGAGAGACTTGATCTTCAACGTGAACCCGTTCTACGAAGTTACCGAGAGGTCGATGGACAGCCCCTCGACTTTAGTGGCCGTCACGGTGGTGTCGGTGGCGGTTCCGTCTTTGACGATCTGACACTGGGCGGTGGCGTCGACCTTGCCCGCCAGTCCGGAGGCGCAGGTGACCGATTCGGCCGAGGCCATGCCCTGCACGAAATTCTGAAGCTGCTCTTTTGTCAGCGACGGGGCGTAGGTGAAGTCGACGGTGCCGCCATCGACCTTGGTGGCCGTGACGTCGGCCTGGACGACGTTGGTTTCGCTCAGCACGACTTCACAGCTGGCGGTCTTGCCCACCTCGGCGGCCAGATCGCCGCTGCAGGTGACCGACTGCGGTGGACTACCCGCCTTGGTCAGTCGCTCGGTGAGGTCCTTCTGCAGATCGGCGGCGCTGACCGCCTTACCGGTGTTGGTCTCGATCTTGACCGAACATCCGGACAGGCCGGCGCTCAGCAGTGCGGCTGCGGCTAGTGAAGCTGCGGCCAGTGCGGCCGTGCCCGTGGCAATCCTCGTTGTGGTCATCTGCGGACGTTACCCGCTCTGTCAGTGCCCCAGTTGCGCTTCCCGCACGTAGAACTGTTCGGCTGCGATCTCGTGGACACGGTCCATGTCGCCGATGATGCCGCGCAGTTCGTTGAGGTAATCGCGCCGGCGGTCCCGGAGATCGGGCGACGGCTCGAACAGCTTCTGATCGGCCGCCACCTGTCGGGCGGTGGCGAACAGCAGGGCCGAGACGGACTCGTTGTTGCGCACCAGACCCTGCGCCGCGTACTGGCTTCCGACGCCGAGTGCCTGCTTGGTCAGATCCTTGTCGCTGATGTCGGTGGGCGCGTCACACAACACGTCGGCGACGATCTCGTAGGCCTCGAAGAACGGCCGCAGCATCGCGTTGGCCATCAGCGGCCGCTTGGCCCGCAGCAGCGCGTCGACCGCCTCCGGTCCGGCGTCGAGCTGACTCTCCCAGTCGTGGTTCCACTCCAGTTCCTCGGCGATGTTCTGCCGGAAGGTCGCGGAGTCGGCGAAGTAGAAGTCGAACTTCAGCAAGGTGCGCAGCCGCATCGCCTGCGCCCAGAACGCGTCCATCCGCTCGCCCTGGGGCGCCCGGGCGGCGTGCACCAGGGACAGCTCGACGATCGAGGTCTCCAGGAACGCGTGAATCAGTGAATTGCGGTAGAACGCCGCTTCGAGTTCCTGTTCGGGGGCGATCCGCCAGACCGGTTCGTGGCCGCCGTCGACCCGGGTGACCGGATGCCCGTTGGACATCGCGTCCAGCGCCGCACGCACGCCCTCGGCCGAGTGCAGACGCAATGCGCTGTTGGTCATCGGCGTCTTCTTGCGCTCGAGGTAGTCCAGCGAGTCCTGCAGCGTGTGGTGCAACTGCCGCAGGGTCAGCGCGCGGCCGCGGGTGGTCAGCAGGATCGCCGAGACCAGGCTGCTGGCGTTGATCGGGGTCGCCCGCAGGATCCGCCAGGACACCTCGATGGCCATCTTCTGCATGGCGAGCCGTTTGGCGGCCTCGTCCCCGGCGATCGGTCCGCCCGGTTCACCCAGGTACTGGCGCATCGACACCGCTTCGGGGAAGCGGACGTAGATCTTGCCGTAGTTGCGTTCGCCCTGCGCCTTGATGAAGTTGAACAGCCACTCCGCGCCCTCGGGGATCTTCTCCCCGCCGCGGGCGTAGGCCGCGTACTCCGCCGTCTCGTGCAACTGATCGAAACTGATCGAGGTCGGCTGCAACAGGATGTCCTCGCTGCGCCCGTCGAGGTAGGCATCGGCCACATACGACAGCAGACCGAGCTTGGGCGGCAACATCTTTCCGGTCCGCGACCGGGTGCCCTCGATCGACCAGCTCAGGTTGAATCGCTTCGACACGATGTAGCCGACGAACTGGCGCAGCACGTACTTGTACAGCGGGTCGTCGAGTTTGCGGCGCAGGAAGATCACTCCGGACCGGCGCATCAGCGGGCCCATGAACCCGAACGACAGGTTGATGCCGGCGAAGGTGTGGGCCGGGGGAAGTTTGTTCTCCTGCAAGGCAACCGGCACGATCACGCCGTCCAGGTAGGACCGGTGCGACCAGAGGAACACGGCGGGATGGTCTTCCAGGGCCCGGCGCATCACCTCGATCTGGGCCGAGTCGTAGTCGATCCGAGGATCGAATCCGCGACTGAAGATGGCCCGGCCCAGGTTGGGAATCAGATCGACGGAGAACCTGCTCCACCCGGTGGCGAGTTCGTTGAGCATGGTCTCGGCCTGCTCGATGCTCGCACCGGGGATCTCGGCCATGCCCTCGATGAAGCGCGGCGACTCGATGAGCTCATCGGTGATCAGGTGCGGGGACTTGTAGGCCGGTCCGAGCAGACGCAATTCGATCCGCTCGACCGCCAGCGCGGCCCGTCGCAGGACGTACTTGGCGAAATCCTGCGGAGTCTCGCCGACGGTGTTCTGCTGCCACTGCTCACGCATCTCGGCCACCGTGGCCGGCTCGCCGGCGACGATCCGGGCGCGCGACGGGTCCTTCTTCAGGATTGCGCGTTGCAGCATCACCGGCGGCCGGTAGGTCTCGCGGCCGGAGATCAGGCCGGCGAGCTTGACCCGGGTGGGCAACCCGCCCGGCACCCAGAACACCCGCACCGGGAAGACGGTGCGATCCCCGCCGGCGGCGAGTTCGTCGACGAGTTCGCTGATCAGTTCCGGCGGGGCGTCACCGTGCGGCAGTCGCACCACCTCGACCTTGGTGTCGGGGTGCGCCCGGCGCTGGGCCTGCAGCCAGTCGTTGAGCAGGCTGAACTCCGCCGACGACGAGACCGACGCGAGGATCAACGCGTCGTCGGTGGTGCTGAAGTCGGTCAGATAGTCGGCGGGTTTCATCGGCGCCCCTTCACTTTCGGCTGCGGAGTCCCGGGTTCGGCCTTCTTGGCGGCACTCTTCTTGGCTGTCTTGGTCGCCGCCGCTTTCTTGGCGGCGCTCTTCTTGGCCGGAGCCTTCTTGGCGGGAGTCTTCTTCGCGGGAGCCTTTTTCGCGGCCGGCTTGTACAGCGTCACGTCGGGAACCTTCCCGACCGGCCAGTCCTTCAGGGTCTCGACGAAGATCTGACGGACCTCGGCGATCCGCTCCGGCAGGTCGTCCAGCGTCCAGTCCTCGAGCGAAATCGGCGGGTAGACCACGACATCGACGGTGCCCGGATGCAGGGTCTGTGAATCGCGGGCGGAGATCACCTCCGCGTTGCGGATGACGACCGGCACGATCGGGATCCCGGCCCCCATGGCCAGCCGGAACGGACCCTTCTTGAACGGGCCGACCGAACGGGTGTCCAGGCGGGTGCCTTCCGGGGCGATCATCACCGAAAGGCCCTTGCGGGCCAACTCCTCGGCGTCCTTCAGGGCCTCGACGGCCGCCTTGGGATCTTCCCGGTCGATGAACACGGTGTCGACGAGCCGGCCCAGGGTCCCGACGATCGGATCACTGGCCAGTTCCTTCTTGCCCACGCCCGTCCAGTTGTCCTTCAGCAGCGACGCCACGATGAGCGGGTCGATGTTGTTGCGGTGGTTGAAGATGAACACCGCCGGACGCTTCTTCGTCAGATTCGCCTCGCCGATCACGTTGAGGTGCACACCGTTGATGGCCAGCATGGCCTGCGGGAAGGCGGTGGTGAAGAAGTTGACGCCGCGGCGGCGGCTGCCGGTGAGCAGACCCCACCCGAACGCGCCGTAGGCGGCCGGGATGACCGACCCCACCCCGAGCAGGTTGCGCACCTGACCGAGCAGGCCGCCCCCGCCACGGCTGTTGAACTCCAGGATCGGCCAGCCGCGCTTGTTGGCGATCTCACGCATCTTTTCGCCGGGGTTGGTGGGCCGCGGGTTGCCGACCAAGGACATCAGCGCGACGTCCTCGTCGCCGTCGGCGTAGAAGTAACTGTCCTGCAGGTCGATTCCGTTTGCGTCGGCGAACTTCTGCACGGCGGCGGCCTTGCCCGGTCCCCACAGGATCGGCTTGATCACCTTGCCGGTCAGCACGCCGTCGTCGTCGACGTCGAACTTGTTGGTCAACGTGTTCGGGATGCCGAGGAAACGCGCGACGGGATCGACCTGGATGGTCAGCGCCGAGGAACTGAGGACGACGGTGTGGCCGCGCTCCAGGTGGGCCTCCACCAGTTCGCGCATCTCCGGGTAGATCCGCTTCTCGATCTTCTCCTTGAAGAGCTTCTCGCCGATCTCCTCCAGATCCGACAACGACCGGCCACGCAACATGGCGGTGGCCTTGCTGATCAGATCCTCGAACTCGATCCCGCCGAGTTGATGGGTGAGTCCTGCGGCGATCATGCTGACCAGCTCGCCGACGCCCATGTCCCCCTTGCGGAATCGCTCGCGGGTCAGGATGACGGCGGTGAAGCCGGCGACCAGGGTGCCGTCGAGGTCGAAGAACGCCCCGACCTTCGGCCCGCGCGGGCTCGCCATCACCTCCGCCACCGAGCCGGGCAGTCGCATATCGCTCATCAGTCTGGATACCGCCTCACCTGGTTTCAGGCCTTCCTGTACCGGCCCCGCGACAGGTGTCCACGCTAGTCGGAGAGGCCCCGCAGCGGAGGCGAATGTGGCCAGTGGGACTGGAGGCGGCTAGCTCGCCGAACGGCGGGTGCGCCGGCCGCGGCGGGCGCCCGCGACGTGGCGACCGTAGGCGATGCCCAGGAACGCCGCGACGGCCTCCGTCGTCACCTGGCAGCGCAGGGTGGCGATGGTGTCAAAGCCGTGGTGGGCGTTGGGGAGTTCGGCGTAGGCGACGGTCCCGGCCCCGGAATCCCGCAGTGCGGAGTTGAACGCACGCGCCTGGGTGAGCGGAACGATGTCGTCGTTACGGCCGTGCAGGATGAAGAACGGCGGGGCGTCCCGGTGCACCCGGAACAGCGGCGACGCGTCCTCGAACAATTCACGGTTGTCGGCCATCCGCGCCCGCATGACCAGTTTCTCCAGCAGCGGCAGCGTCAGGTGATGCATCCCGCTGTGATCGGTCAGGTCGTAGACGCCGTAGTACGGGGCCGCGGCCTGGACGCTGGTGTCGGCGTCCTCGAAGCCCGGCTGCAGGCTCTGGTCACCGGCGGTGAGGGCCGCCAGTGAGCTCAGGTGGCCGCCGGCCGAACCACCGGTGATGGCGATGAACTCCGGATCGCCGCCGTACTCGGCGATATTGGCGCGCACCCAGGCGATCGCGCGTTTGACGTCGACGATGTGGGACGGCCACGCCTTCCATGGGCTCCGGCTGTAGTTGATCGACACGCAGATCCAGCCGAGATCGACCATCCTGCTCATCAGCGGGTAGGCCTGACCGCGCTTGCCGTTGACCGACCAGGCGCCGCCGGGGACCTGGATGAGAACCGGGGCGCGATGCCCCTCCGGCAGATCGGGCCGCTTCCACACGTCGAGCAGATGGCTGCGGCCGCCCGGTCCGTAGCTGATGTTGGTGGTGGCGCTCTCCCGCCGGCTCAGCATCGCCGACAGCACGCCCGAGATGTGCGGGCGGCGGGCCGTGTACGGCTCGAGCGGGTGGTGGACCTGGTCGTGGTAGGACTCGCCGAAGGTGTCCGTCAGTGCGGCGTTGAGAACCTTGTCGGCGCGCTGGTTGGCCATCTTGGCGGCCTTCGCCACCAGGGGCGATGGGATGGCCGACAGCGCATGTCCGGTGAGGACGTGCGGCGCGAACTCATTCGACAGCCAGCCCAGCCACCATCCGGCGAAGGCCGGCGTGCCGCGCACGATCATCGAGCCGGTCTGCACGGTACGGACGCATGCGGCGGCTACGTCGTCGATCGCATTGCTCATAGCCGTCGGCTCCCTCGACTCGCGTCAAAGAAATCCGGGCCCACGCCCGGCGCGCGTCACAGTATCCAATCTGTTTGCGAGCGAGTGTGAACCGCCCCGGGATGTCCGGAGACTTTCTGTTGTGAGGGCTCAGCCGATGGCC
>NZ_JAFMJZ010000278.1 GCF_017853185.1 Mycolicibacterium sp.
GCAGGATCCGGATGTCGGCGACATCCAACCCGTGCCGCCGCTTCACGGCGGCCCTGATCGCCTCGATGGCCTCGCCGGGATCGGAACGGCTTGTGCCGGTGGCCCTTTCGGCGATGATCACCAACTGCTCGCCCCCATCTCCGCCCGGTGTGCTGATCGCGGCCAGGTAGCCGCGACGGACCAGCGATGCGGCACCGGCTGCGGTGGCCTCGATCTCCTGCGGGTAGAAGTTGCGTCCTCCGATGGTCAACAGGTCGACGATCCGACCGGTGACGTACAACTCCCCCTCGAAGAACATGCCGAGATCGCCGGTGCGCAACCACCTGGCATCGACGCCGACCCCGTCGGCGCGACTTCCCGCCGGCACCCGGGCAGCCAGGTGCGCCCCGAAGGTCGACTCGGTCTCTTCCGGCCGTTGCCAGTAGCCCTTGCCGACGTTGTCGCCATGCAGCCAGAACTCCCCCACCGAGCCGTCGGCGAGCTCCTCGCCGGTCTCGGGATCGACCACGACGGCCCGCAGGCTGCGCGCCACGATTCCGCAGGACACCGCGGTGAACGCATTCGGAGTTTCAGGTGCGACGCGCACCGCCCGGCCGGCAGCCAGTTGGTCGCCGTCGAAGTAGGTGGCCGCGGCCCGGGCATCCGGGGTGATGTTGGCGATGAACAGCGTGGCCTCGGCGATCCCGTAGGACGGTTTGATCGCCGTCGGCGGCAGCCCGTGCGGGGCGAAGGCCCGATTGAAGTCGTCGATCGCCGTCATGCTCACCGGTTCGGATCCGATGATCATCACCGCGGTCGACAGGTCGAGGCGTTCGCCCTCCGGCGGCAGCCCGCGTTGGGCCGCCCATTCGTAGGCAAAGTTCGGCGCCGCGGTGACGACTCGGCCCTCCCGGCAGGCGTCCGACAGCGCGCGGATCCACCGGTACGGCCGCCGGACGAACGCGGTCGGCGCCATCAGGGTGGAATGCCCGCCGTAGGTCGCCGGGAAGCCGATCATCGACAAACCCATGTCGTGGTAGAGCGGTAACCAGCTGACGCCGTGGGTGTTCCGGTTCAGCAGGTCGATCGACAGGATCATCTGGATCAGGTTCGTCACGAACGCCCGGTGGGTGATCTCGATGCCGGCCGGGGCGCGCGTCGCGCCGGAGCTGTACTGCAGATGAGAGACGTCGTCCATGCCGATGTCGACCGGATCGAACTGTGCTGCAGCCGATTCCGGGATCCGGTCGATCACCAGGACCGGAGACCGACGGCCTGGGGCCTTGTCCAGGAATCCCTCGACCGCCCCTGATGTGGACTGGGTGGTGAGCAACAGTGCCGGAGTCGCATCGCCGAGGGCGACGGCGAGTCGTTCGGCGTGCCCGGGCAATTCGGGCGCGAACAGCGGGACTGCGATCCGTCCGGACTTCAGCACGGCGAAGAACGCGGCCACGTAGTCCAGGCCGGCCGGTACCAGAATCGCGACCCGGTCGGTGCGGGTTGTGATCTGCTGGATCCGCGCAGCGATCGCCCGCATCCGAACGTCGAGTTGTGCCCAGGTGATCTCCGCGACGGAATCCTCGGAACGGGCGAAATCCAGGAACCGGTAGGCGACCGTGTCGCCCACTCCCGCCACATTGCGCTCGATGAGCGAAACCAGCGTGGTGCCGGGCGGCAGAGCGATCTCACCGCGCGCATCGACGCAGTCCTCTATATCGAGCAAACCCGCGGGTGCGACGAAGTGCTGCCCCCGATCCATGGCAGCTGAGTCTAGGTTGCGGGCGTTAGGGTGAGCCGCATGCCGAGCTGGATCGCCCGAATGGTTCAGCTCGAGGGGGTAGGACCGGAATTCCGCACATCGGTAGCCCTTGGCTCGCACGGACGGCTGTTCGGCGGGCTCATCGCGGCCCAGGCTCTCGCCGCCGCCGGCGCGGGCGTCGCCGGTGGCCGGCTCCCGCAATCGCTGCACGCCTATTTCATCAAAGGCGGCAGAGTCGGTGTCGACGTCGACTACACCGTCGAGACGACACGGGACGGCCGCTCGTTCGACACCCGCAGGGTGACCGCCGGCCAGGAGGGCGTGCCGATCTTCCAGATGCTGACGTCCTTTCACCATCCGGAGCCGACCCTGGACTGGCAGCGGCCCGCGCCGTTGCGGTTGCCGTTCGAGAACGCCACGACGACTGTCACACCGCCTGAGGAGTGGGTGAGCCACTTCGAGGTCCGGGTCGCCGCCGAGGTGGACACCGACTGGCCGTTGCAACCGTTCTGGTTCCGGTCCCGCGAGCGCGTCGAGGACGATCCCCTGCTGCAGGCCTGCGCCATGACTTTCGTTTCCGACCTCGGCCTGGTGTCCACCGGCCGCCCGCCGGGGCATCAGACTCCCGGGCCGGGTGGTGCGGCAAGCCTCGACCACGCACTGTGGCTGCACCGCCCGATCGACGTCAACGAGTGGCACTGCTACGACGCGTCGGCGGTGAGCCACAGCGACGCCCGCGGCCTGGCGTTCGGGTCGATCCACGACCACGCGGGCCGGTTGGTGGCCAGCGTGGCTCAGGAGTCGCTCTGGCGCATTTGACGCCGACGGAAAATCCTGTGTTTAGGCGCGCCGGTATGTGGGAACAGTCCCCCCGAACCGAGCGAAAGGAAACGAACATGACGGTTGACTATGACGCCCCTCGTCG
>NZ_JAFMJZ010000279.1 GCF_017853185.1 Mycolicibacterium sp.
ATGACGGTCGAGGAGTTCGAGGACGCCATCAACGAGGCGATCGAAGGCAACACCGCCGCCCACCGCGCCCGCACCAACCCCTCCCGCGCACACACCACCAGCGGCCGCGATCTCTGACACGTATCGCTGAGCAGCGTGGATTCGCGCCGAAGGTCCGCGCCACAGGCACGCCGCGCTGAACGGCCAACCCCGTTAGCGCAGCGGTATGTCCGACCGCCGTGGCAGGCTTGTCCGTATGCGTAGTGTCCTCGCCAGCCGCAATCAGGAGCTGTACACCTTCACGGCGAGGACCGTCTCCGACATCGCCGACCGGCTCGGCTCACATCACGTCGAGGCTCTCAGCAGTTCCGACGGCACCTACCAATTCTGGTTCACGCCGACGATGAGCGGCCGCCGCCTGAATGGACCGGCCACCAAACTGCTGTTCGCGTTCACCGGATTTGCCGCGGCGCAGACACCACTTTTGCGCGGCGACGTCGTGATCACCTCCCGCACCGCGGCAGGGGAGCCCGACGGCCTCTCCGATGACCACATAGGCCTGCTGATCGAATCGTTGCGCGCTATAGATCAGCCACGGGAAGCGAGGTTATCGGAGTCCTTGTCATCGCTCGCGAGGACTTTGCGATAGCGCCGCCCGGGTCTGTGGATGCGCACGTAGCGGAAGCCGATGATTCGCTGGAAGAGTCGCACGCCGTTGGTCTGTGACGCCGGTGGTTCGTTGTCCACCAGCCACCGCACGCCCCGTTCGGACAGTGCCTCCACGATCGCGTAGTGGGCGACATACCGGCTCAGCGAGTGCTTTTCGCTATCTCCCAGAGTGCGGAAGTAGCGCAGGACCGCGAACTCGCCGTCGACCGCGACCACGGCCAGAAGCAGGGGCTCCCCGGTGTCGTCCTCGGCGAGGATCCAGAGGTCGTGGTCCAGCAGTGCCTCGTTCTGAGGGTTCTCCACCCGGTAGGTCGGATTGGAGTGGTTGCGATCGCGCTCGTTGGCCTCTTCCACCAGGGCGGCTCGTTCGCTTTCCACCAGGGCGGCTCGTTCGCTCGGCTCAACCGGTCGGCAGGTGATGTTCGCCGCTGCGGCCTGGCGAAGGGTGTAGCGAAGCCGCTTGGCCTGCGGGCTCTTCAGCGAATCCGCCGGTCTCTCCGGGACGGGAAGTGCCGCAAAGCTCCACCACCGCGCCGGTAGTCCTCCCGGACCCTTCTGGTGGAGCACCCGTCCGATCGCCCGGCCATCGGGAGTGTCGGATAGCTGAGGCGGATAAATGGTAGGGAGCTCACGGATGGCGATCATTGCGCGCAGCACATCGCGCGGGTTTTTCAAGGCGTACCGAAAGCCGCCCTGCCCTGCGTCTTTATACGACCGCCAGAAATCGGCGAGCGCGCGATCGGCCTCGGTCTTGGGGGTGGCCACCGGTGTGTGCCCCCCTTCCCTGAGCCGTACCTAGACGCGCCAGCTGCTTGACGCGAAATAGTGGCCGCAGTCTATACAAACTAAAAGTTCGCGACTGCTGGCGCAATTTCACCGGCCTTGCTGTCGCTCACGGAAAATAGGCCGCCCCGGGTTTGCCGTCCTGGCCGGCGCCGCCGTCAACGGCGGCCGTGAATTCGACGATGGTGTGCGTCACCAGGGCGGGGTCGTCGTACATCGGAACGTGGCACCGATCACAGGTGCCGCGGGTCCAACGATTCAATCGCGGTGGCAAGCGATTGCATGGCTTTCTCCCGGGTGTCGCCCATTCCGACGATGGTGTCGACGGCTAGGGGCCCGAGTACCTCGGTGAGTCCGTGACCGTCGTGTCCGAAGTAGCCGGCCAAATCCAGGCTCACCGCGCCGTGGCAGATGGCCCACAGCCGTGCGGTCATTGCCAGGCTGCCGTCGTCGCGAATCCGGTCCGCCGCGATCATGCGCTGTACCACGTCGTGCAGGACTTCGTAGGACGCCGATCGGCCGGCCCGGCCGGTGGGGCGGCCGATGACCGTGACGTCGGTACGGAAGTCGAGCAGCGGCTGCGGGGTCGAGGCGGTGCCGGGCCTTGGGGGAGCCTGCCCCGCAAGGCCGGTTCAAGGTCACCGAGCTAGGCGCCAACACCAACGTGATCGGCCACGCCGGCCGGACCCTGGCCCTGGTCGAATCCGGGGCGGCGCAGTACGGGCTCACCGACGAGCTGGACACCGTCGGGGTGTGGGACTTCTGCGGGACACTGCCCGGGGGTTACAGTGCCCACCCCAAGCGGGATCCGGAAACCGGTGAGCTACGTGCCGTCACCTACGGCATGGAACGGGGCAACACCGTGCAGTACTCGGTGATCGGGGTTGATGGCCGGGCCCGGCGCACCGTTGACATCACCGTGCACGGCAGCCCGATGATGCACGACTACGACCTGCCGGTCACCTTCGACGCAGCACTGGCCGCCGAGATGACGATGCCCAAACCGCTGCGACTGCCGGCCCGGCTGATGATGTCGGCGCTGATCGGGCGGGTTCGCATTCCGGATCCCATCATGATGCGCCAGTCCAAACCCGCCACCGCCGAACCGCCGCTTCCCGTACCGGTGGAACCCGCACTACCCGGCTCGGGTTGGCGTGATGCCGCGCGACGGTGGGGACGCCGATGTCCGTTGGTTCGAGGTCGAGCCGTGCTACGTGTTCCATCC
>NZ_JAFMJZ010000280.1 GCF_017853185.1 Mycolicibacterium sp.
TGCCGGTGTGCACCACCGCGCCGAACGGGGTGGACACCGCGTCGGCCAGGATCGCCGCCTGCTCCAGTGACACGTTGTCGGGCACCCGGGTCAGGCCCATCGCGATGGCGACGGTGTACTCCGCCCAGGCGCCGTCGTAGGCGAAGGCCATGATCTGCACCTGCTGGCAGTTGCCGAAGTCGCCGCGCCGGCAGTTCGGGCAGTCCGTGCAGGGTCGGCCCGCGGGGACGATCACCCGGTCGCCCACCGACCAGCCGGTCACCCCAGCGCCGAGTTCGGCGATGGTGCCGGAGGCCTCGTGGCCCTGGATCACCACCGGGCGCTGCGGCGGGAAGGTGCCGTTGATGAGGCTGAGGTCGGAGTGGCAGATACCGCAGAACGCCACCTTGACCAGAACCTCACCCGGCCCGGGTGACGGGATCGGAACATCCTCGAGAACAACCGTTTTGGTGTCGGCGTAGAACCGCTCCGCGCGCATCGTCTTGGGCATCACCCCATCAAAGCGCATTACCCTGGCAGGCATGTGGTTGCGCCAGCGCGACGGGGTGACGTGCGGCCCCAGCGTGGCCGTGATGGCCGGGGCGCTGCTCAACGACGACTACGGCGCACCGCTGGCGTCGACAACGGCCCAGCAGTGGTTCGCCGCCGAGCAGGGCCGGGTGCACCGCTCGGTGAATATGGTGTGGCCGCGGGCGCTGGGCACCACCCCGGCCGGGATGGCGCGGGCGCTCAGTGTGCACGGCCGCCGCTACCGGTGGCGGCCGGCCGTCCGGCGAGATGAGGTGGCCGACGTGTGCGAGGCGGTGGCCGACGGGTGGCCGGTGGCCATGCTGATCGGTGCGGCCATCCCGCGGCACTGGGTGCTGCTGACCGAGGTCGACGACGACACCGTGCGCTGTTACGAACCCGGGGCCGGCGCCCTGGTCGCGGTCAGCAAGAAAGACATCCGAAACAGTCGGCTCAGGCCGCTGGGTTTTCCCCGCCCGTTTGCATTCGTACTGCCGGGCTAGCGTCGCCGCGGTAGACCGAAGGCTGCGCGCCGTGCATCAGCGCCAGGTCGATGGCGTCGAGGATCGCCTGCCGCGGGCCACCGAGCGCGAGTTGTTTGGCGGCGACGGCCAGGCGCGTGGTCCCGCCGCGCCGGGCGGTGCGCTCGGTGGAGGCCACCAGCACCCGGCACCACCATGGCTCGGAGACGAAGCCGGCGCCGATCCCGACGAGCCTGCTTTCCGAGGAAAGGCCGGTGACCAGATCGACGGTCCCGTTCGGACCGATCAGCAGACGAAAGCCATTGCGCGGCAATGCTTTGGCGGTGCCCTCGGAGTACTTCCACCGCGGTGCGGCGAACAGCCGGGTGCGCAGGCCGGTGTGTTCGAGGATGCGGTCGGCGGCGATCAGCCGCAGGTTCGCCTCGTGGGCGCGCATGGTGGCGAACTCGCCCCGGCGGCGCTTGGTGGCGGCCTCATCGAACCCGTGCAGCACGATCGCGTCGCCGGCCTCACGCTGGCGGATCAGCCACTCGACCGTCGCGCGGTCCTTCTCCAGCTTGTAGTGGTGCTTGAGCCGGGGTGCGACGAACAGCGACAGCGGCACCCCGCGGACGTCGAGCTGCCCGCGGAACTCTTCGAGATCATCAAGCTGGCGGTCGTTGATCCCGGACACCGAGACGATCAGCTCTCCAGCCACGTCCGAAGTATCCGACACGAAGGTGGCCAGATGGTGTCGCCGAGCTTGACGACACGCAACGGGATTTCTAGCCGCCCAGCAGGGCTGTGGCCGCCGCCACCGCCGGCTCGATGATCCCGGCCACCGGCTCGCCGTCCTCCACGGTCTGGGCGGTCAGCTCCCGCAGACCGCCGAGCAGGATCACCGCTGTGGCCGCCGGCATCGGCGCAACGCCGTCGCGGCGAAATCCCGGGTTGTCCGACAGCGCCTCCAGCGTGGTGGCCAGCCGGCTCAGGCTGGCGCGCAGCATCGGCCGGGCGCCCTCGCCCAGGGCGGGCAGTTCCCGGATCCAGCTCAGCGTGATCGCCGGGGTGGCCTCGATGCTGGCGACGAAGGCGACGACGGCCTGGCGCACCTGATCCCGCCACGGCGCCTCGGGATCGACGGCGGCCACCAGTGCCTCGATGAGTTCCTCGTTGTTGGCGCGCAGCAGTTCGGCGAAGCACTCCTCCTTGCCTGCGAAGTGGTCGTAGAAGGTGCGCTTGGAGGTCCGGGCGGCGCGCACGACGTCGGCGACGGTGCTCTCCCGGTAGCCGCGCTCGCCGATCGAGGCGGCCAGGCCGTCGAGCAGTCGCCGCCGGAAGCCCTCGATCGCCGGAGCGGTCACGACGCCTCCCTTGTCAGCAGTGGTACTCAGCGGTACCGTAGCAGTAAAGCTCGATGGTACAAGCCGGTACCAACCCCCTTGGAGGTCCCGTGACCGAAGCGCCCGCCCTCGATCCCGTCGTGCTCGGTGCCCCGGTGCTGCCCCCGAAACCGCGCGTCCCGCGGGTGCTCGGCGCGTTCTGGTTCATCGCCTCCCGGCGCAACGCCGCCCTGCGACTGACCCGTCAGGCCGGTCGTGCCTTCACGCTCAAGGTGCCGGTGTTCGGCGACTCGGTGATGATCGCCGACCCCGTGCTGGCCAAGCAGGTCTTCACCACCA
>NZ_JAFMJZ010000281.1 GCF_017853185.1 Mycolicibacterium sp.
CGTCGTGCCATTGCGGTGAAAGCCGCCGTGGTGGCCGCCGACGAGAAGGAGTCGGCGCTGCGGGAGATCCTCAACTACGGCCACACCCTGGCCCACGCCATCGAACGCCGGGAGCGCTACCAGTGGCGGCACGGCGCGGCGGTGTCGGTCGGCCTGGTGTTCGCCGCCGAACTGGCCCGGCTGGCCGGCCGGCTCGACGAGGCGACGGTCAAGCGGCACCGGGATGTGCTGACCTCGCTGGGCCTGCCGGTCAGCTACGAGGCCGACGCCTTCCCGCAACTGCTGGAAACCATGGCCGGCGACAAGAAGACCCGGTCCGGAGTGCTGCGTTTCGTGGTGCTCGACGCACTGGCCAAACCCGGCCGGCTGGAGGGCCCTGATCCGGCCCTGCTGGCGGCCGCCTACGCGGAGGTCTCGTCATGACCACGGTCCTGGTTCTCAACGGTCCCAACCTGGGTCGGCTGGGCCGGCGCGAGCCGGAGGTCTACGGCAGCACCACCCACGACGATCTGGTGGCGATGATCGAGGCCGAGGCCGCCGAACTGGGCATCACCGCAGTGGTCCGGCAGAGCGACAGCGAGGAGCAACTGCTGGGCTGGGTGCACGCCGCCGCCGACGCCGGTGATCCGGTGATCCTGAACGCGGGAGCGCTGACCCACACCTCGATCGCGCTGCGTGATGCCTGCGCCGAACTGCGCGCCCCGCTCATCGAGGTGCACATCTCGAATGTCCATGCGCGGGAAGACTTCCGGCACCACTCGTACCTGAGCGGTGTGGCCACCGGCGTGATCGTCGGACTGGGCGTTCAGGGTTACCTGCTCGCGTTGCGGTACCTCGCCGCGAACGTCTGACTCGGGCGCCTGAGATCTAGTTGTCGTCCGGGGTGGTCCGGTTGAGGTCGTACTTGGCCTGCTGGACGGTGTCGTGCACCTCGCGCACGGCTTCGCGGGAGTCGCGCAGCCAGGACTCGCTCTGGCCACTGGCCACCGCGGCCCGCCTGTCGTGCACCGTGTCGAACACGTCGGTCACGGTGCCGTCCTCGTTGACCACGCGCCGCGGTTCGTCGACCCGCTTGCGGTCGACCATCAGGCGACCGACCGTCACGGAGATCATCGCGGGCAGGAAGATCAGCAGTGCGGTGAAGGCGGCGAACGCCGTCACCTCGGCGAACAGTCCGTCGGCGTAGATGGCGCGGTAGAACAGCGAGATCAGCCAGGCCAGCACTCCACCGGCCACACCGGCCAGCAGGCCGGTCATCAGCCAGCGCATCGCCAGATCGCGGCGGCGGTCGGGATCCGGATTGGCCTCCGCGTCGGATCTGCCGTCCAGCCAGCCCCACACCAGCGCAACGCCGGCGAGGATCAGCATCAGCAGCACGCTGATGATGCCCGAGTTGGTGGGGTTGGCATTGATCAAGGCGCCCTGCGCCAGTCGGAGCAGCACCATTCCAACGGCGAATATCAGTCCGCGCCGCAACCAGATCGTCATGGTTGGTCAGCCTAACCCTGAACGCCCAACTTCTTCTCGGAAACCCACGGTCCCGCATCGGCGCCTGGTGGCGAGTACCGTCACCTGCCGTGACACATGCCCAACGCCGGGTCCGGCTGGCTGCCGCGCTGGCGGCCGCCGGTCTGGACGCGCTGGTGGTGAGCGACCTGGTCAACGTGCGGTATCTGTCGGGGTTCACCGGCTCCAACGCCGCTCTGCTGGTGTTCGCCGCAGGATCGGGCCCCGACGCCACGGCGGTGCTGGCCACCGACTCCCGGTACCTGACCCAGGCCGCCCGCCAGGCCCCCGATCTGGAGGTGGTGATCGAGCGGGCGTGCGCAGCGCACCTGGTCGGGCGTGCCCTGATCGACGGCGCCGCGCGGATCGGATTCGAGAGCCACGTGGTCACCGTCGACGGCTTCGACGCGCTCACACGCCGGCTCGGCGAGTATCCGAAGGCATCGCTGGCCCGGGCCGGGGGCGTCGTCGAGTGCCTTCGGGAGGTCAAGGACGCCGGTGAGGTGGCGCTGCTGAGGCTGGCGTGCGAGGCGGCCGATGCGGCCCTGACCGCGCTGATCGCCGGCGGTGGACTGCGTCCGGGGCGGACTGAGCGGGCGGTGGCCCGCGAACTGGAGTTCCTGATGTTCGAACACGGCGCCGACGGGCGGGCCTTCGAGACGATCGTCGCCACCGGCGCCAATTCGGCTGTCCCGCATCACCGGCCCACCGACGCCGAACTGCGGTCCGGGGATTTCGTGAAGATCGACTTCGGTGCGCTGGTCGGCGGCTACCACTCGGACATGACCCGCACCTTCGTGCTGGGAACCGCGGCCCCGTGGCAGCGGGAGGTCTACGCGCTGGTGGCCGAGGCCCAACGGGCCGGCCGGGCGGCACTGGTGGCCGGGGCCGAACTGTGCGAGGTCGACGGCGCGGCCCGCGCGGTGATCGCCGAGGCCGGCTACGGGGAGCACTTCGGCCACGGTCTGGGCCACGGGGTCGGTCTGCAGATCCACGAGGCGCCCGGGATCGGGTCTGCGGCCACCGGCACGCTGCGGGCCGGTTCGGTGGTGACCGTCGAGCCGGGGGTGTACCTGCCGGGCCGGGGCGGGG
>NZ_JAFMJZ010000282.1 GCF_017853185.1 Mycolicibacterium sp.
GACGCCGGCTCCGATGATCCCCAGATCGCTGCCCGGGGGAGGGCGCGCCTGAGGGCACTGGGCCAGCTCGACTAAGTCCAGTCATGAGCGCGTCGATGGAACTCATGGTCGCGCTCGCCGGTGTGCTGCTGCTCGCCGTTGTTCTTCTCGCCTACCGGCTGTGGAAGATGCGGCAAGGCGGCACCGCCGCGCTGCTGCGCGACGTACCGGCGGTCGGGGGTCACGGCTGGCGGCACGGTCAGATCCGTTATCGCGGTGAGGAAGCCCGGTTCTACCGGTTGTCCAGTCTGCGACCCTCCCCGGACCGTCGGCTGAGCCGGCGCGGGCTGGAGATCCTCGGGCGACGCTCACCACGGGGCGATGAGTTCGACATCATGACCGACGATTACGTCGTCATCGAACTCAACGACGCCACCGCCGTACCGCAGCGTGGCTACGAAGTGGCGCTGGACCGCAATTCGCTGACCGCGTTTCTGTCCTGGCTGGAGTCGCGGCCCTCGCCGCGGGCGCGGCGGCGGACCGAGCTCTAGGACGGCTGTGTCCTATGGCTGCTGGGCGCCGGGGCCGCCCGGCTGCCACAACACGTCGTCGCCGCCGTTGGCCGCCCGCGACAGGATGAACAGCAGATCGCTGAGCCGGTTGAGGTAGCGCGCCGGCAAGGGGCTGACGCTGTCCGGGTGGGCCTTGACCGCCATCCATGCGGAACGCTCCGCGCGCCGCGTCACGGTGCGGGCCACATGCAGCAGCGCCGACAGCGCGCTGCCGCCCGGCAGGATGAACGAATTCAGTTCCGGCAGTGCGTCGTTGTACTCGTCGCACCACTTCTCGAGGCGTTCGATATAGGCCTCGGTGATCCGCAACGGCGGGTGTTCCGGGTTCTCGACGACGGGGGTGGCCAGATCGGCGCCGGCGTCGAAGAGGTCGTTCTGGATCCAGGTCAGCACATGTCGCAAGGCGTCGTCGGGCCGGCCCAGCGCCACTGCCACACCGAGTGCGGCGTTGGCCTCGTCGCAGCCGGCGTAGGCGATCAGCCGGGGGTCGCTCTTCTCCACCCGGGAGAAGTCGCTCAGGCCTGACGTGCCGTCGTCGCCGGTCCGGGTGTAGATGCGGGTCAGGTGCACTGCCATGAATGGAACGGTACGCCGTGCGGCCTGCCCTAAACTAACCCCGTGGGCGAACGATTCCTGGTGACCGGCGGTAACCGGTTGTCCGGTCAGGTCGCCGTGACGGGCGCCAAGAACAGTGTGCTCAAGCTGATGGCGGCCAGTCTGCTGGCCGAGGGCACCACCACGATCACCAACTGCCCCGACATCCTCGACGTCCCGCTGATGGCCGAGGTGCTGCGCGGGCTGGGCGCCAACGTCGAACTCGACGGCTCCACGGTGCGGATCACCTCGCCGGAGGAACCCAAATACGAGGCGGATTTCGCCGCCGTGCGGCAGTTCCGTGCGTCGGTCTGCGTGCTCGGTCCGTTGGTCGGGCGATGCAAGCGGGCCCGGGTGGCGCTGCCCGGCGGCGACGCCATCGGATCGCGTCCGCTGGACATGCATCAGTCCGGGCTGCGCCAGCTCGGCGCCGAGTGCGCCATCGAGCACGGCTGCGTGGTGGCCTCGGCCGATCACCTGCGCGGCGCGGAGATCCAGCTGGAGTTCCCGTCGGTCGGGGCGACCGAGAACATCCTGATGGCTGCCGTCCTCGCCGAGGGCGAGACGGTGATCCACAACGCAGCCCGCGAACCCGACGTCGTCGATCTGTGCGAGATGCTCAATCAGATGGGTGCGGTGATCGAGGGCGCCGGCACCTCCACCCTGCGGATCTCCGGCGTGGACAGACTGCATCCGACCGAGCATCGGGTGATCGGCGACCGGATCGTGGCCGCGACGTGGGGGATCGCCGCGGCGATGACCCGCGGCGACATCTCGGTGACCGGGGTGGACCCGTCGCATCTGCAACTGGTCCTGCACAAGCTCCACGACGTGGGGGCCACCGTCACCCAGAGCGACGACGGGTTCCGGGTGGTGCAGTACGAACGGCCCAAGGCCTGCAACGTGGCGACCCTGCCGTTCCCGGGATTCCCGACCGACCTGCAGCCGATGGCCATCGCCATGGCCGCGATCGCCGACGGCACCTCGATGATCACCGAGAACGTGTTCGAGGCCCGGTTCCGCTTCGTCGAGGAGATGATCCGGCTCGGCGCCGACGCCCGGACCGACGGCCACCACGCGGTGGTGCGCGGCGTGCCGCAGTTGTCGAGTGCGCCGGTGTGGTGTTCGGACATCCGGGCCGGCGCCGGCCTGGTGCTCGCCGGGTTGGTGGCCGACGGAGAGACCGAGGTCCACGACGTTTTCCACATCGACCGGGGGTACCCGACGTTCGTCGAGGACCTGGCGAGTTTGGGCGCGGAAATAGAACGGGTACAGTAGGGGTTACACACGGCGATGCCGGATCCCCTTGTGGGACTGGAAATCCCCCGATTTGACCTCTCCCGCTGGATCGAAGTAAGCTGGAGCGGTTGCCCTGATCGCAGGGTTACAGCGAGCTTGTTGTTTGAGAACTCAATAGTGTGTTTGGTGGTTTTTGTTTGTTGTTTTTTGTT
>NZ_JAFMJZ010000103.1 GCF_017853185.1 Mycolicibacterium sp.
GACCTGCAACAGCGCGGCGATCTCGTCCGGCGTGGGCTCGATCATGCAAGCGCAGCCAGGCGGGAACCGATCCGGTCCACCTCTTCGCGGGCGAGCTTCTCGCGCTCCCGGATCTTGTCGACGACGTCCGCGGGCGCCTTCGCCAGGAACGCCTCGTTGCCGAGTTTCGCTGTGGTCTGGGCCAATTCCTTCTGTGCGGCGGCCAGATCCTTCTCCAGCCTCCGGCGCTCGGCCTCGACGTCGACGGTGCCCGAGGTGTCCAGTTCGACCTCGACTGTGCCACCGGACAGCCGCACCTCGACCCGGGCGGTCGGAGTGAACCCGTCGGCCGGTTCGGTCAGCCAGGCCAGTGCGGTCACCGGTGCGATGTGGGCGCCCAGACCCGCGCCGTCGATGCCGCCGAGCCGGGCCGGAACCTTCTGCCGGTCGGCCAGACCCTGATCGCTGCGGAACCGGCGCACCTCGGTGACCAGCTTCTGCACGTCCGAGATGCGCTGCGCGGCAGCGGAATCGAGCTCGATCCCATTGGGAACCGGCCACTCGGCGATCACCAGCGACTCGCCACCGGTCAACGACTTCCACAGCACCTCGGTGACGAACGGCATCACCGGGTGCAGCAGCTTGAGCAGGGTGTCGAGCACCGACGCCAGCACGGCGGTGGTGTGGGTGACGCCCTGAGCGAGTTGGACTTTGGCCAGTTCCAGATACCAGTCGCAGAACTCGTCCCAGGCGAAGTGGTAGACCGACTCGCACGCCCGGCTGAACTCGTAGCGGTCCAGGGTCGAATCCACCTCGGCGCGAACCTGTTCGGCCCGGCCCAGAATCCAGCGGTCGGCGTCGGTCAGGTCGGCGACCGCCGGCAGCGCGGCCGGCGCCGCGCCGTTCATCAGCGCGAACCGCGTCGCGTTGAACAGCTTGGTGGCGAAGTTGCGCGACGCGCGGGCGTGGTCCTCGCCGATGGAGAGGTCGCCACCGGGGCTCGCGCCGCGGGCCAGGGTGAACCGCAGTGCGTCGGCGCCGAACAATTCCACCCAGTCCAGCGGGTCGATGCCGTTGCCGCGGGACTTGCTCATCTTGCGGCCGTGCTCGTCGCGGATCAGGCCGTGCAGGAAGACGTTCTCGAACGGCACCTGCGGCCCGCGACTGCCGCGCAAGGTGATCGCGTCGTCGCCGGCGACGAACGTCCCGAACATCACCATCCGGGCGACCCAGAAGAACAGGATGTCGTAGCCGGTGACCAGAACGCTTGTCGGATAGAACTTCTCGAGATCGGGGGTGCGATCCGGCCAGCCCATCGTGGAGAACGGCCACAGCGCCGAGGAGAACCAGGTGTCCAGGACGTCGGTGTCCTGCTCCCAGCCCGCCGGCGGAGTCTCGTCGGGTCCGACGCAGACCGTCTCACCGCCCGGTCCGTGCCAGATCGGGATCCGGTGACCCCACCAGAGCTGCCGCGAGATGCACCAGTCGTGCATATCGTCGACCCAGTCGAACCAGCGCGGCTCCAGGCTCTTGGGGTGAATGACGATGTCGCCGTTACGAACCGCATCGCCGGCGGCCTTGGCCAGCGATTCGACCTTCACCCACCACTGCAGGCTGAGCCGGGGCTCGATCGGCTCACCGCTGCGCTCGGAGTGCCCGACGCTGTGTAGATACGGGCGCTTCTCGGCGACGATCCGGCCCTGCTCGGCCAGCGCCTCGCGGACCTTGACCCGGGCCTCGAACCGGTCCATGCCGTCGAAGTGCGTTCCGGTGTCGGCGATCCGGCCTTTGGTATCCATGATCGAGGGCATCGGCAGGTTGTGACGCATGCCGATCTCGAAGTCGTTGGGATCGTGGGCGGGCGTGACTTTGACTGCGCCGGTTCCGAATTCGGGATCGACATGCTCGTCGGCGACGATGACGATCTCACGATCCTGGAACGGGTGCGGCAGGGTCGTGCCGACCAGGTGGCGGTAGCGCTCATCGGTCGGGTGCACCGCGATCGCGGTGTCGCCCAGCATGGTCTCGATCCGGGTGGTGGCCACCACGATGTGCGGTTCGGCGTCGTTCATCGACCCGTAGCGGAAGGAGACGAGTTCGCCCTCGACCTCCTCGTATTTCACCTCGAGGTCGGAGATGGCGGTCTGCAGCACCGGTGACCAGTTGACCAGCCGCTCGGCCCGGTAGATCAGGCCGGCGTCGAAGAGCCGCTTGAAGATGGTGCGCACCGCCCGCGACAGGCCCTCATCCATGGTGAACCGGTCACGGCTCCAGTCGACCCCGTCGCCGAGGCTGCGCATCTGGGCGCCGATGGTGCCGCCGGACTGGTGCTTCCACTCCCAGACCTTCTCGACGAAGCGCTCCCGGCCCAGGTCGTCCTTGGTCACGCCGTCGGCGGCGAGTTGTTTCTCGACCAGGGTCTGGGTGGCGATGCCGGCGTGATCCATGCCGGGCAGCCAGAGCACCTCGAATCCCTGCATGCGCTTGCGCCGGGTCAGGGCGTCCATCAGGGTGTGGTCGAGGGCATGGCCCATGTGCAGGCTGCCGGTGACGTTCGGGGGCGGCAGCACGATCGAGTACGGCGGTTTACCGCTGGTGGCGTCCGCGGTGAAGTACCCGGCGTCCACCCAGCCCTGGTACAGCTCGGCTTCTACGGCACCCGGATCCCAGGACTTGGGCAGGGATTCGGCGGCGGAATCGTCAGACGGCACCCGGTGATTCTAGGTGGGGCGCAGGCCGTCGTCCGACCTGCGCCCCACCCGGAACCCCAACGTGTGAGGTATTACTTACCGCCGCGGAGCAGACCGCCCAGGATGTTGCCGAGCGCGCCACCCTGACCGCCGCCGAGCACGCTGCCCAGGATGCTGCCGAGCGGGTTGTTGGCGGCAGCCCCGCCGCCACCGGCCGCACCGCCGAGGATGCTGCCGAGAATGTCGCCGATGCCGCCGCCGGAAGCCTGAGCCTGGGCGCCCGCATTCTTCTGGGAGAACTGCTTGCCTACGTAGGCCAGCACGATCGGGGCCAGCATCGGCAGCAGCCGCTTGATCAGGTCACCGCCGCCGGCGCCGGCGCCGGACAGCGCCGAGGCCACCTGGTTGGTGTCGTTGCCGCCGAACAGGCTGGCGATCATCTGGTTGCCCTGGCCCTCGTCGAGCTGGTCGACGTTGACGCCACCGGTGAGCAGGTCGCTCTCGCCCTCGGCGACGACGACGGACTCCAGGTGGGCCGAGTCGATGTCATCGGCCTGGACGTTCTCCTGCAGGGTGCCCAGCAGGGTCGGCACCAGGGTCTGGATCGCCTGGTTCACCTCACCCTGGTCGACGCCGAGCTTGCTGGCGATATCCGCCACCGGGATCTGGTTGTAGAGATCGTCGAGACCGGCCATGTTGAGGTTCCCACCTTCGTTGATTTGCTAGAACTGCCACTGAGGGTAATCGCCCGGATGCCGGTCGCGTACCCGGTTTCGCTCTGAGCGGGAGGGTTCCGCGCTCAGTTCAGCTTCGCCGACTCCAGTGAGATGCCGGCCGCCGGGAAGCGGGCCAGCAGGGCATCGCCCATCGCGGCCGCCGGGGTCAGCACCCCGTAGATCTCCGGGAGTTTGTCCCGATCCAGCGCCAGCGCCAGGCCGCACTCCCCCAGCATCACCGCGGTGGCCTTGTAGCCGGGGTCCCCGCTCTGAGACATGGTGGCCACGTAGCGGGCGCCGGTGCTGGTGGTCGTATAGGTCTCCACCCGGTACCAGCCGTTCTCCCGCACCTGCTCGCTGGGGCCGGTGCCCGGTTTGGGGGCGATGCGCTCGACGAGCGTGCGCGGCAGGAACCGGAAGAACCGGCTGCCCAGCGCCGCGCTGGCCGCGGTGGCCGCGGTGGTGACCGCGGCGGTGACCGGCGCCAGCACCGACGGGCCGACGCTCATGTACTCGGCGTAGCGGAACCGCCGGCCGTAGGCGTAGTCCAGTAGCGCGTTGCTGCGCCGCACGATCCTGGTGTTGTACATCGCCATCACGAACCCGGCTGCCCACACCCCGGCCAGTTCCGGTGCGATCTCGCTGCCGCGCCGCCTGCCGACGTCGGGCTGGTCACCGAACTCGGGCTCCGCACCCCGATCCCCGGACAGCGTGTAGGGATCCTCGAGGAGTTTGCGGGTGTCGGGGTCACCCGAGGCGGCCCGGAACACCTCGATCATCGAGGCGATGGTGCCGCCGGACACCCCGCCGGAGAAGCCGCGCAGCACGAAGTTGGTGTCGCCGAGATCCCCCGCGCCGTCCTGCTTGGCACGCCGGAACAACTCGTAGACGGTCATATCGGAGGGGATCGAGTCGAAGCCGCAGGCATGCACGATGCGGGCCTTGGTGTCGACGGCTTCCTTGTGGAAGTCGTCGATGGACTGCCGGACGAACATCGCCTCGCCGGTCAGATCGGCGTAGTCGGTGCCGGCCTTGGCACAGGCGGCCACCAGTGGCAGGCCGTACTTGCTGTAGGGGCCGACGGTGGTGATGACGACCCGGGTGCAGGAGGCCATCGCGTCGAGGGTGGACGGCTTGTCCGCGTCGACGGTCAGGATCGGCCAGTCCTTGGCGGCAGGCCCCAGCGTCGCGCGGACGGCCGCCAGCTTGTCCGGGGACCGGCCGGCCAGGGCGATTCGCGCCTTCCCGCCGGCTTTGGCCAGGTATTCGGCGGTCAGCTTGCCGACGAATCCGGTGGCGCCATAGAGAACGATGTCGAATTCACGTTGTCCGGAGGTCATGGGGCCAACCTACCGGCGGCTACCGGCGATGCCGGTGGGGACTCAGGCGAGGCCGAGGGCGTGGGTGATGGCGGTGCCGGGATCGGCGAAGCCGCGGCAGACATCGCCCCAGTTGACCAGTCCGAGCGGGCCGCGGCCCAGCCCCGAGCACTGGGCAGTGGCCGGGTTGGCGGTGGCGCCACCGCCGGTGTTGGACACCGAGATGATGCCGGGGACGGTCGCTGCACCCGCGTTGGCGCCGCAGGTCGGCCAGGCGCCGATGCCCTGGGTCTTGTAGACGTTCTCGGCGACCCGGATCTGCTCTTCGCGCGAGGCCTGGTTCGGCATGCCGGTGCCACCGTTGGAGGTCCAGGTGGCGGGTGAGAACTGCAGGCCGCCGTAGTAGCCGTTGCCGGTGTTGATCGCCCAGTTGCCGCCGGACTCGCACTTGGCGATGGCATCCCAGTTGACGCCGCTGTCCGCCGACGCGGTGCCGCTGCCCAGCAGGAAGGCCCCGAAGGCCATGCCGAGAACCAGAGCGGCGAGGGTGAATGCGCGGCGGATGTTCATGTGAGGTGAATCGCAGCGGTCTACCGAGCTGTTACAGAAGAGTCACTTGTTTTTGATGAGACTTCTCTGAGAACAAAAAAGGTGGCGCCGGATTTCTCCGGCGCCACCTTTGGAAGCTGTGAGACGGCGTCAGCCGCGGCCACCGCAGCTCGGCCATGCGCCGATGCCCTGGGTGCGCAGAACGTTCTCCGCCACCCGGATCTGCTCCTCACGCGAAGCCTGGTTCGGCATGCCGCTGCCGCCGTTGGCACGCCAGGTGCTCGGGCTGAACTGCAGGCCGCCGTAGTAGCCGTTACCGGTGGCGATAGCCCAGTTACCACCGGACTCGCACGCGGCGACCGCGTCCCAGTTGATGCTGTCGGCACTGGCAACGCCGGCGAGGGCGATCGGGGCCACGGCCATCGCGCCGGCGGCGGCCGCCAGGACCAGGGTGTTGCGGAGGTTCTTCAAAATTTTTCCTTTCGCCGTGCGTGCGCCGGGATTCAAGCTCCCGGGGTCATGCCGTCTCGGTCTGGCACGACAGTGGTGGTCCGCATCGCCGACTTCGCCGGCAACACCCGACCCCCACTCACCCGCAGGGTTCGCAATCTGGAATTGATTAAGTTCCCGCAAGGAACGAAGAGAACGCTACGGAGCGCATTGCGGTAAGTCACGTCAATGACACGCCGATATCGTGCAAATAACAGACCGATCACGGTCCGCGACCCTTCCGGGTAGGCGCAGGTCAACCCGGCGTTTCCCCACCTGGGTAAATGGTGACGCCCCGGTCACTTGTGTGACGGGGATCACACTTATATTGTGATCTGGGTCACACGGCTGCGAGTCACATTAGTCACATTAATCACATCGTGATCGCTTCGAAATTGGCGTGTGAGCCGCTCGGCGGAATTCCTTCCGGCGAATGCGCAATTTTTCTAAGTATTTCTCAGGTCGTCCTCGGAGTTGAGGTTGACCAGCGCCCTGGTGGGCGGCAGCACGACCCGCTGACTCACCACGGCGTCGGTCAGCGCCCGCATGCTGCGCTCCCCCGCGTCGACCAGTCCGTCGATCCGGGTGGCCAAACCGGTCCGGTACACCCCGGCCAGGTAGTGATCGCGACCGTCCCAGGGCAGCACCACATCGACGTCCTCATGGCCGGCCAGCTGGTCAATCAGATCCGCGGTCAGATAGGGCATGTCCACCGCGCAGACGAAGGCCCGGTCGCGGCCGGCCTCCCCGGCGGCCCGCAGTCCCCGGCCGGTGGCCGGCAGCGGACCCAGCCCGGGGACCTCGTCGCGCAGCACCTGGGCTCCATACCGTTGGAGTTCCGGCAACGGCTGGCCCGGGGCGGCGACGACGAACACCGGTGAACAACGGGTCGCCACGACCGAGACGACGTGCTCGACCATGGTCACCGGCTTGCCGGGATGCGGCATCACAGCCTTGTCCCGGCCCATCCGGCGCGAGGCGCCGCCGGCCAGGACCACCGCGGCCAGCGCGGCAGGCCCAGACACGGCAGGCCCAGACACGGCAGGCTTAGTCGACAGTCCAGGTGTCGCGGCCGCGCAGCAGCGATTGCAGGGCCGCCCGGTCATGCGGCGCCGCACTGCGGGCCGCCGCGATCTGCGCACGTGCCTCATCGTCATAGACCGGCCGGTTGACCTGCCGGAAGACGCCCGTCACGGTGTGCTCGAGGTTCTGGTCGCTGAGCCGCGACAGCGCGAACGCATAGGCCGGGTTCTCGGTCGCGGCGTCATGGACCACGATCTGATCGGCGGACACGTCGGCGGTCTTGGCGACCTCCAACCCGAAGCCGGTCTGCACCACGCAGTACTCCCCGTCGGCGCCGAAGATGATCGGCTCGCCGTGCTGGACGTTGATCAGCCGGTGCTCGGCGCCCTCCTTGCGCAGCGCGTCGAAGGAGCCGTCGTTGAAGATCGGGCAGTCCTGCATGATCTCGACGAGTGCGGCCCCGCGATGCGCCGCCGCCGCCCGCAGCACCTCCGAGAGGCCCTTGCGGTCGGAGTCCAGCGCCCGCCCGACGAACGTCGCCTCGGCGCCGAGAGCCACCGAGACCGGATTGAACGGCTGATCCAGCGAACCCATCGGGGTGGACTTGGTGACCTTTCCGATCTCCGATGTCGGCGAGTACTGCCCCTTGGTCAGCCCGTAGATGCGGTTGTTGAACAGCAGGATGGTCAGGTTCACGTTGCGGCGCAGCGCGTGGATGAGGTGGTTTCCGCCGATGGACAGGGCATCGCCGTCGCCGGTGACGACCCAGACCGACAGGTCGGGACGCGCCAGCGCCAGACCGGTCGCCACGGTGGGCGCGCGGCCGTGGATGGAGTGGAACCCGTAGGTCTCCAGGTAGTACGGGAACCGACTCGAGCAGCCGATGCCGCTGATGAACGCGATGTTCTCGCGACGTAAACCCAACTCGGGCAGGAAGTTCCGGATGGTGTTGAGGATGACGTAGTCACCGCAACCCGGGCACCAGCGCACCTCCTGGTCGCTGGCGAAGTCCTTGGCCTTCATCGGCTGATCGGTGGTGGGCACGCCCGCCGTCTTGGACAGGAGGTTCAAATCGGTCCCGATCAGGTCAGTCATGCCGATGCCCCCGCGTTCACGTCCGAGCCCACGGTGACCGCGGCACGCCTGGCGAATACAGCCTTGTCGCTTTCCATTTCACGCAATGTGCCGTCCAGGGCGGCGTCGATGACCGCCTCGATCTCGTCGGCCCGGAACGCCATACCCTCGACCTTGGTGACCGACTGGATGTCGACCAGGTACCTGCCGCGCAGCAGCAGGGCCAACTGTCCGAGGTTCATCTCGGGCAGAACCACCTTCGGGTAGCGGCGCAGCACCTCGCCGAGATTGGCCGGCAGCGGATTGAGGTGGCGCAGTTGGGCGTGGGCGACCTTCACCCCGCGCCGCCGCGCACGGCGGCAGGCCTCACCGATCGGGCCGAACGAACTGCCCCAGCCCAGCATCAGCACCTCGGCATCACCGCTGGGGTCGTCGACCTCCAGATCGGCCACCGCGATGCCGTCGATCTTGGCCTGGCGCAGCCGGACCATCAGGTCGTGATTGTTCGCGTCGTAGGAGATCTCGCCGGATCCGTTCGCCTTCTCCAGGCCGCCGATCCGGTGTTCCAGACCCGGGGTTCCGGGGCGTGCAAGCTGGCGGGCGAGCGTCTCCGGATCACGGGCATACGGCGCGAATTCCTCACCGGCGGAGGCGAATCCGGGCTCGATCGGCTCGAACGAGCCGACATCGGGGATACGCCACGGTTCGGACCCGTTCGCGATCGCGCCGTCGGAGAGCACGATCACCGGAGTGCGGTAGGTCAGCGCGATCCGGGCCGCCTCGATGGCGACGTCGAAGCAATCCGAGGGTGAGCGGGCGGACAGCACGGCCACCGGCGATTCGCCGTTACGGCCGAACATCGCCTGCAACAGGTCGGCCTGCTCGGTCTTGGTGGGCAGGCCGGTCGAAGGCCCGCCACGCTGGACGTCGAGGATCAGCAGCGGCAGTTCGGTCATCACCGCGAGGCCGATGAACTCCGACTTCAGTGCGACGCCGGGACCGGATGTGCTGGTCACTCCCAGTGCCCCACCGTAGGAGGCGCCGAGAGCCGCACCGATGCCGGCGATCTCGTCCTCGGCCTGGAAGGTCAGCACATCGAAGTTCTTGTGTTTGGACAGCTCGTGCAGGACGTCCGAGGCGGGGGTGATCGGGTAGCTGCCGAGCACCACCTGGACTCCGGCCAGTTGGCCCGCCGCAATGATTCCGTAGGACAGGGCGGTGTTGCCGGAGATCTGGCGGTAATCGCCAGCCGGCAGCTTGGCCCGGGCCACGTCGTAGACGGTGGCGAACGCCTCGGTGGTCTCGCCGTAGTTCCAGCCGGCGCGCAACGCCAGCACGTTGATCTCGGCGACATCGGGCTTGCGGGCGAACTTCTCCCGGATGAAGGTCTCGCTCGCCTCGATCGGACGGCTGTACATCCAGGACAGCAGCCCGAGGGCGAACATGTTCTTGGCGCGCTCGCCGTCCTTCTTCGACGCGCCGGTGGACTCCACCGCCCCCAGGGTCAGCGCCGTCATCGGCACCCCCTGCACGACGTACTCGGACAGTTCGCCGCTTTCCAGCGGGTTGGCCTCGTAGCCGACCTTGGCCAGGTTGCGCTTGGTGAACTCGTCGGTGTTGGCGATCACCAGTCCACCGCGCGGAAGATCGGCGACGTTGGCCTTGAGCGCGGCCGGGTTCATCGCGACGAGCACGTCCGGGCGGTCCCCGGCGGTCAGGATGTCGAAGTCGGCGATCTGGATCTGGAACGAGGAGACCCCGGGCAGTGTGCCCTGCGGTGCACGGATCTCGGCGGGGTAATTCGGTTGTGTCGCAAGGTCATTGCCCAACAACGCGGCCTCGGCGGTGAAGCGGTCACCGGTGAGTTGCATCCCGTCCCCGGAGTCCCCGGCGAACCGGATCACAACCTTTTCTAATCGTTGCCGGTTACCGGTCGTACCACCACCGTTCGGACTCAACCCGTCCGCCTTTCGACCACCTGAATTAGCTGTAACCCGAGGTCCCGATTATTGCACTTTCTTAGGCAAGGCATGCCGCGCCCCGCACCGGACACGCCCCCGAATCGCGAACAAAGGCACAGGTCAACGCGTCGTGATAACCACCCGCACAGAGCGATTGTGGTTTTGATCACGTTGGTCCGTCATCAGATCCTAAGAACTTAGCCCTCCGTCGGAAATCACCCGCCGACTAGATTGGGCGCATGACCGAAGCCGGAGCCGACGCCGAGGCGGGCTACGACGAACACGCGGTGCGCATCGAGCCGGCCGGCACATCCGCTGCCGGGGTGCCCGGGGTGCTGAACGGCTTGCGGCACAGCCTGGGTCAGATGGGCGTGGTGCGCACCGCCGAGACGCTGACCAGGATCAACCAGCAGGACGGATTCGACTGTCCGGGGTGCGCCTGGCCGGAGGCCCCGGGTGGGCGGCACGTGGCCGAGTTCTGCGAGAACGGCGCCAAGGCCGTGGCCGAGGAGGCCACCCGCCGCACGGTCACACCGGAGTTCTTCGACCGGCACCCGGTCGGCGACCTGGCGCAGCGCCCCGAATTCTGGCTCTCCCAGCAGGGCCGGCTCACCCACCCGATGGTGCTGCGACCCGGCGAGGAGCACTACCGGCCGATCGGCTGGGACCAGGCGTACGCACTGATCGCCGAGCATCTGAACACCCTGGGCAGTCCCGATGAGGCGGTGTTCTACACCTCCGGACGCACCAGCAATGAGGCCGCCTTCCTCTATCAGTTGATGGTGCGCAGCCTGGGCACCAACAACCTGCCGGACTGCTCGAACATGTGCCACGAGTCCTCCGGCACCGCGCTGATGGAGTCGATCGGGATCGGCAAGGGGTCGGTGACCGTCGACGACGTCGAGCATGCCGACCTCATCGTCATCGCCGGGCAGAACCCCGGCACCAACCACCCCCGGATGCTGACCGTCCTGGAACGGGCGAAGGCCAACGGCGCGAAGATCATCGCGGTCAACCCGCTGCCCGAGGCCGGCCTGATCCGGTTCAAGAACCCGCAGAACGTCCGCGGCGTGCTCGGCGGCGGAACACCGATCGCCGACGAGTTCGTCCAGATCCGACTCGGTGGCGACATGGCCCTGTTCCAGGGGATCGGCCGGCTCCTGTTGGAAGCCGACCGGATCGACCGCGACTTCATCGCCGCGCACTGCCACGGTTTCGACGAGTACGCCGCCCACCTGCGCGAGGTGAACCTCGACACGGTGTGCGAGGCCGCCGGAATCGGACGCGAGCAGTTGGATCGGGTCGCCGACATGATGGCCCGGTCCAGGCGGACCGTCGTCTGCTGGGCGATGGGCCTGACCCAGCACGCCCATTCGGTGGCCTCCATCGAGGAGATCACCAACGTCCTTCTGCTGCGCGGGATGATCGGCAAGCCGGGGGCCGGCGTATGCCCGGTGCGCGGGCACTCCAACGTCCAGGGCGACCGGACCATGGGCATCTGGGAGAAGCCGCCCGAGTCCTTCCTGGCCGGCCTGGACGCCCGCTTCGGCATCACCAGTCCGCGCCGGCACGGCTATGACACCGTCGAGGCGATCCGCGCGATGCGAGACGGCCGGGTCTCGGTGTTCATCGGATTGGGCGGCAACTTCGCCTCGGCCACTCCCGACACCGCGGTCACCGAGGCGGCACTGCGCAACTGCGCGCTGACCGT
>NZ_JAFMJZ010000283.1 GCF_017853185.1 Mycolicibacterium sp.
CGAGCCGACATGGCGGCACGTGCTGGTGACCCGGGTGCACCGGCCGGGCGAGGAGGGCGGCCCCTTCATCGCGGCCGGCACCCACCTCGAGCACGGACTCGAACACTCAGCGCGCCGCAGCGTTCAGCTGGCGGCACTGGTCAACCACCTCGCCGACACACTCGGGGACGAGACCCAGCGCCGCGCCGCACTGCCCGCCGTACTGGCCGGCGACCTGAACTGCACGCCGGAGTCCGACGAGTACCGGCGCGCCACCGGCCTGGCCGCCGGAGCGGTACCGGGTTTCACCCTCGTCGACGCCTGGACTGCGGCAGGCAACACCGACCCGGGACACACCTGGTCCGCGGACAACCCGTTGGTTCCCCGCCGTGCCATCCATCCGCACCGCCGGCTCGACTACGTGATGGTGTCCACCCCGCGCCGGCGCGGCGCCGGCCACGTCCGCCGATGCTCGCTGGCCGGTACCGCCGCGGTCGACGGCGTGTGGGCCAGCGATCACTTCGCGGTGGTCGCCGACGTGGAGATGTGAAACCGGCCAGCGATTAGGCTGGGCTGCATGGCTGAGTCGATGTCCGCGAAGCGGAGCGCAAGCGCCGTCGAAAATTTCTTGGCAGCCAAGCGGTATACGCGTGATGAGATCTTCGCCGAGCCCTCTCCTGTGCCCGCCGAAGCGGGGGCCCACGGCTGGTGGTTCCGCGACATCCCCGGCGAGATCGATGTCTCCGGCTGCGAACAGCGGGACGGATGGACACTGCTCTACGTCGGAGTCAGCCCCGGCCCGCCGCGGGCGGACGGCAAGCCGCAGGCCCCTCAAGACCTGCGCAAGCGCATCCGCTATCACTTCGGCGCAGGCAATGCGAGCGCGGACGGCTCCACGCTGCGCAAGTCGCTCGGGGTCCTGCTCGGTGATCAACTGGGCTTCGCGCTGCGCCGGATCGGTTCGGGCAAGCGACAGACCTTCGCCGGCGGCGAAGCCGTCCTGAGCCAGTGGATGGCCGAGAATGCGTCGGTGTCCTGGGTGTTGCATCCCGAGCCATGGCACCTGGAAGCCAAGCTGCTCAACGCGCTGGTTCTGCCGCTCAACATTCACGACAACGAACGCAACGCATTCGCCCCGACGCTCAAGAAGCTGCGGCGGGACGCCGCGGTGAAGGCCGGCAAGATGCGCGTGCTCGCCGAGTGGTCGTAGCACGACATGGCGCGTTACGTGACGACGGTGCGGTCCGCGAAGACTCCGCAGGAGGCGTTCGCCTATATGGCCGACCTCCGCAACTTCGCCGAGTGGGATCCCGGTGTGAAGGCTGTCCGGCAGGTGAAGGGCACAGGCGGCGGCCCGGACGCCGTGTTCGACGTCACCGTCGCCGGGCCGGTCCTCGACCTGACATTGCGATACGTGACCGAGGAACACGACGCCCCGCGAACCCTCCTCGTGGTGGCCCGCAGCAGCGTGTTCACGTCGATCGACCGGATCACCGTCGAGCCGGACGGCACCGGATCGGTCGTCACCTACAACGCGGATCTGCGCTTGAATGGCGTTCTGCGCGTTGGCGATCTGGGCCTGCGGCTGGTGTTCGGTCAGATCGGTGACCGGGCTGCCGCCGGTCTGCGGCGGGTTCTCGGTAGCAGCTAGTTCGCCTTCATGATCTGCTGGGACACCGCGAGCAGAATCTTTTTCGGCGTGTACCGGTAGGCACTGGCGAGCACCGCATTCTTGAGCCCGGAGATGACCGTCGGCCCCGACTTGTCGATGGCGGCCATCGCAGTGTCGACCACCTGCTGTGAGGTCTGCCGGCCGCTGGTGAGGAACTCCTCGCCGGTGCGGGCGAAGAACTCGGTCTCGGTGGCACCCGGGCACAGCGCGAACACCCGCACACCGGTCGACTTCGTCTCCTGCCACAGGGCTTCGGTGAAGGACAGCACGAAGGCCTTGGTGGCGCCGTAGACGGCCATCCCGGGGGTGGGCTGGAAGGCCGCGGTCGAGGCGACGTTGATCACCAGTCCGCGCCCCGCCTTCGTCATCGCCGGCAGGAACAGCCCGGTGAGTTCGGTCAGCGTCACGCAGTTCAACTGGATCTGCGCGGCGTTCTCCGCGACGCCCTGCGTGACGAAGTCACCGTGGTTGCCGACGCCGGCGTTGTTGATCAGGATGTCGATGCTGCGTCCGAGTTCGGTGACCTGGGCTGCCAAGGCCTCCGCTGATCCCGGGACCGCGAGGTCGGCGGGGATGACGTCGACGGTGATCCCCGGGCTGATCTCCAGCAACCGGGTGCGCAGCTGGGCCAGTTTGTCCACCCGCCGGGCGACGAGCACCAGGTTGACCTTGCGCTTGGCGAACGCGACGGCGAAATCCTCCCCGATCCCGCCGCTGGACCCGGTGATCAGCGCGGTCTGGTTCTCGAGGTTCATGGGCACTCCTGGGCTTTGGGTAGGCACGAATGTGCCTGGAGCTCAATCCTAGAAGCACTAAGGCCGACCCTGGACTCCGACAGCGTGGGAACGAGGACAACAAGCGAAAGGTGGCCGCGATGAGCGAGCCGACGGCACTCACAGCCGAGGCCGCTCACGCCGCTGTAGC
>NZ_JAFMJZ010000284.1 GCF_017853185.1 Mycolicibacterium sp.
GTCATCGTCCAGGCTCCCCAGCCGACCCCGACCACGTCGATGTTGTTGAGCAGCAAGCGATTCACCTTGACCGTCGGGATCTCCCCGCCGGTGAAACCGACCACCAGCAGCCGGCCGGCCGGCGCCAGCGAGCGCAGCGAGTCGGTGAACCGGTCACCGCCGACCGGGTCCATCACGATGTCGACACCCTTGCCGCCGGTGAGTTCGGCGACGGAGTCCTTGAACCCGTCGGCCAGCACCACGTCGGTGGCCCCGGCGGCGCGCGCGACGTCGGCCTTGTCCTCGGAACTGACCACCGCGATCACCCGGGAGGCGCCCAGCGCCGGGGCGATCCGCAGCGTCGAGGTGCCGATCCCGCCGGCCGCGCCGTGCACCAGCACGGTCTCGCCCTTGGCCAGCCGGCCGCGCACGGTCAGCGCGAAGTACACGGTGAGGTCGTTGAACAGCAGGCCCGCGCCGGCCTCGAAGGACACGTTGTCGGGCAGTGGGAAGACGTTGTCGGGGTTGAGCACCGCGGTCTCGGCCATCGCGCCGCCGATCATCGTCAGCCCGAGCACCCGGTCGCCGGCCTTGACCTTCGCGCCGGCCGGCGCCGCACGGACCACCCCGGCCAGTTCCGCGCCCAGCGTGAACGGGAGCTCCGGGCGGTACTGGTAGAGGCCGCGGGTCAGCAGCGCGTCGGGGAAGGCGACCCCGGCCGCGTGCACGTCGACGACGATGCCGCCGTCGGCCGCCGGCTCGTCGATCTCGACGACCTCGAGCGACTCGGGACCACCGAGCGCGCTGACCCGGACCGCGCGCATCAGGGCAGCTTGATGGACAGCAGGGTGACCTGCTGCTCGCCGCGGGGGGTGCGGTAGGTGATGGTCGCGCCGGCCTTGTGCCCGTGCAGCGCCAGACCGAGCGGGCTGTCGGCGGTCAGCGTGGTGTCCTCTTCGCCGGCCGGGGTCTCCTCGATGAAGTTGACCACCCGCATGGTGGACTCCTCGCCGTCGGCCCAGCGCAGCTTGACCTGGGTGCCGTTGGGCAGCTGGCCCTCGACGGTGGCGTTGCCGCCGGCCAACAGCCAGGTCAACCGGCTGATCTGCTCGTCGAGTCCGCCCAGGTCCTCCGCGCGCTGCAGGGCGTCGGCGGCGTCGCCTCGATCGCCGACGCTCTCGGCGTCGGCCTGCAACTCGGAGTGCAGCTGCTCACGGCGGCGGCGCAGGTCGGCCAGCTCCGACTCCAGGCGGGCGTGCTCCTGCTCGACGAACTTCTTGGATCCCGTGTTCGGACTCATGCACGACAAAGTACCGGGTCGTTGAAATCCGCATACAGCTAAGTACCGCTTGCCGATAATCACGCCATGCCCGTGGTCGCCGCCGTCATCGTGCTGGTGACCCTCGCCGTCATCGTCAGCGGGAAGGCACCCACGGTGCTGGCCCTCACCTGCGCGCTGCTGGTGGCCGGGTTCATCGGGATCGCCAAGCCGTCGGAGTTGTTCGCCGGCCTGAGCAACGGCGGCGTCATCACCATCGCGGCGATGCTGGTGATCGCCAAGGGTGTCTTCTACACCGGCGTGGTCTCCCGGGTGACCTTCCGGCTGCTGTCCGGGGTGACGTCGGTGCGACGCGCCCTGGCCCGGCTGATCCCGCCGGTCGGGGTGCTCTCGGCGCTGATCAACACCACCCCGATCATGGCGATGCTGATCCCGGCCACCAAGGAACTCGAGCAGACCAACGGCGTCCCGGCCCGCGGCGTGCTGCTGCCGATCGCGCACGCCACCACGCTGGCCGGGTCGGCCACCCTGATCGGCACCAGTTCCAACCTGCTCATCGCCGGCATCGCCAAGACCTACGGGGTCAGCCTGTCGATGTTCTCCTTCGTTCCGGTGGCAGTGCCGGTGGCGATCGCGGGCTGGGCGGTGCTGCTCCTCAACGCCCCCCTACTCAATCGCCGCGAGACCGAGGCCCCGGTGCGGGAGCTGAACTGGCGGGCCGAGATCCCGCTGTCCGACGTCGCCAACAGCATCGGGCGCAGCGCCGCTGAGATCGGCATCGGCCACACGCCGGAGTTCGAACTGGTCAAGATCAAGCGGCCGGGCGAGAAGGTCCGCACCGACGCCCGACTGGAGGCCGGCGACGTCCTGGTCTACCGCGCCACCGAGGACGGGGTGCGGATGCTGTGGGGCAGCCCCCGGTTCGGGCTGGCCCGCCAGGACCTGTTCCTGGTGTCGGTCTCCAGCGACGAGGTCACCGCCATTCAGGACCTCGATGACGACGAGGACATCATGGTGGTGGCCGCCGAGACCACCAAGTCGTTGCGCAAGGCCGAGGCCAAGCCCGGCGACATGTGTCTGGTGACCGCGCCGTCGGCGGAGATCCTCGCCGATCACCCACTGGTGGGTCTGTGGCAGAAGGTCGCGGGCAAGGCGCCGCAGACCGGCAAGACCACCGCCGCGCTGATCATCCTGGTGGGCGTCATCCTGGCCAGTTCGTTCGGCCTGGCCCCGGTCGAACTGATCGCCACCGCCGGGGCGGTCCTGATGGTGCTGACCCGGGTGCTGAC
>NZ_JAFMJZ010000285.1 GCF_017853185.1 Mycolicibacterium sp.
CTGATCGGGGACGGTCTCCGCGACGGTGCGGAAGACGGTGGACAGATCGAAGCCGGCGCTCATCAGTTCACTCTAAGCGCCGGTCCCGATCGCCACCGCGGCGTGCCTCAGCCGCGCCGCACGAACAGGGCGAGCACCGCCCCGACCGCGGCGGCCGCGGCGCCGACACCCAGCGACAGTTGCAGGCCCGACATGAAGGCGTCATGGCTGCCACTGATGATCGCCGCGGACAGTGGCTCAGGTGCGCCCGGGATCGACGGAGCCAGCCCCTTGGACACCAGTTCCTCTGCCGGGGATAGCCTTTCGGCGATCGGCAGCGGAACGCCCCGACCGGTGAGGCTGTCCTGCAGGGTCGATCCGACCCGGCTGCTCAACACCGAGCCGAGGATGGTGGTGCCCAGCACCGCGCCCAATTGCACCGAGGTGCTCTGCAGACCGCCGGCCACGCCGGCGTCGTCCACCGGGGCGTTGGACACGATGGCCTCCGAACTGGCGGTCAGCACCAGTCCGATGCCCAGGCCGAGCAGGGCGAAGGCGGGCCAGATGGCGCCGTACCCGGACACCGCGTCCAACCCGGTCAACAGCCACAGCCCGCCGGCCACCGCACCCAGGCCGACCACCATGGCCGGCCGCGGGCCGAACCTTTCGGTGAGGATGCCGGACAGCGGGGCGGCGACCATCATCGCCGCGGACAGCGGCAGTGTGCGCACGCCGGTCTGAATCGGACTGAAGCCCTGCACGTTCTGCAGGAAGAGGGTCATGAAGAACAGTGCGCCGAAGAGGGCGAAGAAGTTGACGGTGACCACCGCGGCTCCGATCGACAGCGACCGGTTGGCGAACAACCGCAGTGGCAGCATCGGATCGGGCGCGTTGCGCTCGGCGATGATGAACGCGCCCATCAGTAGTGCGCCGCCCAACAGGAAGGCGACGGTCTGCGGGTTCAGCCAGCCCCACTCGGGTGCCTTGATCAACCCGTAGACGGTCAGGAACAGGCTGCCCGACAGCGTCAGGATCCCGGCGACGTCGAGGCGATGCTCACCGTCGCTTCGGCTTTCGACGATCGCCGCGGCGCCGAGAACCACCGCGATGACCGCGATCGGGACGTTGATGTAGAACACCGACTCCCAGCTGTAGTGCTCGACGAGGATGCCGCCCAGGATCGGGCCGGCGGCCACGGAGACGCCGGATGCCGCACCCCAGATGCCGATGGCGGTGTTGAGTCGGTCCGGCGGGAACGTGCTCCGCACGATCGCCAGGGTGCTGGGCATCAGCAGCGCGCCGAACACGCCCTGGATCGCGCGCAGGGCGATGACGCCGCTGACGGTGCCGATCAGGCCGATGCCGACCGAGGCGACGGCGAAGCCGATCACGCCGAGCAGGAACACCCGTTTGCGGCCCAGCATGTCGCCGAGCTTGCCGCCGAAGATCAGCAGCGAGGCCAGGGCCAGCAGGTAGGAGTCGGTGATCCATTGCAGATCGGGCAGCGAGGCGCTGAGGTCTGCGGCGATGCGCGGGTTGGCGATCGCCACCACGGAGGCGTCGAGGCCCACCATGATGACGCCCACCGACACCGCTGCCAGCGTCCACCAGGGATTGCCCCGCAGCCCGGCGAGGACCGGCGCGCGATGGTTCGCAGCGGACCGCCGGTCCGGTTGAACTGTGCTGATTGCCATGATGACAGTCCTTTCGGGTAAGTGGAGGGTCTCCACCACTTCCTTCTGCGACCGTACGCTTAAGTGGTGGCCGTCCTCCACTTCGGTGGGTAGTCTGGGGCCGTGATTCCGGACGCATCTCGAGAAGAGGTGAGACCCAGGCCACTGAAATCGAAACCGCTGCGGGCCGATGCCGAGCGCAACCGGGAGAGCATCGTCGCCGCCGCAGCCGAGCTGTTCGCCGAGCGTGGTCTGTCGGTTCCGTTGGAGGATGTCGCCCGGGCCGCCGGGGTGGGGGTGGCCACCCTGTACCGCCGGTTCCCGACCCGAACCGATCTGGCGATCGAGGTGTTCGCGCGCAATCTGGACTCCGCGGTCGCGGTGGTTGACCGGGCGCTGACCGCTCCGCTCGCGTGGGATGGCTTCCGCGACATGGTTTTCGGGCTCTGCGCGCTGCAGGCCTCCGATCCGGGACTGCGAGCCCTGCTCACCACCGCGTTCCCCACCACGTCGCGGATCGAGCAGCAGGTGTCGGCGACCGTGGAGAAGATGGCCGCGGTGATCACCCGCGCACAGGAAGCCGGCGCGGTGCGTTCCGACGTGACGGCCGGCGATGTCGTGGTCACGTTGTTGGGCAATGCCGGCGTGGTGGAAGCCACCCACAGGCATGCGCCGGGCGCGTCCCGGCGGTTCGCCGCCCTGATGATCGACGCGTTCGGCACCGGGGCGCGCACGGCACTGCCGTCGGCCACCCCGCCGGAGGACCTGCGGCGGTCGATCGCCATGCTGACGGGTGAGAAGTAATCGACAACAGGAGTGCGACATGAGTGATCGGGCCCGTATCGACTTCCCGTCCCGCATCGGCGTCTGGTGGGCCAGCGACACCT
>NZ_JAFMJZ010000104.1 GCF_017853185.1 Mycolicibacterium sp.
CGTGCCGATACGTCGGACAAACCGCTGATGTCATTCCAGACCGTCACGTCGCGATCCCGGGCGCGTTCCTTGGTCCGCCGCAACGCGTCGCGATCGTGGGTGATCACCACCCGGTCGATCTCGCGGACGAGTTGGCCGTGCGTCATCGACGGCCAGCGTGCGGCCCGGGCGGCCAGCAGTCGGTCCACCTCAGCGACCTTGCTCTGGTCGGTGATCAGGTCGGTGCGGTAGACCAGCGTCCGGAAGGTATTCATGTCGATGCCGCCGGCGGCGAACACTGCCGCAATCGCGGGCAGTCGGTGGATGGCCAGCGCGTAGTTCATGTAGCTGCCGGCCTTGCCGAGGCTGATGCGCAGGGCGGCGGCGATTTCGGCGCCCACCGCGGCCCAGGTGTCCACGGCCCATTCCTCGTTCTCGCCCCGCTCGGCACGGCGCAACTCGAAGAGTTCGGCGATCGTGCTCAACCGCCGGGCAGCGGACTGGTTCTCCTGGCGGGATGCCACGACGAGGTCATCGAGCAGCGATCGCGACTGCGCGGTGTCGGAGGGCTCGAAGTAGTCGTGCACCTGATCGTCGAACATACGTTCGATGATGCCAGGCGGGTGTGACAGAAAATGTCACCCGCGACGAACCCCGAAGCTATTCGCGCCGAAGTCGCGACTCCACGAACCGCTCGATCTGCTCCCACTCGGCGACGGCCTTGTTGTACGGGCCGTCGGGCCGCTCGCTGGAGTCCGGGTCCAGGACGTAACCGACCAGCCTGCCCAGCGCGGTGCCCGGGGCCAACAGGGTCTCGACGGTGTCGTCCTCGGAGTAGTCCCCGACGTCACGGACGAACTCGACCGCCAGTTCCAGCTGCTCACGGTCGATCGAGTCCGGTCCGTCGGCGATGTCGTCGGACAGGCCGTTGAGCACGTAGATGTTGTCCTCGCCGACCTCGACCCGCAGCGAGCCGTCGGTGGCGGCGGTGCGGATGTCGTCGTAGGTGCTCAGATCCGACAGGTCGTGGTCATGCTCGTCGGCGAGGTAGCGCGCCAGCGTCCGCTCCGACGGGAACACGCTGATCCGGCCGTTGCGGCCCAGGAAGCGCGGCTTGTCGTCCCAGTAGCAGCGCAGGGTGTAGACGGTGCCGCCACCGGCCATCACCCGCACCGGGTCGATGCCGACGTGCTCCCAGAAGTCCGCGTCGTCGCCGAGGAGCGCGCCGCCGGCAGCGGCCAGTGCGGTCTCGTCGTCGTCATCATCGTCCTCGGTCTCGACGACGAAATCCTCGTCCTCGTCGGTGTCCTCGAACGGCTCGTCGAGTTCGGCGGCGGCCTTCGCCGACGCCTTGGCGTCGACCGCGGGGGTGCTCACCAGGTCGTCGATCGCCGAGAGCACGCCGTCCCAGCCGCGGGCGACGATGTCGCCGATGCTGTCCCAGTTCTTGCGACCGGCCCGGCCCTCGAACTGCTCGATGCCGCCGGCCAGCAGGCCCAGGTTGGGGTTGCCGTTGAAGAACCGGGTCACCGCGGGCAACTCGCACACCGCGCCGAGGGAGGAGACCACGGCCATCGTGTGAGTCAGCGCCTCGACGGACTCCTTGGTGGGCTTCTCGGCCAGCAGCTCCTCGACCGCGATCAGGTCGGCCGCCCGGTCCCCGGCGGGCTGCAGCTTGTGCGCGTTGGCCCGCACCAGCCGGGCCCAGGCCGGGTGGTCGGTGAGGTCGTTGTCGGTGTTGGTCCGCACGAACGCGGCGAGGTCGGCCACCGACTCGAAGGCGAACACGTCGTCGTCCTTGCCGAGGAAGCCCTCCCACTCCTCGCCGTCCTCGCGCCAGCGGGGCGCCCACAACGTGTAGAGGTCACCGGCGGTGACGCCGAGTCGGATCGGTACGAGCTCTGCTGCCATGCCGGACAGCCTAACGACCTACAGTTTGTGCCCATGGATGTGCGTGTCGTCGACCACCCTCTGGCCGCTGCCCGGCTGACCACCCTGCGCGACGAGCGCACCGACAACGCCGGGTTCCGGGCGGCGCTTCGCGATCTGACCCACATGCTGGTCTACGAAGCCACCCGGGATGCGCCCCGCGAGCAGATCATGGTCCGCACCCCGGTCGCCGACACCATCGGGTCGCGGCTGGCCAAGCCGCCGCTGCTGGTGCCGGTGCTGCGGGCCGGCCTGGGGATGGTGGACCAGGCCCATGCCCTGATTCCGGAGGCGCTGGTCGGTTTCGTCGGGGTGGCCCGCAACGAGAAGACGCACAAGCCGACGCCGTATCTGGAGTCGCTGCCCAGCGACCTACGGGATCAGCCGGTCATGGTGCTGGACCCGATGCTGGCCACCGGGGGGTCGATGGCCTTCACCATCGAATTGCTGCAGAACCACGGCGCGCACGACATCACCGTGGTGTGCGTGGTGTGCGCGCCGCAGGGGATTGCCGCGCTGGAACAGGCGGCGCCGGGGGCCCGGTTGTTCACCGCCGCCATCGACGACGGGCTCAACGATGAGGCCTACATCGTCCCGGGCCTGGGCGACGCGGGGGACCGGCAGTTCGGGCCCCGCTAGTGGAGGTGAGCCCATCGTGGCCCGGTCGCGGAGATTTCTAACGGTTCCGGGTCCGAGGTGTCGCCTTCGACCGTTGAGTCGAACTGGCCTCTGACCATTTCGAAAACTTCTTCGTTGCGGGATGAGAACCCCGGAACGTCCGGCGTGCTCGCGTCGATGAAGTCTTCCGGGACGTACCGTCCGCCGCACCCTGTGCCCGCCCGATACGTCTCCTGCCCCTGTCGCCACCGGTGCATCGCCCGCATCCTCGCGATGTCCAAGGGAACATTGGCGAACACGCCGTCGACCTCGATGTAGCCGGCTGTGCGCATCGCGACGATTCGCTCGGTCACAGAGTCCGGGCTGTTCATCGTGATGTCCCAAATCGCATTAGTCCGATTGCGGTAGGCGCGATCGGCGAGGTGCTTGGCCAGCATGCTGGCTTCCTCGTGGGCTTTCGTGCTGGCTTCCATTGGCGACAGTCCATCGATAACCGGGATCATTCCTCGGGCCGCCATCGTGTCCTTCACGTCATCCGGGTTTATCGCGAAGTACTGGGAGCGATCTACGCCGGCACTTCTTTCGAGGGCAGTGGTCTTGCCAGCACCTGAGACCCCGCCAATCACGATCGCCTTGCCTTCTCGCGGTACGGCGTCTGCCGCCTCCCGCTGCCATAAATCGTCCATCAGGTCGTTCTGCTGTTCGACCCGTTGAATGCTCCAGATGCCATCAGGACCCCGGTACAACTCCTCGGTCGTCGGTGCATCAACGAGTTTCCGTCGGACCTCTTCGACATGGACGTTCCACTCGTCATCCGAGTATTCGTAACCGCTCGCAACACCTGTGGTCCGGTGACAAGCATCCGACACTGCGGCAGCGGGATCCGCAATCGCCGGCGGGCAGGCGGTGAGGGTAACGACGCAGCCGGCCAGGAACGCAACTGCGTGGGTCCGCCGAAACATCAGCGCCACCCCGAGTACCTCGGCCCCGACTGCGCGGGCCGCGACGGTCTCATGCGCCGCAGCCTAACTGTCGGTGCGATACTGCGAGCATGCCGTTGGCCGACACCGCCGAGTCGTGGCTGGCCGCCCACTACGACGACCTCGTCGGGTGGCGCCGCCACTTCCACCGCCATCCCGAGTTGGGGCGGCAGGAGTTCGCCACCACCCAGTACGTCGCCGACCGGTTGGTCGACGCCGGCCTGAACCCGAAGGCGCTGCCCGGCGGCACCGGACTGATCTGCGATTTCGGACCGGAGTACGCGCCGCGGATCGCACTGCGGGCCGATATGGACGCGCTGCCGATGACCGAACGGACCGGGGCGCCGTACTCCTCGACGCTGCCTGGCGTCGCCCACGCCTGCGGGCATGACGCGCACACCGCGATCGTGCTCGGCGCCGCGACGGCGCTGGCGTCGGTTCCCGAACTGCCGGTCGGCGTCCGGCTGATCTTCCAGGCCGCCGAGGAACTGATGCCCGGCGGCGCACTGGACGCCATCGCGGCCGGAGCGCTGACCGGGGTGTCGCGGATCTTCGCCCTGCACTGCGACCCGCGCCTGGCGGTCGGCCGGGTGGCCATCACCGCGGGGCCGATCACCTCGGCCGCGGACTCGATCGAGATCACCCTGCACTCCCCGGGCGGACACACCTCCCGGCCGCACCTGACCTCGGATCTGGTCTACGGCATGGGCACCGTGATCACCGGACTGCCCGGCGTGCTGTCCCGGCGGATCGACCCCCGCAACGGCACCGTCATGGTCTGGGGCGCGGCCAACGCTGGAGTCGCGGCCAATGCGATCCCGCAGATCGGCACGCTCGCCGGCACCGTCAGGACGGCCAGCCGGGAGACTTGGATCGAGATGGAATACCTTGTCCGCGAGACGGTTTCGGGGTTGCTGGCGCCGCTGGGCATCGAGCATTCGTTGCAGTACCACCGGGGCGTTCCGCCGGTGGTCAACGAGGAGCGTTCCACCCAGATCATGACTCACGCCATCGAGGGGATCGGCCCGGATGCACTGGCCGACACCAAACAGTCCGGCGGCGGCGAGGACTTCTCCTGGTACCTCGAGGAGGTTCCGGGGGCGATGGCCCGCCTCGGCGTGTGGAGTGGTGAGGGACCGCAACTGGACCTGCACCAGCCCAACTTCGACCTCGACGAACGGGCCCTCGGCGTCGGCGTGCGGGTGCTGGTCAACGCCGTCGAGCAAGCGGCATCCTTCGCGTGAAGCTTCTGGTGACCGGCGGCGCCGGCTACGTCGGCAGTGTCTGCGCGAAAGTCCTTCTGGAACAAGGCCATCAGGTTGTGGTGGTCGACGATCTGTCGACCGGTAACGCCGACGCGGTCCCCGACGGCGCGGTGTTCGTGCACGACGACATGGTCGTTGCGGCCGGACCGCTGCTGAGCGCCGGTTCGTTCGACGGGGTGCTGCACTTCGCCGCCAAGTCGCTGGTCGGCGAATCGGTGGAGGCCCCGGAGAGATACTGGTACGGCAACGTCATCAAGACGCTCGAACTGCTCGAGGTGATGCGCGTCGCCGGGACGCCGCGTCTGGTGTTCTCCTCGACGGCGGCCACCTACGGCGAACCGGAGTCGGTGCCGATCACCGAGGACGCGCCCACCCGGCCGACGAATGCCTACGGGGCGACCAAGCTGGCGATCGACCACGCCATCACGTCCTACGCGACGGCCCACGGCCTGGCCGCCACCAGCCTGCGCTACTTCAACGTCGCCGGCGCCTACGGCGGACTGGGCGAACGGCACGCGGTCGAGACCCACCTGATCCCGCTGGTCCTGCAGGTCGCGACCGGTCAGCGCGCCGAGATTTCGGTCTACGGCGACGACTGGCCGACGGCCGACGGCACCTGCGTGCGGGACTACATCCACGTCCGGGATCTCGCCGACGCGCATCTGCTGGCCCTGCAGCACGCCAGACCGGGGGTGCACAGCATCTACAACCTGGGCAGCGGGGCCGGTTTCAGCGTCCGGGAGGTCATCGACTGCTGCCGTCGGGTCACCGGACTGCCGATCGCGTCCCGCGATGTCGCACGGCGGGCGGGGGATCCGGCGGTGCTGATCGCCTCCAGCGAGCGGGCCATCAGAGAACTCGGCTGGAATCCGAGCCGGACGACGATCGACGAGATCGTCTCCGATGCTTGGGAATTCGTTCGGTCTTAGTCCGCGGAAGCACCCGGGCCCGGCCCGACGTTGCGGGCCGGACGGGTCCGGATGTCGTGGACATACTCCGCCGGCGCGCCGGCCACCTCCGCGGCCTCGGACATCACTCCGAGGTAGCGCGCCGAGGGCAGACCGCCCTCCCAGGCGTCGATCACGTACAGCCAGGCCAGCGCGGGATCGGTCGCGGTGTCGGAGGACTCCCGGTCGATCCGGCAGCGGATCTTCTTGTGCAGGCCCATCTCCGAGCCTTCCCAGCGGTCCATGTTCTGCTCATCGGTGGGCGTCACGTCGTAGAGCACGACGAACACCCGGGACATGGGATCCTCGACCAGGGTGGCCAGTGCGCCCTCCCAGCCGATGTCCTCGCCGGCAAACGTCAGACGCCAGCCGTAGAGCCAACCGGTGCCGGCCATCGGGGAGTGCGGTGCCCGCTGCAGCATCTGCTCGGGATCCATGTTCGACCCGTAGGCGGCGTAAAGCGGCACCCAGCAAGGTTACGGCCTCGGTGCTTAGATAGGCGCGTGACTTCCCCGAACACCAGGCGGATCGTGATCATCGGCGGTGGCCCGGCCGGCTACGAGGCGGCCCTGGTGGCGGCCACCCGTGGCGCCGAGGTGACGGTGATCGACCCGGACGGTATGGGCGGAGCCTGCGTGCTGTTCGACTGCGTGCCGTCCAAGACCTTCATCGCCTCCACCGGCGTGCGTACCGAACTGCGAAGGGCCGCTGGCCTGGGGTTCGACATCGGCATCGAGGACGCCAAGATCACCCTCAACCAGATCAACAACCGGGTCAAGACGCTGGCGCGATCGCAGTCCGCCGACATCGCCTCCCAGCTGTTGCGGGAGAAGGTCAACATCGTCCAGGGCCGCGCCGAGTTGATCGACGACGTGCCGGGGATGGCCAGCCACCGTGTGAGAGTCACCACAGTCGCGGGTCAGGAGGGTGTGCTCAAGGCCGACGTGGTGCTCGTCGCAACGGGCGCCAGCCCGCGGGTGCTGCCGGGCGCGGTGCCGGACGGCGAGCGAATTCTGAACTGGCGTCAGCTCTACGACCTGACCGAGCTTCCCGAGCATCTGGTGATCGTCGGCTCCGGTGTCACCGGTGCGGAGATGTGCAACGCCTATACCGAACTGGGCGTCCCGGTCACCGTGGTGGCCAGCCGCGACCAGATCCTCCCGCATGAGGACAGCGACGCCGCCGCCTTGCTGGAGGAGGTCTTCGCCGAGCGTGGCGCGAAAATCGTCAAGAACGGCCGATGCGACCGGGTGGTCCGCACAGAGACCGGCGTCACCGTTCATCTGGCCGACGGCCGGACGGTCGAAGGCAGCCACGCGTTGATGAGTATCGGCTCGGTGCCCAACACCTCCGGCCTGGGTCTGGAGCGGGTCGGCGTCGAACTTGCGTCCAGCGGACACATCCCGGTCGACCGGGTGTCGCGCACCACCGCGTCGGGCATCTACGCGGCCGGCGACTGCACCGGACTTCTCCCGCTGGCCTCGGTCGCGGCCATGCAGGGCCGCATCGCGATGTACCACGCGCTGGGTGAGGGCGTGTCGCCGATCCGGCTGCGCACGGTGGCCTCGGCGACGTTCACCCGCCCGGAGATCGCGGCGGTCGGGGTGCCCCAGTCCGCCATCGACGACGGCACCGTCCCGGCCCGCACCATCATGTTGCCGCTGACCACCAACGCCCGGGCCAAGATGTCGCTGCTGCGCCGCGGTTTCGTCAAGATCTTCTGCCGGCCCGCCACCGGGGTGGTGATCGGCGGGGTGATCGTCGCGCCGATCGCCTCGGAGTTGATCCTTCCGATCGCCCTGGCCGTGCAGAACCGCATCTCGGTGACCGACCTGGCCCAGACCCTGTCGGTCTACCCGTCGCTGTCGGGATCCATCGTCGAGGCGGCCCGTCGGCTGATGGCCCACGACGACCTCGACTAACCTGGGCTCCCATGAGTGACCCGATCCTGCGACCGGGCAGCGGCCAGACCTTCCTCGGACCCGCGCAGCGTGCCGAAGCCTGGCAGCGGCTGGGCAGCGAACAGTTCGACGTCGTCGTCATCGGCGGCGGCGTGGTGGGAGCCGGCGCGGCCCTGGACGCCGCCACCCGTGGACTGAAGGTGGCGCTGGTCGAGGCCCGCGACTTCGCGTCCGGCACCTCCAGCCGCAGCTCCAAGATGTTCCACGGCGGCCTGCGCTACCTTGAGCAACTCGAGTTCGGCCTGGTCCGAGAGGCCCTGCACGAGCGCGAGCTGTCGCTGACCACGCTGGCACCGCATCTGGTCAAGCCGCTGCCGTTCCTCTTCCCGTTGACCAACCGGTGGTGGGAACGGCCTTACATCGCCGCCGGCATCTTCCTCTACGACCAGCTCGGTGGCGCGAAATCCGTTCCCGCGCAACGGCACCTGACCAAGTCCGGCGCCCTGCGGCTCGCACCCGGGCTCAAGCGTGGCGCGCTGATCGGCGGCATCCGCTACTACGACACCGTGGTCGACGACGCCCGGCACACCATGATGGTGGCCCGGACCGCCGCGCACTACGGGGCGGTGGTCCGCACCTCCACCCAGGTGGTGGGAATGCGCACCGAAGGCGACCGGGTCGTCGGGGTGACGGTGCGCGACTCCGAGGACGGTGCGACGACCGACGTGCGCGGGCATGTCGTCATCAACGCCACCGGGGTGTGGACCGACGAGATCCAGGCGTTGTCCCGACAGCGCGGCCGATTCCGGGTGCGGGCCTCCAAGGGCGTGCACATCGTGGTGCCGCGGGACCGGATCGTCAGCGAGGTCGCGATCATCCTGCGGACCGAGAAGTCCGTGCTGTTCATCATCCCGTGGGGCACGCACTGGATCATCGGGACCACCGACACCGACTGGAAGCTGGACCTGGCGCATCCGGCGGCCACCAAGGCCGATATCGACTACATCATCGACACCGTCAACACCGTGCTGGCCACCCCGATCACCCACGACGACATCGACGGGGTGTACGCCGGACTTCGCCCACTGCTGCACGGTGAGAGCGAGGAGACCTCCAAGCTTTCCCGCGAGCACGCGGTGGGGGTTCCCACTCCGGGCCTGGTGGCGATCGCGGGCGGCAAGTACACCACCTACCGGGTGATGGGCGCGGACGCCGTCGACGCCGCCTCGGAGTTCGTGCCGTCCCGGGTGGCGCCGTCGATCACCGAGAAGGTGCCGCTGTTGGGCGCCGACGGGTACTTCGCCCTGGTGAACCAGACCGATCACGTGGGCAAGGAGTACAACCTGCATCCGTACCGGGTGCGGCACCTGCTGGACCGGTACGGCTCGCTGATCGGCGAGGTGCTGGAGCTGGCCGAGGGCCGGCCGGATCTGCTGGAGCCGATCGCCGAGGCCCCGGTGTACCTGCGGGTGGAGGCGGCCTACGCCGCGGCCGCCGAGGGGGCGCTGCACCTCGAGGACATCCTCGCCCGCCGGATGCGGATCTCCATCGAATACCCGCACCGCGGAGTGGACTGCGCCCGTGAGGTGGCCGAGGTGGTCGCGCCGATCCTGGGCTGGAGCCCGGCCGACGTCGACCGGGAGGTGGCCACCTATCTCGCGCGGGTGGAGGCCGAGGTGCTCTCTCAGAGCCAACTCGACGACGAGGCGGCCGATGCGCTGCGGGTGGCTGCGCCGGAGGCGCGGGCGGAGATCCTCGAACCGGTCCCGCTCGATTAGCAGTTCGCGGGACGTCCTGGGTCCGGCCCGGTTGCGATTGCAGGGCGGCAACGTGGCCGACGAGTTCGGCCGGCGGTTCGGTTCCGACGCCCGCGCGAAAGTGCTTGCGGGGGAGGTGTTCGGCGGCGACGGTGTGGCTCTGGATGCGGAGACCGTCCTACCGGCCGGATCGTTCGTCTACCACTACCGGGATCTGCCGGACGAGGTCGTCGTGCCGTATCCCATCCCGGTGCTCTACCGCGACGAGAACATCGTCGTGGTGGACAAACCGCACTTCCTGGCCACCATGCCGCGCGGGTCGCATGTCGTGCAGACCGCGCTTTACCGCCTTCGGCGCGAACTCGAACTGCCCGAGTTGAGCCCGGCGCACCGGCTGGACCGTTTGACCGCCGGGGTTTTGTTGTTCACGGTGCGGCCCGAGGTGCGCGGCGCGTATCAGACGCTGTTCGCCCGCGGTGAGGTGAGCAAGACCTATCTGGCCGATTCGTCGGTGCAGCCGGGATTGTCTGGGCCGCAATGGGTTGTGAACCGGATCGTCAAGCGACGTGGGGTGCTGCAGGCGAGGGTGGAGCCGGGGGAGGTCAATGCCCGCACCTATGTCGAGCCACTCGGCGATGGGCGTTATCGGCTGACACCTGCGACGGGTCGGACTCATCAGTTGAGGGTGCACATGGCCGGTCTGGGCGTGCCGATCGACAACGATCCGCTATATCCCGACGTCCTCGAGGTGGCCCCGGACGACTTCTCCCAACCCCTGCGACTGGTAGCCCACAGGCTGGAGTTCGCCGACCCGATCTCGGGCGAGCGACGGATCTTCGTAAGCTCGCGAACATGATCCAAACCCAGCGGATGACAGTTGAAGGACTGAACACCTCGGTACTCGTCGGCGGCTCCGGGAGACCGGGGGAGGTCCCCAAAGAGGCAGTGGTCTTCGTGCACGGCAATCCCGACGCCGGATCGGACTGGATGCCGTTGATGACCCGGATCGCCGATCTGGCCATGGTGGTGGCACCCGACCTTCCCGGTTTCGGCAACGCCGATCCGCGGCGCGACGGCGACTACACCATCTACAGCTACGCCCGGTTCCTCGACGGGGTGATCGGAAAGCTCGGAATCGAGCGGGTGCACCTGGTGGCGCACGACTTCGGCGGTCCGTTCGCGGCGGCCTGGGCGGCGGATCACCCGCGGCAGGTCGCCAGCGTGACCTTCATCAACACCGGTGTGCTGCTGGGCTACCGGTGGCACCGGATGGCGCGGATGTGGCGCACGCCGGTGCTCGGTGAGATTGCGATGCTTGCCGTCAACCCCAGGGCGGCGGTGAAGGTGATGGCGAGTGAGAACCCCGGGCTGTCGCTGGAGTGGATTGCGACCATCGTCGGTCATCTGGTGCCGGAGAAGACCCGGCGGGCCGTGCTGCGGTTGTACCGCGCGACCCGGCCCGGCGATATGGAACAGCTGGCGGCCCGGTTGCGTCAGCACGACCACGACGCGCTGGTGCTCTTCGGCGACGCCGACGCCTACATCCCGGTCGAGATGGCGCACCGCCAGGTGGAGGTTTTCCCGCGCGCCGAGGTGAAGGTGCTGCCCGGGCTGGGCCACTGGTGCTGGCTGGAGAACACTGATGCGGTGGCAGAACCTCTGCTGGCGTTCCTGAAGAAGGCCATCCTGAAAGAGAGAGTGCGATGACGGAAGACAACCGCCCGGTCAACCTCAAGGCGTTCGCGCACCTGCCCGCCGATCAGCCGGTGGTGATGATCAACCTGCTGAAGTTCAACGACACCGGCGGGGTGGACAGCTACCGGAAGTACGGCGTGGAGGTGCAGCCGCACCTGGAACGGGTCGGTGGCCGGGTGGTGTACTCCGGTGGCAACCCGTGGGCGGTCATCGGGGACGACGAGCGGCCGTGGTGGGACTCGATCCTGGTG
>NZ_JAFMJZ010000105.1 GCF_017853185.1 Mycolicibacterium sp.
GCAGGGTGTTGCTGCCGCCGGTGTAGGTCACCTGGTAGCCGATCCGGTCGGCCAGCAGTTCGACGGCCTCGACGAAGCTGACGTGTTCGATCTTCTGCAGGAAGGCGTAGACGTCACCGCCCTCCCCGCAGCCGAAGCAGTGGAAGTGGCCGTGGTTGGGGCGGACGTGGAACGACGGCGACTTCTCGTCGTGGAACGGGCACAGACCCTTCATCGAGTCCGCCCCGGCCCGGCGCAGCTGGACGTAGTCGCCGACGACGTCCTCGATGCGGGCCTTCTCCCGGATGCCGGTGATGTCGCGGTCGGGGATGCGGCCCTTTCGGCTGCCGCCGCCCCCCGCACTGGTCACGAGCGCCAGTCTAAGTCGGCGTCGATGCGCTGGACCAACAGCGCTCTCCTCAACGCGGGGCCCACGGCCCCGCTTGATCGTCGATGCGCTCAAGCCTGCCCTCGGTGTAGGAGGCGATCTGGTCGACCACCACCCGCACCCGGGCGGCGTCGTCGGCGGCCTCGTTGAAGGCGGGCACGAACAGCGCGTCCAGGGTCCCAGGAGCCCCGGCCAGCAGCCACTCGGCCACCCGGTGGATGCGCTCGCGCTGCCGGGCCTGCAGTTCCAGATGCCGCGGGTCGCTCATGATGAACTGCAGCGCCAGGGTCTTGAGCACGGCGACCTCGGCCCGGTAGTCGGCCGGCACGTGCAGGTCGGCCTGGTAACGCACCAGCGGACCCGGCCCGGCGACCCGGTGGGTCTCGGCGACCGCCGCCGAGGCGAACCGGCCGACGAGTTCACTGGTGAGCCGCTTGAGCGCCACCGAGGCGGCCAGTGTGCCGTCGTACTTGCCGACGGCGGCGACGACCGGCATCTCCGAGAGACAGAACGCGGCGGCCTCCATGTCGGCCGGGTCGGTCCCGGACCCGTACACCGAGGCGGCGAGGCGGGCCAGCGTCGCGGCGGCGTCGTCGTCGGCGAGCACCCGCAGGTCGATGCGCCCGGAGATCACCCCGTCCTCGACGTCATGCACCGAGTAGGCGACGTCGTCGGCCCAGTCCATCACCTGCGACTCCAGGCAGGGCCGGCGATCCGGGGCGCCGGCCCGCATCCACTGCGCCAGCGCGAGGTCGTCTTCGTAGAAGCCGAACTTGCCGCCCTCCTGCGCCCGGGGCCACGGGTACTTGGTGACCGCGTCCAGTGCAGCCCGGGTCATGTTCAGTCCGACGCTGTTGCCTTGCGCGTCAAGGACTTTCGGCTCCAGGCGGGTCAGGATGCGGAAGTTCTGCGCATTGCCCTCGAACCCGCCGCAGCCGGCGGCGAACTGGTCCAGCGCGCGCTCGCCGTTGTGCCCGTAGGGCGGATGCCCGATGTCGTGGGCCAGGCCCGCCATGTCGACGAGGTCGGGATCGCAGCCCAGCGGGACGGCCATCCCCCGGCCGATCTGGGCCACCTCCAGCGAGTGGGTCAGCCGGGTGCGCGGGTTCTCGCTCTCCCGCGGACCGACCACCTGGGTCTTGTCGGCCAGCCGGCGCAGCGCCGCGCAGTGCAGCACCCGGGCCCGGTCGCGGGCGAAATCGGTGCGGTGGGCGGCGTCGTACCCGGGCAGCCCAGCCGTCTTCGCCGGCTCAGCGACCTGACGTTCGCGGTCGGCTGAGTCGTACTGATCGTCGCTGTTCGATGTCACCGGGGCACAGTCTGCCAGCACCCGCCGACCGCCCGACCGGACGGAGTTTTGCTGGCAAGCCGCCTGCCCGGTGTGCGGCGGCTATTACATTGGCGGACATGCGCCTCGCCCGTCTGTTCAGCCTGCTCGTCGCGATCCTGATGGCCGCCCTCCTGGTCGCCCCGTCGGCGGCGGCCGAACCGCCGTTCCGGCTGCCCGACCAGATCACCGACAACTCCGGGGTGCTCACCGACCTGCAGCGCGGCGACCTGCAGAAGGCCGTCGACCAGCTTTACAGCGACCGGCACGTCCGGCTGTGGGTGGTCTACGTCGACTCCTTCGCCCCGCAGGGCGCGGTCGGCTGGGCGCAGCAGACCCGCACCGTCAGCGACCTGAGCAACGACGACGCGATCCTGGCGGTGGCCACCGGGCAGCGCTCGTACGCGTTCCTGGTTCCCAGCGCCGCGGCCGGCGGCAGTTCGACCCAGGTGGACAACATCCGCCGCGACCAGATCGAACCGCTGCTGAAGCGCAACGACTGGGTGGGCGCGGCCACCGCGGCCGCCAACGGGCTGGCGGCGTTGGGCAAGTCCAGCGCCAAGGGCGCCGGCGGTGGCGTCTCGATGGTGCCGTTGCTGATCCTCGCCGGCATCGGCCTGCTGGTGATCGGCGCGCTGATGGCGTGGAGCAAGCGCCGCCGCGCGAAGCGTCTTCAGGCCGACGTCGCCGCCGCGCAGAACCTCGACCCGACCGACCCTTCGGCGCTGGCCGACGTGCCCATCGACGCGCTCGACGAGCTGTCGAAGACCATTGTGGTCAAGGTGGACAACGCCGTTCGCACCAGCGCCAACGAACTGGTGCTCGCGGTCGAGGAGTTCGGTGAGGCGCAGACCGCGCCGTTCGCCGCCGCGGTGGACAACGCCCGCACCACCCTGAAGCAGGCCTTCGCCGTGCGTCAGAAGCTCGACGACACCCGCCCCGATCCGCTGCCCGAGCGCCGCGATCTGCTGACCCGGGTGGTGGTGTCGGCGGCGCGGGCCAACAAGGAACTCGACACCCAGACCGAGGCGTTCCACCAGATGCGCGATCTGGTGATCAACGCCCCCGAGCGTCTCACCGCGCTGACCCAGCAGCTGGTGACGGTGACCGCCCGGGTGGAGCCGTCCGAGGCGAAGCTGACCGAACTCAAGGGCGAGTTCGCCGAGTCGGCGCTGGCCTCGGTGGCCCGCAACGTCAACGCCGCCCGCGAACGGATCGGCTTCGCCGACCAGGCCATCACCAAGGGCCGCGCACTGGCCGCCAAACCGGTGGCCGGCGAGGTGGGCGAGCTCGTCGACTGCGTGCGCGGCGGGGAATCGGCGCTGCAGCAGGCGACCACGATGCTCGACGCGGTGGACAGCGCGGCCAGCGACATCCGCCGGGCCGTCTCGACGCTGCCCTCGGCGATCGCCGACATCCAGAAGGGCATCAATGAGGCCTCCAATCAGCTCGCCCAGGGCGGGCTGGCCAAGAGTGCGGAACTGTCGGCCGCCCGCGACGTCGCGGTCAAGGCGGTGGCCGCCGCGCAGAGCACCGGGGCCGCCGACCCGCTGGGCGCGTTCACCCAGCTGACCCAGGCCGACGCCGACCTGGACCGCCTGCTGGCCGGGGTGGCCGAGGAGCGCGACGCCGCCGAGCGGCTGGCGCGGTCCTACGAGCAGGCGCTGGCCACCGCGCAGTCCCGGGTGCGCTCGGTGAGCGACTACATCGACACCCGCCGCGGCAGCATCGGTTCGGAGGCCCGCACCCGGCTCAATGAGGCGGTGCGCCAGCTCGAGGCCGCCCAGACCGTGAGCAAGACCGATCTCAGCGAGGCGATCCAGCGCGCCAACGGGGCGTCCCTGCTGGCCGCCCAGGCCCAGCAGATCGCCAACGACGACGTGCAGGCCGGCCAGCGGCAGTACCAGGCGCGCAACCGCGGCGGTCAGTCCGACATGGGCGCCATGGTCGGCGGCATCATCCTCGGCAACATCCTCACCGGCGGCTTCGGCGGCGGCGGCGGCTACAGCGGCGGCGGTGGCGGCTGGACGTCGACCACCTACGGCGGCTCGCAGGGCGGCGGAGGCGGCGACCTGCTCGGCGGCGGCGGGCGCTTCTAACCCGCTTCGCAACTTCGGCGCGGTTTTCATCGCTGAGCGACGAAAAGCGCGCCGAAGTTCGCGCGTGGGGGGTTAAGCCCCCGGCAGTCGCGCGGCCAGGTAGCTGATCACGTTGTCCAGGCCGACCCGCTCCTGGGTCATCGCGTCACGCTCACGGATGGTGACGGCGTTGTCCTCGAGGGTGTCGAAGTCGACGGTCACGCAGAACGGCGTGCCGATCTCGTCCTGGCGGCGGTAGCGACGGCCTATCGCGCCGGCGTCGTCGAACTCGATGTTCCAGAACTTGCGCAGTTCGGCGGCCAGATCGCGCGCCTTGGGGCTCAGGTCGGCGTTGCGCGAGAGTGGCAGCACCGCGGCCTTGACCGGGGCCAGCCGCGGGTCCAGCCGCAGCACGGTGCGCTTGTCGACCCCGCCCTTGGCGTTGGGCGCCTCGTCCTCGTGGTACGAGTCGACCAGGAACGCCATGAACGAACGGGTAAGTCCCGCAGCGGGTTCGATGACGTAGGGCACATACCGGGTGTCGTTGGCCTGGTCGTAGTAGGACAGGTCCTGACCCGAATGCTTCGAGTGCGTGGTGAGGTCGAAGTTGGTCCGGTTGGCGATGCCCTCCAGCTCGCCCCACGGGTTGCCCTGGAAACCGAACTTGTACTCGATGTCGGTGGTGCCGTCGGAGTAGTGCGACAGCTTCTCCTTGGGGTGCTCGAAGAGCCGGAGGTTGTCACGGGCGATGCCGAGGTCGACGTACCACTGCAGCCGGGTGTCGATCCAGTACTGGTGCCATTCCTTGGCGGTGTCGGGCTCGACGAAGAACTCCATCTCCATCTGCTCGAACTCGCGGGTGCGGAAGATGAAGTTGCCCGGGGTGATCTCGTTGCGGAAGCTCTTGCCGATCTGGCCGATGCCGAACGGCGGCTTCTTGCGCGAGGTGGTGACCACGTTGGCGAAGTTGACGAAGATGCCCTGCGCGGTCTCCGGGCGCAGGTAGTGCATGCCCTCGTCACTCTCGATCGGGCCGAGGTAGGTCTTGAGCATCATGTTGAACTCGCGCGGCTCGGTCCACTGGCCCTTGGTGCCGCAGTCCGCGCAGACGATCTCGGTCATCGGGACCGACTCCGGGTCCACCGGCTTCCCATCTTTGGCCGCCTTCTTCTCGGCGTGCGCCTCCTGCATGTGGTCCTGGCGGTGCCGCTTGTGGCAGCTGAGGCACTCGACCAGCGGGTCGTTGAAGACCTCGACGTGGCCGGAGGCCACCCACACCTCGCGCGGCAGGATGATCGAGGAGTCCAGGCCGACGACGTCGTCGCGGCCGGTGACGACGGACTTCCACCACTGCCGCTTGATGTTCTCCTTGAGCTCCACGCCCAGTGGGCCGTAATCCCAGGCCGAGCGGGTACCGCCGTAGATCTCGCCGCACGGGTAAACCAGGCCCCGGCGCTTGGCCAGATTGACGACGGAATCGATCACGGAAGCCACTGTTGTTGCCACCCCTCTGCTCGAGAAAACCAGCCCACAGCCTAGCGACCCCGCAAACCACTCCTTTGACATGCGTCATGGCGCATGGAACAGTGGCGAATTAATGGAAATCATTTCCAATAGCGTCTCCGATGTGGACCGCGGCGACCTCGACCGGGCCGGCGAGCTGCTGCGCGCGCTGGCCGCCCCGGTGCGGATCGCGATCGTGCTGCACCTCCGGGAGTCCCAGCGCTGCGTCCACGAACTGGTCGAAGCCCTCGATCTGCCGCAGCCGCTGGTGAGCCAGCACCTGCGCGTGCTCAAAGCGGCCGGGGTGGTGGCCGGCGAGCGTTCCGGGCGCGAGGTGCTCTACCGGCTGGTCGACGCCCACCTCACCGAGATCGTGGTGGCCGCGGTCAGCCATGCCGCCGAGGAGCGGCCATGACCGCGCGCAACACCGCCGGCGCGGTGCGCTCCACCAAACAGCGGGCGGCGATCGTCACCCTGCTCGACGAGGTCGACGGTTTCCGCTCGGCCCAGGACCTGCACGAGGAACTGCGCCGGCGCGGCGAGAACATCGGACTGACCACCGTCTACCGCACCTTGCAGTCGCTGGCCGCGGCCGAACTGGTCGACGCGGTCCGCACCGACACCGGAGAGTCGGTCTACCGCCGCTGCGACGCGCCGCATCACCACCATCATCTGGTCTGCCGCAAGTGCGGGTCAGCGGTGGAGGTCAGCGGCCGTGACGTGGAGTCCTGGGCCGCCGAAGTCGCTGCCGCACATGGCTTTTCCGATGTCAACCACACCATCGAGCTGTTCGGGACGTGCGGGGCGTGCGCTAAGCGGTGAGCGCTTCGCGGATCTGCACCCCGGCGTCGAGCGTCATCAGCACCAGCGTCTGCAGGGCCTGATCGGCCAGATCGCCCGCCGGAAAGTTGTAGCGCAGCATCACATCAGCCATCCCGGACGGATGCTCGACCAGCCAGACGGTGCCCAGCATGGTCGCCTGGGCGTGCTCTGCCACCCGGGCGCGCAGATCGTCGTCGGCGGCAAGGTCCCAGGCGATCACCTGGGTCAGCGAGATCATCTCCAGGCCGTCGCCGATCGTCACCATGCGAACCGACGCGAACGTGGCACCGCGCCGCAGGGTGAGTGCGCCGTCGTCCTCGATCTCGACGGGCATGACCTCGGCGAGAACCTGGGCCAGGGCGGTCAAGCTCGGCCGAACCGCCGGTTGCGGTGCACGTACTCCTCGCAGGCGGCCCACAGGTCGCGGCGGTCGTAGTCCGGCCACAGCTTGTCCTGGAAGACGTACTCGGCGTAGGCGGCCTGCCAGATCATGAAGTTGCTCGAGCGCTGCTCCCCCGAGGTCCGGATGAACAGGTCGACGTCCGGGATGCCAGGTTCGAGCAGACGCTCGGCGATCGCGTTCTCGTCCACCCGCTCCGGGTTGATCCGGCCGGCGGCAGCCTCGCGGGCGAGTTGCCTTGCAGCTTCGGCGATCTCGGTGCGCCCGCCGTAGTTGACGCAGTAGTTGACGGTCAGCACGTCGTTGTCGACCGTCATCTCCTCGGCGATCTCGAATTCCTTCATCACGCTGCGCCACATCCGCGCCCGCGATCCGACCCAGCGCATCTTGACGCCCATGATCGCCAGGCTCTCCCGGCGGCGGCGCACCACCTCGCGGTTGAAGCCCATCAGGAAGCGGACCTCCTCGGCGCTGCGCTTCCAGTTCTCGGTGGAGAACGCGTACACGCTCAGGTGTTTGATGCCCAGTTCGATCGCGCCGCAGGTGACGTCGATCAGCACCGCCTCGCCCATCTTGTGACCCTCGGTGCGGCCCAGGCCGCGCTGGGTGGCCCACCGGCCGTTGCCGTCCATGACGATCGCGACGTGCTTGGGCAACTGGCCGGCCGGGATGGCAGGCGGGATCGCCCGGGACGGGTGCTGCGGGGGCCGGCGCGGACCGCCGTCCGGCGGCACCGGCAGCTGCGGGAACACCACCGGCCAGGTCGAGGTGTCGGGGAATACCGGGTAGTCGGCGGGCGCGGGCGGGAGCTGTGGGTACTGCTCCTCCCGGCGCCTGCGCTCAGCCCCGCGCCAGGAGCTGGTCACCCGGTCCATCACCATGGTGGACATCCTGCCTGACGACATCGGGATTCTGGCGAAGGGTTCGATTATCGGAACGCTCGACCAACGGCAGCGTCCTGAGCTGGCGCTCGAGGTGCCATTGCAGGTGGGCGGCCACCAGACCGCTGGCGTGGCTGCGGTGCGAGTCCGTGGAGGACTCCGCGGCCGGCCAATCCCCCTCGTAGAGGGCGGTCATCAGATCCAGGACGGCCTGCGGCGGGGTGACCGACCCGGACGGGCGGCAGTGCATGCACATGCTGCCGCCGCCGGCGATGTGGAAGGCCCGGTGCGGTCCGGGGGCTGCGCAGCGCGCGCACTCGGTCAGCGACGGGGCCCAGCCGGCGATGCCCATGGCCCGCAACAGGTAGGCGTCGAGCACCAGCTCGCGGGGCCGGGTGCCGTCGGCGACGGCGCGCAGGGCGCCGACGGTGAGCCGATGCAAGGCGGTGTTCGGTGCGCGCTCCTCGCCGGCGAGGCGTTCAGCGGTCTCCAGGACGGCGCAGGCGCTGGTGTAGCGGCCGTAGTCGCTGACGATGTCGGAGGCGAAGGCGTCCAGCGACACCACCTGGGTGACGATGTCGAGGTTGCGGCCCGGGTGCAGCTGGACGTCGATGTGGGCGAACGGCTCCAGCCGGGAGCCGAACTTGCTGCGGGTGCGGCGCACCCCCTTGGCGACCGCCCGGACCAGGCCGTGATCGCGGGTGAGCAGGGTGACGATGCGGTCGGCTTCGCCGAGCTTGTGCTGGCGCAGCACCACCGCCCGGTCCCGATACAGCCGCATTGGTCCAGTCTGTCACCGCGGGACGACATCGGCAGTGACCCGCGCCGGTTAGAAACCCAACCTTCCCAGCAGCTTGGGGTCCTGCTGCCAGTTCTTGGCCACCTTGACCCGCAGTTCCAGGAACACCTTGGTGCCCAGCAGCCGCTCGATCTGGCGCCGGGCGGTGCTGCCGACGTGCTTGAGCCGGGCCCCGCCCTTGCCGATGACGATGCCCTTCTGGCTGTCCCGCTCGACGTAGATGATCGCGCGGACGTCGATCAGTTCGCCCTGCTCCTCGGTGCGGCCCTCGCGGACGCTGAACTCGTCGATCACCACGGCCAGCGAGTGCGGCATCTCGTCGCGCACACCCTCCAGTGCCGCCTCCCGGATGAACTCCGCCATCAGCGTCTCTTCGGGCTCGTCGGTGAGTTCGCCGTCGGGGTAGAACGCCGGCCCGGGCTTGAGCTGCTCGACGAGCACGTCGATGAGGACGTCGATCTGCTCGCCCTTGGTGGCCGAGACCGGCACGATCGCCGCGGCGTGCTCGCCGGCCAGTTCGTGGACCGCCATCAGTTGGGCGGCCACCCGGTCCTTGGGCACCTTGTCGATCTTGGTGACGATGACGACCAGCGCGGTGCGCGGTGCGACGTCGCGGATCTGCTCGAAGATCCAGCGGTCCCCCGGCCCGATCGTCTCGTCGGCGGGAATGCACAGCCCGATCACGTCGACGTCGCTGTAGGTGTCGCGCACCAGATCGTTGAGCCGCTTGCCCAGCAGGGTGCGCGGGCGGTGCAGTCCGGGGGTGTCGACGAGGACGATCTGGAAGTCCTCGCGGTGCACGATGCCGCGGATGGTGTGCCGGGTCGTCTGCGGGCGGTTGGAGGTGATCGCCACCTTCTCCCCGACGAGTGCGTTGGTCAGCGTCGACTTGCCGGTGTTGGGCCGGCCGACGAAACACACGAAGCCGGAACGGAATTCACTCATGCTGGGGCCCTTCGCCGTCGGTCTCCACCCGGCTGATCAGCACGGTGCCGATGCGGACCCGGCCGCGCGGGTCCGGCCCGCCCTCGGCCCGCCAACGCAGGCCGTGCCAGATCACCTCGGAGCCGGGCAGCGGAACCCGGCCGAGTTCCAGGGCCACCAGGCCGCCGACGGTGTCGACGTCGAGGTCCTCGTCGAATTCGAGGTCGTAGAGTTCGCCGACGTCCTCGATGGGCAGCCGGGCCGACACCCGGAACCGGCCGTCGCCCAGGTCCTCCACCGGCGCCACTTCGTCGACGTCGTACTCGTCGGCGATCTCGCCGACGATCTCCTCGAGCACGTCCTCGATGGTCACCAGGCCGGCGGTGGCGCCGTATTCGTCGACCAGCAGGGCGATGTGCACCCGGTCGTGCTGCATCTCGCGCAGCAGGTCGTCGATCGGCTTGGAGTCCGGGATGAACACCGCCGGACGCATCACCTCGGCGACGGTGATGTCGCGGGCCGCACTGGCCGAGTAATAGGTCCGCCGCACAAGGTCTTTCAGGTAGACCACGCCGAGGATGTCGTCGACGTCCTCGCCGACCACCGGCATCCGGGAGTAACCGCTGCGGATCGTCAGCGAGGTGGCCTGCGCCGCGCTCTTGTCGCTCTCGATCCAGACCATCTCGGTGCGCGGGACCATGATCTCGCGGGCCGGGGTGTCGCCGAGTTCGAAGACCGACTGGATCATCCGGCGTTCATCGTCGGCCACCACGCCGCGCTCCTGGGCCAGATCGACCACCTCGCGCAGTTCGATCTCGGAGGAGAACGGCCCGTTGCGGAAGCCACGGCCGGGCGTCAGCGCGTTGCCGAGCAGGATCAGCAGCCGGCTGATCGGGGTCAGCAGAACCGAAATCCCCTGCAGCGGAACAGCGCTCGCCAACGCGATCGGATAGGCGCGCTGCCGGCCGAGGGTGCGCGGTCCCACGCCCACCACCACGAAGCTCACTACTGTCATGATCACCGCGGCCACCACCAGCGAACGATCGAAGGACATCTGATCGCGGAGGAAACCGATCAGCAGGGCGAATGCAGTGGCCTCACACGCGATGCGCAGCAGCACAACGAGATTGACGTATTTCGGACGTTCCCGAATCACCTGCGCCAGCCGCTGCGCGCCGGGCCGCTCGTCGCGGACCAGTTCCTCGACGCGTGCCATCGACACGGTGCCGATGGCGGCGTCCATGGCCGCGAACAGGCCTCCCAGCAGGGTCAGCGCGATCGCGCCGAGCAGCGGCGCCAGTCCGGTCACGGCTGATCGAGGAACCGGGTGTCGAGCAGCCGCCGGTCCTTCTCGGCCTGGCGTTCGGAGTGGTAGGCCTCGACCTGGTCGGCCACCCACTCCTCGAGCAGCTGGCGTTGCAGGGCGAACATCTCCTTCTCCTCTTCCGGCTCGGCATGGTCGTAGCCGAGCAGGTGCAGCACCCCGTGAATGGTCAACAGCGCCAGCTCATGCCCGAGGCTGTGGCCGGCGGCCTTCGCCTGACCCTCGGCGAACTGCGGGCACAGCACGATGTCGCCGAGCATCGACGGACCCGGCTCGGGCGCATCCGGGCGACCGCCGGGCTCGAGCTCGTCCATCGGGAAGCTCATCACGTCGGTGGGACCCGGCAGGTCCATCCACCGCATGTGCAGATCGGCCATCGCGTTGGTGTCGAGCAGCACCATGGACAGCTCGGCGGCCGGGTTGACGTCCATCTTGCGGATGACGAAGCGGGCGACGCTGATCAGTTCCTCTTCGGAAACGTCGAGGCCCGATTCGTTGGACACCTCGATACTCACTGGTGCCGCCTGCGCTGCGCGCGCTTGAGCGCGGGTTGTTCGGCCGCCTTGGCATAGGCGTCGACGATCTCGGCCACCAGCCGGTGGCGCACCACGTCGGCACTGGTGAGTTCGGCGAAGTGGATGTCGTCGATCCCGTCGAGGATGTCGATCACCGCGCGCAGTCCCGAGCGCGCGCCGCCTGGGAGGTCGACCTGCGTGATGTCGCCGGTGACAACGATTTTCGAGTTGAACCCCAACCGGGTGAGGAACATCTTCATCTGCTCGGCGGTGGTGTTCTGCGCCTCGTCGAGAATGATGAACGCGTCATTGAGACTTCTACCCCGCATGTATGCCAGCGGCGCGACCTCGATCACGCCGGCGCTCAACAGCT
>NZ_JAFMJZ010000106.1 GCF_017853185.1 Mycolicibacterium sp.
CATCTGCAACCTCCACAGCTAGGAAATTGCATTGACCGTATGAATCCACCCGAGTGGATGTCTGCGAGGTTCCTCACTCAACGCACGGGGCAAGGGGCGGGGCGACTAGCGAGGCGGGTCGCCGCGCCAGGCGAAGCTGTTGACGTACTTACCCATGTCCTGAGCGACCTGCAGGTTGGCCGGTGACGGCGGTCCGGGGCCGAAGTTCGGGGTGAACTCCCGAAACGGCCCCGCCGCCGCGGCGACCAGTGCGAGGTCGTTCTTGATCGCGACGATGATGATGATCCGAACCCGTTCCGTCTCACCCCCGCCGGACATCGGACGGAAGTCGGCGACCTCGCCGTAGCCGAGTTGGTAACCGACGGTGGCATTGGGCAGCTCATAGGCCTTGCTGGCGCCGGGGAACGCGTCCTCCAGCAGTGCCTCGGCGATCGTCCTGGCGTCCCGGCCGGCGGCAGGCTGGCTGAGCAACCGAATCGTGCCGCCGTCGCCGCCGGTCCACTCCGCAGTCACCCCGTCTGCTCCGGTGGTGACCTGATAGGCGGCGCCCGGCGCCGGATAGGACACCGAGAACGAACCGTCGGCGGCGGTGAACCGTGGATTGGTGGCCACCGGCTGACCGGTCGGCGGCCGTCCGCAGTCCGGCGGGCAGACGTAACGGGTCGGAACGTCAGGCACCCTCTGATCCACCAGCGCCAGGGTCATCATCACCGCCACCAGAGTGAGCACCCACAGGCCCAGCGTCACCAGGTAGCGCGGCCCGCGGGTACGTTGCGCGCGGTAGCGGCCGGGCGCGACAGCGTAACCCTCGAACGACGCGCCTTCGGGCGAATCCTGTTGCGCCGCAGACTTCATCGGTTCGCCGACCTGTTCAGCAGGATGCCCCTGATGAGGTTCAGGACGCTCGGACTGCCCAGCCCGGTCACCATGTCGTAGCCGGGATGCGGGACGGTGACGGCGTTGCCGCCGAGTTGGATGTCGCGGAATCCGGGGGCGGCCGAGCCCTTGGCGACGGCGTACAGCACCGGGTTGAGATCACCGAGCGGGTCGGCGCCCTGATCCTTGAGCAGTTGGTTCATCAGCGCGGCCAGCCCGGCCCAGATCGGGGCGGACTGCGAGGTGCCGCCGCCGACCGCAACCTGTTGCCCGAGAACGAATTTCACGCCGGTGAACGGATCGGCGACCGCGGCCACATCGGGCACCAGCCGGCGGGCTTTGGACGCGCCGCCGCCGGAACCGGTGATCTGCCAGGACGGCCGGCCGTACAACGCCGAAGCGCCGCCGGCGCTGCCCTGGGTCAGCGGCACGTCATACCAACCCTGTTCGGCGAGGAAGCCGCCACTGGCGTCGGTGGACAGCGTGGTGCCGCCGACGGAGGTCATCTCCGGCAGCGACGCGACCGCATCCACCCCGTAGTCGTCCGGGGTCGGCGGGTCCGACCAGTCATGTCCCCCTTTGCATTCCAGGCCGGCGAGATCTCCGGTCGCGTCGAAGGCGGTCGTCCCGTGCTTGTGCGCGGCGGCCACCGCCGCGCGCACGGGTGCGAGATCGGCGGCTGTGAACAGCCGGTCACAACCCCAGCCGATGGACAGGCTCCAGATCGCGCCGGGGAACTCACGGTCCACCGACTCCATCAGCCGGCCGAGCTTCTCGAAGGTTCCACCGGACTCGACAGTCGAGCGGGCGTTGACCATCACCAGCCTGGCGTCAGGCGCGACGGCGTGAATCACCTGCAGGTCCATGGTGGATTCGCCGGTGATCTGGCTGGGCATGCCGCCGACCACCTCGGGGGTGAACTTCGGCACGTCGAACCACTCGGCGAAGGTGTCCATGTCCTGCTGCTTGAACCCGTCGAAGCTGAACACCACCACGGTCTGGCCCTTGCCCGTGTAGCCGGAGTCGGTCAGTTCGTTGGCGTCGTAGGCCTTCCACAGCTGGGTGGGCAGAAGTCCGCCGTCGGGGACGTCGCGCGGCGGCGTCGGCGGCAGGCCCTCCCGGTACGGGGTGCGGCTGAGGATGCGGCCGAACTCGGCGACCTCGGCGCGGGCGACGGACGGGATCGGAGGCTGCTGCGGCGAGGCGTAGAAGACGGTTCCCTGCCGGTCGCGATAGTCGTGCACGGCGATGCCGAGTGCGTCGGCGACAGCATCCGGCGAACCCTCGACGATCGCCCAGGCGTCGCCCTCGCGCCAGCGCACCGAAAGGCCGTGCAGGTCCGCCCACCGGGCCAGCCGCACCGGTTCACCGCTATCGCGCAACGCGGCGGTGAGTTGGATTCGCGGATCGCGGGCCGGACCGAGGTCGGTGGCCTCCGCCAACAGCCGGGCGTACGGACCCTCGATGTCGCCGGCCGGCCGGTCAGCCCGGGGCCGGTCGGCGGTGGCCAGCGCCGCGACGGTGACCACTGCGGTCAACGACGCGGCCAGCGCGGCCCGGGAACATCTCACTTCTGCAGATCGTATTCACCCAGCACCGAGGATGGGTTCCCGCAGCAGGTTCAGATCGCGATGGTCAACTGACGGAAGATCAGCGGGGCGATCTTGTCGGCCATGTACGCGTGCCCGGCGTCGTTGGGATGCACGCCGTCCTGCCCGATGAGTTCGGGACGGCCGACGAACCATCCGTCGGCGATCGGGTCGACGAACACCGCGCCGATCTGGGCGGCCTGATCACGCAGGCTGTCCCGGATCTTGAGCACGGCAGCCGGCGGGCTGGCAGTCGGCCACGCCGGACCGATCACCAGGAACTTGGCGGCCGGCGCCGCGTAGCGCGCCAGGTGCAGCGTCTCGGAGGCGAAACCGTTGAACTTCTGCGGGTCCACCGGCTGATCGTTGCGGGAGCCGAAGAAGACCACGAGGGCGTCGTTGTGCCGGACCGCCTGCGCGGTCAGGTCCTCGAAGATGTTGCCGCTGTTGCCGCGCTGGCCGTAGCCGGCACCGCCCTCGGCTGCGACGTCGGCGTCGACCTGCACGCCCTGGCGGGCCAGCTGTTGCCAGGCCAGCTGCGGCCACGACCGCGGGCCGTTGCCGCCCTCGGTGGATCCGGCGGTGTAGGAGTCGCCGATGACCGCGATGCGAGCGGACTCCCCGGCATGCGCCGCCGGGGTGCCCGAAGCCAGGACGCCCCAAGCCAGGACGGCCACGGCGCCGGTACGTGCGATGATCTGCCTCAAGCTCACCCTCACCTTTATGGTTTGAATCGAGGGTAGACCGGGTCAGCGCAGATCAGGCGGAGGCGCGCGACGTGCCGCTATCCCCGGCGGCCCTGTCCCCGACGGCTTGGAGCCGGCCGCCCTTGACGTCGCGGACGTCGACCATGCTGCGCATCCAGCGTCGCGCCGGCTCCTCGACGAAACGGAACAGCACCGCCGACAACGCCAGCGCCGCGGCGATCAGTCCGACGGCCGCCAGCTTCGCGCCCCACATCGGCAGCGCGATCGTGTACTCCTGCACCGCCCAATCCCAGGCGGTGTGCACCGGCTCGTGAATCATGTAGAGGCTGAACGAGATCTGCCCGCCGTAGATGAACGGTCGGGTGGACAACAGCGCGGGCAGGCTGCCCGTCCCGATCGAGAGCGCCACCACCAGCGGCATGAACAACACCGCCAGGATGCCGCCGGAGTCGATCATGCCGGTGATCGGATGGGCGTCGAACCAGTACAGCCCGCCGACGATCGCGGCGAGAATCAGCAGCGAGACCAGCCCGGCCACCCGGCCGCCGCGCTCGGAGACCTGCAGGCGTCGCACGGCGGCACACGCCAGCGCACCGGCGGCGAACTGCGCCACGATCCGCGGCACCCAACTCCACGGCGTGTAGAGCATCCCGCTGGCCAGCAGCAACAGCGTCGGCGGCAGGGCCGCGACGAAGGCCAGCATCAGCAGCGTCCGGGCTCGGGAAACGTGCGCGATCCGGAAGATCAGCAGGATCAGCGCCGCGAACAGCAGGTAGGCCAACCATTCCGCGCTGATCGACCAGGCCGGGCCGTCCCAACTCGTCTCGTCGAAGAACGGTGCGAACCACAGTTGAACGAGGAAGAACTGGCGCAGGTAACTGATCGCGGTGAGCTTGTCGACGTCCGGGGACGGGGTGTTCCCGACGTGCAGGGTGAAGATGATCCACAGTGCGGCGATGTGCATGGTCACCAGATAGATCGGGAACACCCGGGACAGCCGCAGCCACAGGAAGTGCCAGGTGGCGCGCATCGAGAACGACGGGCCCATCCGTTCGAGGTAGTTCCACGTCAGGACGAATCCGCTGAGGATGAAGAACAGGTCGACGCCCTGGGCGCCGGCGTCGAACAACGGCGCGAAGTCGTCGTGCAGACGCGGCGAGGACGCCCACAGCAGCGGCCGGAAGTGGAAGAGCACCACCCACAGTGCGGCGACGATGCGAAGCCCGGTCAAGGCTTTGATCTCTCCGGTCCGCACGGCACCCATTGTCCAGGTTGTGAAACCATGCGTCGCAACGGACACGGCCGACAGCGAGGCAACCAGTGGCATCACAGGGTCTACGGGCAATCACCCGCGTCATGGGCATCTTGCTGGGCGTGACGTCCGTCGCGGCGGGGATGGTGCTGCCGGCAGGCCCGGCGCAGGCTGAAACACCGGGGCTCGACGTCGAGGGCCACCGCGGCGCACGCGGGTATCGGCCGGAGAACACGCTGCCCGCCTTCACCTTCGCCGACGAGCTCGGTGTGACGACCCTGGAGATGGACACCAAGGTGACCGCCGACGGTGTGCTGGTGGTCACCCACGACAGCATCCTCAACCCCGACCTGGTCCGGGATGCATCCGGCCGGTGGGTGGCTGCCGGCATTCCGTTCAACTCACTGACGCTCGACGAGGTGGAGCGCCTCGACGTGGGACGGCTGCGCCCGGGAAGTGCCTACGCGCAACGCTTCCCGCTGCAGGTGCCGATCGACGGCACCCGGATGCCGACACTCAAACAGGTGCTCGACACGTTCCGGGACCGGTCCGATCTGCGGTTCAACATCGAGACCAAGATCGAGCCCGACGCCCCCACCCTCTCCCCCGTCCCGGCCGAGTTCGCCCGGCTGCTGGTCGACGAGATACGGGCCGCCGGCCTCGAGAAGCGGGCGATGATCCAGAGTTTCGACTGGCGCACGCTGCTCGAAGTTCAGCGGATCGCACCCGAGATCACCACCGTCGCGTTGACCGAGGCCGACCCGGCTCTGCTCACCGACGGCGTGTGGACTGCCGGGCTGCGGTTGGGCGACTACGCCGGTTCGGTCCCGGCCATGGTGGCCGCGCTGGGTGCCGACGTATGGTCACCCGATTCCGAGGGCCTGACCGCCGAGGCGGTTCGTGACGCGCACGCCCGCGGCCTGACGGTCGTGCCGTGGACGGTCAATGAGCCCAGCGAGATCGACGCCATGATCGCCATGGGCGTCGACGGAATCATCTCCGACTACCCCGACCGCGTGCTGGCGGCTAGAGCACGTCGGTGATGTCGTTCTTCAGCGCCTCGGCCTGAGTTCCGAACACCGCCTGGACGCTGCTGCCGACCTCGATCACGCCGGCCGCGCCGAGTGCCTTGAGCCGGGCGTGGTCGACCTTGGAGGTGTCGGCGACGTCCATCCGCAGCCGGGTGATGCAGGCGTCGACGTTGACCAGGTTCTCCCGGCCGCCGAACGCCGCGATGAGCTGCTCGGCCTTGCTGTCGGTCTTGGGCGCGGCGGTCGCGACGCCACCTGCCGCCGGGATCGCGGTGGCCGCGTCGGAACCCTCGCTGAGGTTGGCCTTCTGCTCCTCCTCGAAGTCCGACTCGAGTTCACGGCCCGGCGTGCGCATGTTCCACCGGGTGATGACGAACCGGAACAGCACGTAGTAGAGCGCGAAGAACGCCACTCCCATGCCGATCAGAATCGGGACGTTCTTGGCCGCCGGGGCGTTGCCCCACAGCAACAGGTCGATCAGCCCGGCGGAGAACGAGTACCCGAGATGGATGTCGAGCAGGTAGGCGATCGCCAGCGACAGTCCGGTCAGCAGTGCGTGCACGATGTAGAGCGGGAACGCCACGAACATGAAGGAGAACTCCAGCGGTTCGGTCACGCCGGTGAGGAAGGCGGTCAGCGCCGCCGCCGAGAGGATGCCGAAGGCGACCTTCTTCTGCTTGGCGTTGGCCACGTGGATCATCGCCAGTGCCGCGGCGGGCAGTCCGAACATCAGGATCGGGTAGAAGCCGGCCGTGAGCCGACCCGAGGTGGGATCGCCGGCGGCGAACCGGCTCAGCTCGCCGGTGACCGTCGCTCCGCCGTTCGGGCCGGTGTAGCTGCCGTAGATGAAGTAGACGTACGAGTTCAGGATGTGGTGCAGCCCAACGGGAATCAGCATCCGGTTGGCGAAGCCGAAGACGAACGCACCCAGTGCGCCGGCACCGCCGATGAACCTGCCGAGGCCGGTCAGGCCGGCGTCAAAGATCGGGTAGAAGTAGCTCATCGCGAACGCGACGATCAGGCTGGCCATCGAGACCGCGATCGGCACGAAGCGGCGGCCGCCGAAGAATCCGAGATAGGGCGGCAACTGGATGGTGTGGTACCGGTCGAACAACACCGCGGTGATCAGACCGACCACGATGCCGCCCAGCACGCTGTAGTTGATCTGCGCCTGCTCGCCGGATTGGTCGAGCACACCCTTGAGCACGAACGGCGACATGGTCTTGAACACCGCCTGCATCACCAGGTAGCCCACCACCGCCGAGAGTGCGGTGGACCCGTCGGCCTTGCGGGCGAAGCCGATCGCCACACCGACGGCGAACAGCAGGGCGAGATTCTCGAACAGCGCGCCGCCGGCCGCACTCATCGCCTGGAAGAACGGGCCGATAACCGGGGCCTTGATCTTGCCCAGCAGATCGTCCTGACCCAGGCGCAACAGGATGCCGGCCGCCGGCAGCACGGCGATCGGCAGCATCAGGCTCTTGCCCAGGCGTTGCAGTTGGGCGAAGCCCGGGATGCTCAGCCCTGATTTCGATTGCGCGCCTGTGGCTTTGCTCATGGTGCGGAAGCTTAGACCACAATCCCTCCACGTCGAGGGCGGTTTTTGCCGCAACGACGCCGCCGGCTCTCTATCCTTTGGGCAGCCGAGGTAAGGAGACCCTCTTGAGCACCACAACCGTCCTGGCTCCCGTGCAGGGGCGCGCCGTCGCCCTCGCCGATGTCCCCGATCCGGTCTTCTCAGGAGGCATGGTGGGCTACGGGGCGGCCATCGACCCGCCACGCGAGGTGGTCGATGCCGTGGCGCCGGTGAGCGGCAAGATCCTCAAGCTGCTCCCGCACGCCTACGTGATCATGACTCCCGACAACGTCGGGGTCCTGGTGCATCTGGGATTGGACACCGTGCAGCTCAACGGCGCCGGTTTCACCGCGCTCGCCGCCCAGGGCGATACCGTGACCGCCGGCCAGCCGGTGATCATTTACGACGTTCCCGCCATCGTCGCCGCCGGAATGAGTCCCATCGTCCCGGTGGTGGTCATGGACGAGCGCGACCCGTCGAACGTCGCGGTGAGCGACGCGGTGGCTGCCGCCGCGGACATCACCACCGGCGCAACCCTTTTCACGGCGAGCAAGTAGCGGCGATGGAAGTCGTCATCCTGAAGGACTCGGCTGAGATCGGCTCGGTGGCGGCCGACTCGATCGAGTCGCTGCTGAAGAGCAAGCCCGATGCGGTGCTGGGTCTGGCCACCGGATCATCGCCGCTGGCGATCTACGACGAACTGGCCACGCGATGCGACGCCGGGCGGATCTCGTTCAAGAAGGCACGCGGGTTCACCCTCGACGAGTACGTCGGCCTGCCGCCCGACCATCCGGAGCGCTACCGCAACGTCATCGACTCGGTCTTCGTCTCACGGGTGGACTTCGCCCCGGGCGCGGTGCACGGTCCGAACGGTCTGGCCGACGACATCCCGGACGCGTGCGCGCAGTACGAGGCGGCGATCCGTGCGGTGGGCGGCATCGACCTGCAGATCCTCGGAATCGGCACCGACGGGCACATCGCCTTCAACGAACCGGGCTCCTCGCTGGCCTCACGCACCAGGATCAAAACGCTCACCCACCAGACCCGGATGGACAACGCGCGCTTCTTCGGTGACGACATCGACGCGGTCCCCACGCACTGCCTCACCCAGGGCCTGGGCACGATCATGGAAGCCCGGCATCTGGTGCTGGTCGCCACCGGACGCAACAAGGCCGAGGCGGTGCACCATCTGGTGGAGGGCGCGGTCAGCGCGATGTGGCCGGCCACGATCATGCAGCACCATCCGCACGCGACCGTGCTGATCGACGACCGCGCCGCACGCCGTCTGCAACTCGCCGACTACTACCGGGAGACCTACCAGACCAAGCCCGGATGGCAGGGCATCTGACGTGTTGCTGACCGCCGGCACGGTACTGACCGGCTCAGATCTGTTGCGGCCCGGCTGGATTGAGGTGACGGGATCGACGATCACCGGCATCGGCGCCGGAATCCCGGACCGTCCGGCCGATCACGACCTGGGTGCTGCAACGGTGGTGCCCGGGTTCGTCGACACCCATGTGCACGGCGGAGGCGGCGCCAGTTTTTCCGGTGGCCCGACCGGGACGGCGACGGCGGTTGCCCTGCACCGGCGGCACGGCACCACCACGTTGGTGGCCTCGCTGGTGACCGAGAGTCCGGCCGACCTGCTGCGCCAGGTCACCGAACTGGCCGGCGAGGTGCGGGCCGGGGTGATCGCAGGCATCCATCTGGAAGGCCCGTGGCTGGCCGCCGAACGCTGCGGCGCACACGATCCGGCGCTGCTGCGCGATCCCGAACCCGGGGAGCTGCGACGGGTGCTCGACGCCGGCGGCGGGACGATCCGGATGGTGACGCTGGCCCCGGAACGCAGCGGCGCGCTGGATGCGATCGCCACCCTGGTTGATGCGAATGTGGTTGCGGCCGTTGGCCACACCGAGGCGACCTACGCCCAGACCCGGACCGCGATCGAGGCCGGGGCGACGGTGGCGACGCATCTGTTCAACGCGATGCGACCGATCCACCACCGCGAGCCGGGTCCGGTCATCGCCCTGCTGGAGGATCCGCGGGTGACCGTCGAGTTGATCACCGACGGAGTGCACGTCGATGCTGCGCTCTACCGCCATGTGAGCCGCACTGCCGGTGCCGACCGCGTCGATCTGGTGACCGATGCGATGGCGGCGGCGGGAATGTCCGACGGTGCCTACCGGATCGGCCCGCTGGCCGTCGACGTCACCGACGGTGTAGCACACCTGGCCGGTACCCAGACCATCGCCGGCAGCACCGCGACGATGGACCGGCTGTTCCGGTTCGCCGTCGCCAACAGCGAACTGCCGCGCGACGAAGCGCTGCGTCAGGCGGTGCGGCAGTCGTCGGTCAATCCGGCCCGCGCACTGGGTCTCCCCGACCCGACGCTGACCCCCGGCGCCACCGCCGATCTGGTGGTTCTCGATGCGGACCTCGGTGTTGAGGCCGTCTTGTGCCGCGGCGAATGGGTCTCAGACACTTAACAATTGAGTGAAAGCTCGGCAACTCCACTGGCCTCCCGCAATAGAGGTGTGATCTCGTTGAGCAAATGAAACCCACATCCCGGAACTTCGCCCTGGCCGTCGGAGCGGCGGCCGCGTCGGCGATTGTTGCCATCGGAGTGCCGCTGGCGATCGCCGCCCCCACCGCTGCGCCCCCTTCCGACGGCCAGGGCTATATCAACTCCACCGCACGATGCACCGCGCCGGATTCCGCAGTGCTCTTCGGGACCACCGGTACCTCGCGTGTCGCGATCTGCAAGACCCCGGCGGGCGCCTTCGAGTACCGCGGCGTGCGGGTCAGTGACGGCGCCAAGCTGATCGTCACCGCGACGCAGTCGACCACCGACACATTCGTCGCCAAGAACGACGGTGTGACCTACATGGTCACACCGACTGCGCTCAGCGTGACCATCGGCGGCAACACCCTCCGCACCGAGTCCTGGGTCGACTTCCACGGCGCCCCCGCCCCGGCGGCCTCGGGCACCACGAGTTCCAAACCGAGCACGTCGTCATCGGCCACCACATCGGCGGCGACACCGACGACGTCGGGCACCGCCACGCCGAGCACGGCCGCGACCGCAGCCCCGTCCTCAACGCCTGGTCTGTCGACGCCGGGCCTGTCCACACCGGCTGCGACCACCGCGCCGAGTTCGGCTGTTCCGCTCCCGCCTCCGCTGCCCGCCGAGGCCGGGGGCAGCACCTCATCTGGTCGTTAGGCCTTGCTCGGACCGGCCCTGACGCTGTCGCTGACGGACACCCCTGAGGAATACTGACGTGGTGCATGAGCAATCCGGTACCAAGGTTTCCGTCGTCGGGGTAGGCAGCGTCGGGACGGCCATCGCCTACGCCTGCCTGATCCGTGGATCGGCCGGTGCGATCGCGCTCTTCGACACCAACGCCAAGAAGGTCCACGCCGAGGTCCTCGACCTGAACCACGGCAGCCAGTTCGTACCCACCTGCACGATCACCGGATCCGACGACATCGGCGTCACCGCCGGTTCGTCGATCGTGATCGTGACCGCCGGCGCCAAACAGCAGCCGGGCCAGACCCGGCTGGATCTGGCGGCCACGAATGTGGCCATGGCGCAACAACTCACACCGCAATTGCTGGAGCACTCACCCGATGCGGTGATCATCTTCGTCACCAACCCGGTCGATCTGGTCACCTACGCCGCCGCCAAGTCCGTGGACCTGCCGCCGGGACGCATCTTCGGTTCCGGAACGGTGCTGGACTCCAGCCGCTTCCGGTATCTCATCGGCCGGCGCGCCGGTGTCGACGTGGGCAACGTGCACGGATTCATCGTCGGCGAGCACGGCGATTCCGAGATCCCTTTGTGGTCCAGCGTGTCGATCGGCGGGATGCCCGCCGACCAGTTCCGGGCAGGCGGGCAACAGGTGTTCGACGAGGCCACCCGGACGCAGATCGGCAAGGACGTGGTCAACGCCGCGTACCACATCATCGAAGGCAAGGGCGCGACGAACCTGGCGATCGGCTTGGCCACCGCCCGGATCATCGAGGCCGTGCTCGGCGATCAGAACCGGGTGCTGCCGATCTCATCGGTGCAGCGCGGCGCGTACGAAATCACCGACGTCGCACTGTCATTGCCGACGCTGGTGTCGGCCCGCGGCGCCGGGGAGGTGCTGGAGGTCCCACTGGCCGTGCACGAACTGCTCGGCCTGCAGGGCTCGGCGAAGACGCTGCGTGACGCCGCCACGTCCCTCAACGTCTGAGCGTCCC
>NZ_JAFMJZ010000286.1 GCF_017853185.1 Mycolicibacterium sp.
CATCACGGAATCCGGTCGGTGATCACGACACTTGGTACGTGAAATCCCCGGTCCGGTCGTCGAGCACCGTGACCGTCACATCGCGGGTGGTGGTCTCGCGGCCCTCGGTGGACGCCTGACAGGAGAAGACATCCTCGGTATTCGCAGGAATGGCGTCGGGGCAGTTCACCGTTACCTTCTCGCGAAGGGGCTGGCCGAGTTCCGTGCCGAGTCGTTGTGCTGTGTGCCGGCCGTCGATGATTCCTGCAGTTGTTTCGTACTGGAACTCGCCATCGGGCGTTTTCGACACCGCAACCGAGATGGTGGCGCCATTCGCCGCCTTCAGGTCGCAGGAGAACTCGTCAACGTTGTCGGCTTGGTCACAGGAAGAACGTTCGACCTTGATCCCGAGTTCCCGGAGGTGGTCACGGGCGGCATTACTGGCGCGCTGCTCTGCCTTTGAGGAGCCGCCGCTACAGGCGGAAACGGGGATCACGATGGCGCTCAGCGTCACGACGCCATAAACACAAAGAGGGATGCGAATGCGCGCCGGCCTTCGGACGCGACCCCGCCGCATGCGCCAACCCACCGCGTTCACCCGCTGCAACAGCTTCATGCCGATTGTTGTACGCAAAGCGGGCGTTGCGTGCAATCGGAAATCCAACTCATACCGCAGTCCTAAGACTGCAACGCAGCGTGTCGTGCCGGCGAAATCGGCCACATGGCCAATGGACAGATCCGGGCCGACGGCAGACGATGGTTCGCACTTGGTGGCATTGGAGCACTGTGGTGCCACTCATCGTGCAACAGGAGCGCGGGGCATTGAACTCTACGGACGGCACGGGGTCATATCGCGACGGGCGGCGGCAACGCTCGCGCCGTCCGGCACGCTGGTTGGTATCGCTGGTAGCCGTGTCGGTGGTGGCCGCCGGCTTGTTGACCGTGCCGACGGTCGCAGGCGCCTCCTCCAAGGATGAGACGCCGCTTGTCGGTCCGCACGCCGATGTCAAGGCGCTCGCGCCCGCGGTGCCATCCGAAGCGACGGACGCAGCGAGGCTCGATCCGCCCGGCACCCAGGATGCGGATCGAGCCGCCGCCGGCGGCACCACGAGCGACACCGCGCTCGTTGTCCCGGAGGGTGCCGTGGCTTCGGGGCCGGAGTCCCCGGTGTTGCCAACCGCCCCAGGGGTGGGTACACCGGTCGGCGTCCCGGCAACCCAAACTCAGGCGAGGGGCAGCGGGAGCCAGTTCGACCGCTGGAAGAGCGTCGAGGACGTCGCGAAGCGCAACGCGAAGAGCAGCACCTATCGAAACCCCGACGGCACGTTCACGACCGATGTCACCACCCGCAGGCGGCACTACGAGAGCAAGCCCGGCAAATGGGCCGTGCTCGACACAACCCTGACCGCGGGGCTGCCGGGGACGTCGCTTCCGACGGTCCGCAATGTTTCAGGGCCGTTCAGGGTCGAGTTCGCCAAGCGCGCCGGCGGCGCGCCGCTCGGGAAACTGACGGTCGGTGGCGGGAGCATCTCGTTCGATCTCGTCGGCGCGCGGCCGGTGGCGGCGCAGATCGACGGCGACACGGCGCTTTACGCGGATGTGCTCGAAGACATCGATTTGGAGTTGGTGTCGACTGAGTCGGGGGTCAAGGAGTCGATCATCCTGAAGACGCCTCGGGCCGCACGGCAGTTGCGCTTCAAGGTTCGTCTCGACCGCCTGACGTTGCAGCAGGTCGCGAGTGGTGCCCTCGAAATCCGCGACCGGTCGGGCCGTGTTGTCGGTGAGGTGCCCCAGGGTTGGATGATGGATGCCGGCAGTGACCCCGTCACGGGCACCGGCTTCAAGAGCACCGATGTGCGCTACGGGTTCGACCCCGCGCTCTCGGAGCTGACGATCACCGCGGACAACGGGTGGTTGAACGACCCGAACCGTGTCTTCCCTGTTGTCTTCGACCCGACACTGAGCACGCGGAGCGATGTCGCGGCGCTCGGCGACGACACCTTCGTGATGTCACCCTTCAACAACGACAACTCGGGGAGTCAGGACCTGAAGGTGGGACCGGCGCCCGGCGTGGATTCCCTCGCCGCGGCGTACGTGAAGTTCGACATCCCGCTCTCGGCGGTCTACCAGCACGTCGTCGCGGCGGAAATCAGTGCGATCAACTTCCACACCGGGGGCAACTGCTACGAGGCGCGCCCGGTCAGCGTCTACCGGGTGACCTCGCCGTGGGATGGGCCGAACCTGAGGACGTGGCCCGGGGCTGCATACGACGGCGATCCGCTCGACACGCAGTGGGCATCGTACGGCTATGGCTGTGACGCGCAGTGGATGACATGGAAGGGCGAACGAGTCACGACAACCGTTCGCGACTGGGTGCACGGCCGTGCGCCCGGATACGGGGTGACGCTCCGCGTGCCACCGTCGCACGAGGGCGACCGGCCGTGGTCGTGGAAGAAGTTCATCAGCAGGAACAGCATCTTCCCGGGTCCGACCCTTACCTACATCTGGAACGGCTACGACGCCACCTACGACCCCGTG
>NZ_JAFMJZ010000287.1 GCF_017853185.1 Mycolicibacterium sp.
CGGCACGCCGATGACGCCGATGACCGGGTGGGGTACCGGGTCGCAGCATGCTGATGAGTCCGGCGACGGTGAGGGCGAAGACGGTGTGCGGGTCAGCCGGGAGGCCGGTGCCGGCCCAGGCCGCGACTACACGGTGTTGGTCGGCGCGGCGAGCGGGGCCGCGTTCTCGACGGTGAAGGATCTTGGGCTGCTGCTGGCGGCGGCGATGCCGTTCGTGGTGGCCGGTGCTGCCGCGGCGACGTTTGTGTTGGTGCGCCGCTCGTTGCGGTCGGTGGAGGTCATTCGCGCGGAGGTCGCCGACATCAGCGCCCATGATCTGTCGGGGCGTGTTCCGGTGCCCGCGCATCGCGATGAGATTTCCGCGCTGGCGGCGACGATGAACGACATGCTGGCCCGGATCGAGTCGGGCCAGGCTGCGCAGCGCCGGTTCGTCGGGGACGCCTCCCATGAGTTGCGTAGCCCGTTGGCCACGATCATCTCGGCGGTGGAAGTGGGTTTGGCCCACCCGGAACTGCCGCAGGCGCAGTTGGCGCGGGACATGGTGTTGCCCGAGGCGCAACGGATGCAGGCATTGATCGACGACCTGTTGTTGTTGGCGCGGTCTGATGAACGCGGGATCGTGGTGCGCCGGGAGGATGTCGACCTCGACGATCTGGCCGCCCACGAGGTGGCCCGTCTGGAGCGGGACGGCGTGCCGGCAGTGCGGGCTGATCTGTCGCCGGCGCAGGTGGGCGGGGATCGGTCGGCGTTGGGCCGGGTGTTGCGCAATCTGGTGGACAACGCTGTGCGCCATGCCCGTTCGACCGTTGAGATCGCGGTATGGGTGCAGGACGGTTCAGGATGTGTGTCGGTCGCCGATGATGGGCCGGGAATTGCGCTGGCGGATCGCGACCGGGTCTTCGAGCGGTTCGTACGCTTGGACGCCGACCGTTCGCGCGCCGCGGGCGGCAGCGGGCTGGGGTTGGCGATCGTGGCCGAGATCGTGGCCGCCCATGAGGGCCGGGTGACTGTCGGTGACCGCCCCGGCGGGGGGACGGTCATAACGGTCTATCTGCGGGACTCAGAGCTGAGCCGGTAGCCGACCCCGCGCACGGTTTCGATGGTGGTCGTGCCGAACGGGGTGTCGATCTTGCGGCGCAGATACCCCATGTAAACCTCGACGACGTTGTCGGGGCCGGCGTAGTGGGCGTCCCAAACATGTTGCAGTATTTGCGTTTTGGTGACGGCGATGTCTTTGTTGCGCATCAGGTATTCCAGGAGCCCGAACTCGCGGGGGGTCAGTGTGATCGGGACCTCGCCGCGGTGTACGGACCGTCGTGCCGGGTCCAGGGACAGATCGCCGGCGGCGAGGATCGCGGGGCGCTCAGGTGCCCCGCGGCGCAGCAGGGCTCGCAGTCTGGCGGTCAGGACGATGAATGAGAACGGTTTGGTCAGGTAGTCATCGGCGCCGAGGTCGAAGGCGTCGGCCTGCTCGTAGTCGCCGTCCTTGGCGGTCAGCATCAGCACCGGGGTCCACACGGATGCAGCCCGCATGCGGCGCAGTACCTCGTAGCCGCTCAAACCGGGCAGCATGATGTCGAGGACAACGACATCGAACTGGTCCTCGGTGGCCAGCCACAGCCCGTCGGTGCCGTTGTCGGCGGTGACGACGACGAAGCCCTCTGCCGCCAGCCCCACTTTCAGGGTCTTGGCCAGCCGCGCCTCGTCCTCGACGACAAGCACTCTCACAGCGGTGGACTCCTTGTCGTGGCGGCCTTCGGGGCTGGGGACAACGCGCGTGTCGTCCCCAGCCCCGAGGGTAGGCAGCGTCGGGTTAGTCGCCGGCATCCGGTGTGTCACCGGGCTCGGGCACGTCGGCGACGCCGGGGGCTTCCGGGGCCTCGGGCGCCTCTGAAACACCGCCGGCCGCGGGGGCTGGGGCGGGCTGCTCGGCGCCGAAGGAGATGTGCGGGACCTGGATCGGGTGAACCAGCGCTACCGCGCCGGCCGCCCCGAGTGCGACCGTGGCGCCTGCGATCACGGTGGCGATCTTTCTGCGTGCTGACATGGGATTTCCTTCCTGATACACGCCACCGGGATCGGTGACGCTGACCCCACGCTGCGGGGTGCGCACTGTGAAAACGCTGAGCCGAGCCCCGGCCCTCAGCGTTTCCTCAGCGCCGCGTGGCCAGGCTGGCCGAGTGATACTGAGTCGCCGAATGCTGAGCAAGGTCCCCGAGGTCACCGTCTGGTTCTGGGTGATCAAGATCCTGTGCACGACGGTCGGGGAGAGCTTCGCCGACTGGGTCAACGAGACCCTGGGGCTGGGCCTGCTGACGACGACGGCGATCTTCACCGCCGTGCTCGTCGGCGTGCTGGTCTGGCAGATGAGCCTGTCGCGCTATGTGCCGTTCGTGTACTGGCTGACCGTGGTGGTGCTCAGCGTCACCGGCACCCTCTACACCGACATCCTCACCGACGCCCTCGGTGTCCCCCTGGCGTTGAGTTCGGCGGTGTTCGCCGCGATCCTCGCTGTG
>NZ_JAFMJZ010000012.1 GCF_017853185.1 Mycolicibacterium sp.
CGGGCTCGCGACCACCGCAGGGATCCTCGCGCTGAGCCTGCTGACCACCGTCAGCAGCGCCGCCCAACTGGCGACGAACACCGTGCTGGCGATGGGCGGCACCCAGAACGGCAACGCACTGAACCCGCCGATCAAGCAGGAACTCGGTGGCGACCCCTGGTATCCGGCGCCCGACACCGACCCGTTCCGGTCGGCGGGGACCTTCGGGCACGGATACCTCGACACGGTCAACAACCACGCCTCGCCCTACTTCGGTTGGGACTTCGTCCCCGTGACGTGGCCGGCCGACGTGCTGGCCTACGAAACCTCTCAACAGCAGGGCCTGCACAACTTCTCCGGAGCGTTGAGCGCCGCACTGGCCGGCGCCGGATCAACCGGCAGCGTCGTCGCCGTCGGCTACTCCTCGAGCGCCAACGTCATGGTCCGCGAGATGCGCACACTGCAGAGCCAGGCCGGGGGCGCCCCGGCCACCGATCGGCTGCAATTCCTCCTGGTGGGCAATCCCAACCGGCCCAACGGCGGCATCCTGCAGCGGTTCGCCGGGCTCTACGTGCCGCTGCTGGACATCCCACTCGACGGTTCCACGCCGCTGGACACCCCCTACGCGACGACCGACATCAGTTGGGAGTACGACGCCGCCTCGGACTTCCCGACCTACCCGCTCAATCTGCTCGCCGTGGCCAACGCCGTGCTGGCCGGATCGTTCGTGCACGGCAACTATTTCGCCGCCGACCTCACCGGCCCGCGCGCATTCCCCGACACGACGGTCGGCAACATCACCTACATCACCCTCAAGACGCCGCACCTGCCGCTTCTGATGCCGTTGTATGAAATCGGTTTCCCCACAGCGCTGCTGGATCTGGTCGAACCGGCGCTCACCGTGATGGTCGACTGGGGCTACGACCGGTCCGCCGGCCCCGGCACCCCGGCGACAGCCGGCTTGCTGCCGCGGCTGGACCCCCTCACCGCGGCCACCGACCTGGTCGACGCGATCGGTCAGGGAGTGCGCAACGTCGTCGCCGACCTCGCACCGGCCGCGGTGCGCAGCGTCGCAGCGACGCCGCGCTCCCGGGCGGGCGGCCCGCGCGGCCGGGGCGACAAAGCTGACGGTTACCGCGCCAAAACCCCCCAGCTAAGGCACAGTGTGCTCACTGAATCGTCCGCACCGAAGTCATAGAGGAGCGCCATGGGCACGCTGCGTCGGGCAGTCACGGTCGTGGGGATCACGGCCATCGCCGCCTGGGGAGTCACGGGCTGCGGCGGCAAGGGCGGCACCGGCGCCGGCGCGGGCGGCAAGACCGGAGGCGACGTCAACGTCACCCTGACCTCCTTCCCGGACTACGTCGACCCGCAACTCTCCTACACCGTCGAGGGTTGGGAGGTGTTGTGGAACACCTACGTCCCGCTGCTGACCTACAAGCACCAGAAGGGCGCGGACGGGACCGCCGTGGTGCCCGGTCTCGCCAAGGACATGCCGCAGGTCTCCGAGGACGGCAAGGTCTACAAGCTCACCCTTCGGCCGAACATGAAGTACTCAGACGGGACGCCGATCAAGGCCAGTGACTTCACCCACGCCATCAAACGACTGTTCAAGGCGAACTCCGGCGGATCGGTGTTCTACGAGGGGATCGTCGGCGCCGGCGACTTCGCCGACGGCAAGGCCGACACGATCAGCGGCATCGTCACCGATGACAACACCGGTGACATCACCATCACCCTGGAAAAGCCGAACGGCACCTTCACCAACGTATTGGGATTGATGTTCGCCGCGCCGGTGCCGCCGACCACTCCGCTGGACAAGGAAGCGACCAACAACCCGCCGCCGTCGAGCGGTCCGTTCGTCATCACCAAGGTCGACGCACCCAACAGCCTGACGATGGAACGCAATCCGAACTTCAAAACGGTCAAGGACGCCGGCGCCACCGAGGTCGCCGACGCGTCGGTCGACAAGATCGTCGTCACCCAGAACAAGAACAACTCGGCGCAGGTGACAGGCATCGAGCAGAACACCATCGACTACATGAACGATCCGCCGGACGCCGACCGCTTGCCTGAGGTGAAGGCCAAGTTCTCCGACCGCTTCCGGTTCGAGGATTCGATCAACACCTACTACTTCTGGATGAACAATCAGCAGGCGCCGTTCAACGACGTCAAGGTGCGCCAGGCGATCAACTACGCGATCGACCCTGAGGCGCTCAACCGGGTGTTCGGCGGCCGCCTGCACGCCACCCAGCAGATCCTGCCGCCGGGCATGCCGGGCTACGACGAGTACAAGCTGTATCCGGGTCCGGACATGGACAAAGCCAAAGCGCTTCTGGCCGAAGCCAATCCGGCCGACAAGGACATCACGGTGTGGACCGACGACGAGCCGGACCGCAAGCGGATCGGGCAGTACTACCAGGATCTGCTCAAGGAGTTGGGCTTCAACGCCCAGCTGAAGGTAATCTCCGGGGACACCTATTTCCAGACCATCGGCAACCTGTCGACGCCGGATCTCGACACCGGCTTCGCCGACTGGTTCCAGGACTTCCCGCACCCGGACGACTTCTTCCGTCCGTTGCTCAACGGAGCCAACATCCTGCCGACGAACAACAACAACTACTCGCAGGCCAAGATCGAGGCCAACGACGCCATGCAGGACGAGTTGGTCCAGCAGCAGTTGACCGACGAGGTCAAGAAGCAGTACGCCGAATTGGACAAGGCCTACATGGAGCAGGCGGTGTGGGCTCCCTACGGCAATGAGCAGTTCACCACCTTCCTGTCGGACCGGCTCAACTTCGACAAGTCCTACCGGCACCTGCTGTTCTCACAGGACTTCACGTCATTCGTCCTGAAGTAATGGTCGCCGCCGTAGCCGAAGCTCCCCAGTACGGCAAGAGTCCGGGACGGTTGGCCTGGCTTCGGTTGCGGCGCAACCGGATCGCGCTGGCTTTCGGCGCCCTGTTCGTCCTGATCGTGTTGTTCTGCCTTGCTGCACCGCTGTGGGCCGAGCATGTCGCTCACACCGGGCCGAATCAGAATCACATCACCGACAAGATCATGGTGGACGGCGAGCAGTTGCACGTCGTCTCACCGGAGGGCATCCCGATCGGGCCGGGACTGCGCGGTCGCTATCTTCTCGGGGCCGATCAGAACGGTCGCGACGTGATGGTGCGACTGATGTACGGCGGACGCACGTCGATCTACATCGGCGTGCTCGCCGCGGTCATCACGACGCTTCTCGCCGTCGTGGTCGGCATGCTCGCCGGCTACTACCGGGGGTGGGTCGATGCGGTGTTGTCCCGCATCCTCGATGTCATCTGGGCCTTCCCGGTGCTGCTGCTGGGCATCGCGTTGGGAACCACGCTCGCCCTTGGCGGCATCCGGATCGGCGGCCTGCAGATCGCCGGCGAATCGCTGTGGATTCCGATCCTGATCATCGGCCTGGTCTACGTGCCGTACATGGCCAGGCCGATCCGCGGCGAGATCCTGGCATTACGGGAGAAGGAGTTCGTCGAGGCCGCGGTGTCCCAGGGCAAGGGACCGCTGCGCATCATGATCTCCGAACTGCTCCCCAACATCGTCTCGACCATCATCGTGTTCTTCACCCTGAACATCGCCAACAACATGCTGTTGGAGTCCGCGCTGTCGTTCCTGGGCGCCGGTGTTCGGCCGCCGAACGCGTCCTGGGGAACGATGATCGCCGAGGGCTACCAAACGATCTACACAGCACCGCATCTGACCATCGTTCCGGGCCTGATGATCGTCCTGACGGTGTTGTCGCTCAACGTCTTCGGCGACGGCCTGCGCGACGCCCTGGATCCGCGCGCCACCATCCGGCCGGGGCGGTAGCCGTGCTGCGCTTCGCCGTCCGCCGCACGATCGGCATGGCCACCGTGCTGTTCGCCATCTCGGTGATCGTGTTCCTGATCTTCAACGTCATCCCCAACTCCGACCCGGCCGCCCGGATCGCCGGCAAGAACGCCAACCCGGCGCTGATCGCCCGGGTTCGCGCCGACCTGGGCCTGGACCAGTCGCTGCCGGTGCAGTACCTGACCATGATGAAGCAGATCTTCACCGGCCAACTCACCTCGTACAGCAGCGACCAGAACGTCGCCCAGCAGATCTTGAAGGGCCTGCCCGTCACGCTGTCGCTGACGATCGGCGCCGCCGTGCTCTGGATGGTGCTGGCGGTGTGGTTCGGCTATCTCAGTGCGGTGCGGGCCGGACGATTCACCGACCGGGCACTGACAATCCTTGCCCTGGTGGGCATCTCTCTGCCGGTGTTCTGGCTCGCCGCGATCCTGCTGTACTACCTGAGCTTCAAGGCGCAGATGTTCCCGACCGGAAGCTATGTGCCGTTGAGTGAAGACCCGCTGCAGTGGGCCTACCACCTGATCCTGCCGTGGCTGACGCTGGCGGTGCTCTACGTCGGCTTCTACAGCAGGCTGCTGCGCTCGAACATGCTCGACGCGATGAACGAGGACTACGTGCGCACCGCGCGGGCCAAGGGCATCAGCGAACGGCAGGTCCGGATCCGGCATGTGCTGCGCAACTCGATGATTCCGATCGTCACGCTGTTCGGGTTGGACTTCGGCGCGGTGGTCGGCGGCGGGGCGATCCTGACCGAGACGGTGTTCAACCTCAACGGCGTCGGCCTCTACGCCGGACAGGCGATCGGCAAGTTGGACCTGCCGCCGTTGATGGCGGTGACGATGTTCGGCGCCTTCTTCATCGTCCTGTTCAACACCATCGTCGACATCCTCTACGCGTTCCTTGACCCGCGCATCCGGCTCGGCGAGGCGGCACCGGTATGACCCCACTGCTGAGCGTGCGGGACCTGCGGGTCCGCTTCGCCACCGATGACGGCGTGGTCGGCGCGATCGACGGCGTCTCCTTCGACATCGGAGCCGGTGAGGTGCTGGCGATCGTCGGGGAGTCCGGCTGCGGCAAGAGCGTCACCGCGCAGAGCCTGATCGGACTGACCCGCTCCCCCAACGCCACCATCACCGGGTCGGCGATGTTCGGTGATCGCGATCTGGTGACCATGGGCGACGACGAACTGCGGTCGGTGCGCGGCGAGCAGATCGCGGTGGTGTTCCAGGATCCGATGACCTCGCTCAATCCGGTCTATCGGGTGGGCGATCAGATCGCCGAGATGATCCGGGCGCATCGGGACGTGTCCAAGCGCGAGGCCATCGACCGCGCGGTGGAACTGCTTGCCGCCGTGGGAATCCCGAATCCGGAACGCCGGGTGCGTGATTATCCGCACGAGTTCTCCGGGGGTATGCGCCAGCGGGTGATGATCGCCATGGCGCTGGCGCTGGAACCGCAGCTGCTGATCGCCGACGAACCGACTACCGCACTGGACGTGACCATCCAGGCCCAGATACTGGATCTGCTGCGGCGGCTCAACCGCGAGCGCGGCGTGGCGGTGCTGCTGATCACCCACGATCTCGGCGTTGTCGCCGAGCTCGCCGACCGGGTGGTGGTGATGTACGCCGGCCAGGTTGTCGAGCAGGCGGGCCTGGACGGGGTGTTCTACGACCCCCGCCACCCCTACACGGTCGGGCTGCTGAACTCGATCCCCCGCCTGGATGCGCCACGGCCCGAACGACTTCCGCAGATCCCTGGTCATCCGCCGTCGCTGCTGGCTCCCCCGACCGGGTGCCGGTTCGCCCCGCGCTGCGACCGGCGCTTCGCCGACTGCGATCGGCCACCGCCACTGACCGAGCGTGACGGCCACCTCAGCCGGTGCTGGCTTGCGCCAGGAGCGCTGCGATGACCGGGGCACCACTGCTTGAGATCACCGATCTGGTGAAGCATTTCCCGATCAAGTCCGGTGTTCTCATCGACCGCGAGGTGGCTCAGGTCCGCGCCGTCGACGGGGTGACCTTGGTGTTGCACGAGGGTGAGACGCTGGGTCTGGTCGGTGAATCCGGCTGTGGCAAGTCGACCCTGTGTCGGGCCGTCCTGCAGCTGGTCAGACCGGACTCAGGTTCGGTCCGTTTCGAAGGCCGGGAACTCGTCGGCCGTTCACCGCGGGAGATGCGGCCGCTGCGCCGGCAGATGCAGATGATCTTTCAGGACCCGTTCGCGTCGCTGAACCCGCGCAAGCGGATCGGTCAGATCATCGGCGAACCGATGCAACTGCACGGTCTGGCCGATGGCGCTGAACTCAAACGACGCGTGCAGGACCTGCTGGACCGGGTCGGACTGCAGGCCGAGCATTACAACCGCTTCCCGCACGAGTTCTCCGGCGGTCAGCGCCAGCGCCTCGGCATCGCCCGTGCGCTGGGACTGCGGCCCAAGCTCATCATCGCCGACGAGCCGGTCTCGGCGCTGGACGTCTCGGTGCAGGCCCAGATCATCAACCTGCTCGAGGACCTGCAGTCCGAATTCGGACTGTCCTATCTGTTCGTCGCGCACGATCTCGGCGTCGTCCGGCATGTCTCGGACCGCGTCGCGGTGATGTACCTCGGCAAGGTCGTGGAGAACGCGGCCGCCGCCGACCTGTACGAGAATCCAAAACACCCGTACACCCGGGCACTGCTGTCCGCGGTGCCGGTTCCCGATCCGCGGAGAAACGCTGCCCGGCAACGGGTCCCGCTCACCGGCGATGTGCCCAGCCCGATCGACCCACCACCCGGTTGCCGGTTCCACACCCGGTGTGAGCTGGCCACCGAAGTGTGCCGGAGCACCGAACCGCTCCTGGCGGGCGACGGGCACATGGTGGCCTGCCACCACCCGGACTGATCAGTCCGTCGACGGGACCTCGGTGTCGGGCTCCTCCGGCTCGGCGAGGCTGGCGTCCAGAACGCTGACGTCGATGCCGTAGGGCAGGAACCGCACATTGCGGCTGTTGTCGGTGTTGTGCTTATTGGCCCGCAGCGCGTCCAACTCGGTCTTGTAGACCTGCTCGACGTGGGCCTTGCCTTTGCCGTCGGAGATGTAGATCGCCCACACGCCGTCACCGGCCTCACCGGCGGTCTCCGGTTGCGGCCGCGGCCTCGCGGTCCGCTGGCCGGGCTTGATGAACTGATCGAACAGCATCCCGAAACCGGCACCCTGGCCCGACGAGTTGAGCATCTTCCCGAAGGCGTCCCGAAGACCCTCACCCGCCTCACGCACGACCCGGTCGAATTCCTCGGGGTCGATGCCGAACGGTCCGTTGTTGTCCATAGCAGCAAGTGTGCGCCGGGTTTGCTGATCCGTCGATACGCCGATGGCGAAACCGGCCGTCAGACGACCGTCAGCGGCAACGACCGGCGGGGCTGGAACTGGAACGCCGCACCGCTGCTGACGTTGGTGATCTGCACCTCGACCGAGTCCTTGAGCGCGGTGTCCACCGTCTCGAATTCCGCCGTCCAGTCGGTGTCGGTGCCGGTCACCCGGACCACCAGATACGGGTCGACGGCGGTCGCTATCGCCTGCAACGGCGCCGTCGATGCCGGCGAACACAGGGCGATCCAGGCGCCGTCGTCATGGGCGGGTGAGGGATGCACATGCAGCCGGTCCTCGGCGATCTCGGCGACGACGTAACCGGCCGGGTTCAGCAGCGGATGAAGGTTCAGGACGGCCGCCAGACCCGCGGCGTCGGCCGGAAGGTTCAGGGCCCGTCGGATCCTCGTCGCCGCCACACCGGCGATGCCGGTGAGTTGCTTGGTGCAGATGTCGGTGGCCTGGGCGCTGTCGGTGGCGCGTGCCCGCACCGCGATACCGAAGGAGAGGTTGAGCAGGTGCATCTGCAGGCACACCTCGTCGGCGATGCGCACCAGCGCGGCATGCGAGTAGGCCCCGAAGTCGAAATCGCTCAACAGCTGTCCCGAGTAGTCGGATCGGCCGGCGTCATCGGAATCGATCGGAGCCAGTTGCCAATCGGCGGCGCGGGTCCGGGCGACGACCTCGAGCGCCGGAATTCCGACCGCATCCGGATGGGACTCGTCGATTGTCACCGTCCAGGCGCAGTGCGGGAGACGATCGGCCGGCGCACGCGGCGGCCGGTGGATCGGCCGAACCTGGGCCTTGGGGTTGGTGGCCACCGCGGTGGCGTCGAAGGTCGGGTCCTCGATGTCGTGGCACATGCCGCGGACGTAGTCCGGGCCCATCGGCTCGACGTCCATCAGGGCGCCGCAGTGGTCCAGGTGGAACTCGCCGTGCCAGCGGTCGTGCACGGTGTAGCGGAAGTCCATGAACTGCGGCGGGGCGCCGATGTCGAGTTGCAGGCCCTTGAAGATGGTGATGATGTCATCGCCCTCATACCCCAGCGCCTTCTGCATCCGCCGGGTGTAGAGCGGGCTGGAGCCGGCCCACTCCTCGATGGCGATCTGCAGCATTTCCTCCCGCCCGAAAGCCTGGATGCACCAAGCCATTCCGGAGCGGTCGATCAGCTGGCCGATCAGCAGCAATTCCGGCACCAGAACGGCCAGTTCCTCGCGGGACAGCGCGGCGTATCGGCTCGCGGTATAGCTCACCTGTTCAAAGCTAGTTGAGACCGCGGGTGGTTGTGCTGCAATGTCGATCATGGCTGATCTGGAGACGATCGAGGCGATCAAACGGGTGAAGTACCGCTACCTGCGGGCACTGGACACCAAACACTGGGACGACTTCGCCGACACCCTGACCGAGGACATCGTCGGCGAATACGGGTCCTCGGTGGGTAAGGAGCACCGGTTCACCAACCGGGCCGAGCTCGTCGAGTTCATGAGGAACTCGATGCCGGCCACGGTGTTCACCGAGCACCGGGTGACCCACCCGGAGATCACCGTCGACGATCACGACCAGGCCGAGGGCACCTGGTATCTGCAGGACCGCGTCATCGTGCCGGAGTACAACTTCATGCTCTTCGGCGCCGCTTTCTACCGCGATCGCTACCGCAAGACCGAGGACGGCTGGAAGATCTGCGCCACCGGGTACCAGCGCACCTACGAGGTGACGCAGTCCTTGGACGGAAGCAATTTCAAGCTCACGCCGGGCTCAGCACTGGCGTAGCCACTCCCCGATCGTCGCTCCCCGATCGTCACTGCCCGATCGCGATCACCGCACCGGGCTGCAACCACGCGATGATCTTGACCAGGGTGGCGTCGTCGAGTGCGACACAACCGGCGGTGGGTGCGCCATTGGTGGTGTGGACGAAGAACGCCCCGCCGTGGCCCGGGATCCGTTCGGAGTTCACCCCCATCACCAGTGCGTGGGCATAGGCCGGGATGTAGAGGTTCTCGGTGCCACTGGCCGGCGACGTGTCGAACGGACAGTCGGCCTTCTTACACACCTGCATGGTGTTGTAGGTGGGTCCGTCGGCGGACCACCAGTAGTCCGGTGTGGTCTGGAAGTACTTCAACCCGCCGCCCGGACTGGGTTGGGTTCCGAAGGCGAAGTCGAGGCTGTAGACGCCCATCGGGGTGGCCGGGACGTTGTCGCGGGCCTCCGGCGCCAGACCGGCCGAACCGAGGTGGACTCCGATGCCGGTGCCGACCGGTTGCCAGCCCGCCGGACCGCGCTGCCAGACGTCCATCTTTCCGACCGAACCGCCGGTGCCGACGACGGAGAGCACCTGGGTCGCGTTGCCGACCTTGCCGTCGAACCACGGCGTCGCGGCGGCACCGGGAGGTGCCGATATCAGGGCGGCCACCAGCGCGGTGAGCGCAGCACTGAGCAAAGACGGAATCCGGCGCATGGAATTCATGGTCGCACGGTTGCGGGTGAATACCGTGCCGGCGCCGCCGTGCCTAGCATCGCCGCTCATGAGCGATCTCCCCGGCGACCCCTGGGCCGCGCTCCTGGTCGGCCACCACTGGCCCGGTTCGTCCGCTCTGGCGATCCTGTCGGCCGCCGCGGCCTCACGTCATGCGGTGGGCGCCTCCTTCCACGGCTATGCCGATGCGCTGCGGTCGGTCGCCGATACCGTGCTCAGCGATCAGGAGGGCCACACCGCCGACGGCGTGCGAACGTCCTTCCGGAGCGGTGAGACACACGCCCGCGGTGTCGCCGAACGCAACACCGCCAAGCGGGAAGCGCTGACCCGGGCGCAGCACTGCGCATCGGAGTTGCGGTCGACGCTGGCCGAGATGGCCGACCGGGGCGGCAGACAGATCCGGACGATCGTGGGCGGCAAGGAGCCAGCACCCGCCAAGGTCAGCGCGATCGTCGACGTGGTCCGCGCGATCCACACCGAGGCCGACGCGCGAGCGGCGGTGTGCATGCAGGAGATCTACGGCTCCATCCAATCCGTGCTCGACACCGGAGGGTCGCCCATCTCGGCCCGGCAGTTCGCCCACCGGCACGGCGTCGGAACGCGATCGCCGCACACCGCGGCACCGACCGACGCAATCCACCAGCAGGTGAAGGAGATGCTGGAAAAGGACTCCGGTGCAGCCGAATCGGTGGCCGACGTCCTCGGTGGATCATCAGCGTTCGGCAGAATCCCGTTACCGGCCGGTGCCGACAAGCAGCCTTCGGCGCCGTCCCCTGAACAGCCGGGCCTCACCGTTGCGGCTCCGATTCCGGCGGCGGCGATCCCGACGGCACACTCGTTGGGCGGTCAGACGGCCGTCACCACAGCGGCAGCGCCGGTCAGCTCATCCCCGATCCGGACCGGGGCTGCACCGGCGGCCCGGCCGCTGCTGCCCTACGGCGCCGGCCTTCGTCCCACTGCGGGCTCCGCGGTCGCGGCACCGGCCTCGGCCCCGCGCAACGCAGCGCCCACGGCCGGACCGACCACCGCGGCGGCTGCCGCATTCACCCGGACCTCGGCGCCGGCCGGGACCACCGTCGAGCGGGCCCGTCCCACGGACTCCCGCGGCCGACTGACCACTGTGTTGCACGCGGTGGCCCGTCAGCGGCCCACCTTGCGCTGGGCGGTCAGTGCCGCTGTCGAAAACCCCGTTCTGGCAACCGATCTGGCCTCCGGCTGGATTCCGCCGCACATCGACATCCCGGCCGCCGTGGAACTACTGTCCCCGGCAGCGCGGACCGGCGGCCTGATCGACTGGTTCGACAAAGATGCGGCCACCGTGATCCACGATCCCGGCCAGTGGGTGCCACCCCCCGGGGATCCGGTCCTGGCACGCGACCGTGCCATCCACCCGGTCGCCGAACTCGGGTGGAAACTGCTGCAGGCCACCAGTTGGCGGGACGGGTTACCGAGGCTGGCGCACACCGCGGCCAGGGCGATTGCGACGGGAGCAGGCCTGCTGGACTCGGAGGTGAACCAACTGCGCGGGCATCTGGAATCGGTCGGCCACCGGGTGATCGCCGGCTACCCGGACACGGTGGATATCGCCGACGTGGGCGACTGGCAATTGCTCGCGACCATCGAAGCGCTAGTCGACCGCGAGAGTGTTTCTGCGCATTACCATTTCGCATGGTTCGAGGCACTCCATGGGAGTTACCGATGAATGGTGACCGGCTGAACGCCGCCGTGGACCGCTACCTGCAGGCAGCCGCCCTGAACGCCGCCCCGCCGCCCGTCGCCTCCGACGCGTTGGTCGACGGCGGCACCCCGATCGAGCAGCTGCTGCGGGTGCTGGGCCTGGCCGCCAATACCGGCGATCCCGAGGACGCCGCGGCCAGCGCCGAAGGGCACGGGCAGCGGGAGGCCTGGACCGCCGAGGCGGCCGGGACCTTCGCCGGACAGGATGACGGCGCGGCACAACAGTTGGGAGACGTCGCGGGAGCCGGCGGCATGATCGCCGGTCTGGTCGGTGGCCTGTTGACGCCGTTGGCTCAGATCCCCCAGCAGTTCTCTCAGGGGGCACAGCAGGCCGTGCAGGCCGCCACCTCCCTACTCGGACAGCACGACTCCCTGGCGGAGTACCCGATCGAGGATCCGGCGACCGGCGCCGCCGACGATACGGGCTGGGACACAGCTGAATTCGATGATGTCACAGGTTCGGGGGACGCCGGCTGGCCGAGTGCAGGGTCCGGCGGCGGCGCTACGCAGGGTGGTGGCGGCACCGTCCCCGCCGCCGTACTGGGACCCGCACCGATCCCGTCGCCGGCCACCCACCCGTCGGCGGCACCGGCCCTCCCGTCACCTCAGGTGGGTGCGGGGACGCCGGCGCCATCCGTCTCTCCGGGAATGGCCGGCATGCCGATGGTTCCGCCCACCGGCCTGGCGGGGGCAGCCGCCGCGGACCCGAAAGCCGACACCAAACGGCTCGCGGTGCCCGCGGTGCCCAACGGCGCCCCGGTGCAGGGCCGGATCACCCCGGCGTCCGGGGCGGGAGTCACTACCCGGATCGAGGGGAAACCCGTTGCGGCGCGGCGTGTCCGGGCTGACGAGGCCCCGACTGACGGGGCGGAATCGCGATGAGGCACGACCGGTACCACAGGTAACCCAGTGCCCAGCCGGCCACGATGTCGGTCGGGTGGTGGACGTTGAGCGCCACCCGGGCCAGTGACACCGACAGCACGACCAGTGTTCCCGCCGCGATCGCCGGCACCCGTGCGCGTCGCGGGATCTCCGGCCACAGCACGGTGAGGAAGGACAGCACCCCGACCGTCGCGCCAAGCGCATGACCGGAGGGGAACGCCGTCGACGTTTCCAAGGCCAGCGCGGTTTCCGGGCGCGGCCGGTTGCTGATCGCCTTGGCCACCGCGGTCAGCGGGCCCATCAACATGACGGTGATCACCAGAAAGCCCGCGATGTGGAACTGTCGTCGCACCGCGGCGACGACGATGCCGACCAGAGCGATCAACCGCATCGCAGAAGGTCCGAAGGCCGTCGACACCGTCACCCAGAACGTGATCCACCCGGGTCGGGTGACCCCGAATTCGTGGAAGACCCGCACTGTGCCGTTGTCCAGTGCGGTGATCCAGCCCCAGTTGCTCGCGAACGCCAGCCACAATGCCGCGTAGGTCAGCACCGAGACCACGACGAGGATTGCGCTGAGGTTCCCGGACTTTCGCGACATCACCGGACAACGATTATCACGCGCACGGGTGTCGGTACGAACTGCGGTTAGCATCATCGGCGATGACATCCGATGTGGAGTTGCCCATCCCGGTTCCCGACGTTGCGGGTGCCGACGCCGGCTCCGGCGGCCTGCCGGAGCGCTCGGACCTGACGTTCACGCAGCGACTCATCGTCGATTCCTCAGCGATCGCCGACATCGGACTGCGTACCGCCGTCTCGACCGTTGTGGGCGCCGCCGTACTACCCAGCCTGGCGACGACGGCGTTGCACCGCGGGGAGAACCGCCGCGAACGCGAGAACCTGGCGTTCTACGCCGAGTTGGCGGCCCAGCATGACGCCGCAGTCTCGTTTCCCGCTCCGGGCGTGGTGCCGAAGGTGTCGTCCCGGACCGCCAACCCCGTCGCGGAGTACATCGCGCGCGGACATGTGCACAACGTGTCCTTCCCCAGCTCCTTCGAGCCGATCAATCCCGCGGTACGCGACCGGTGGCGGAAGCTACGGCGCAACAACGTTGTCCGGCTGCAGCACTGGCGGCACAGCGACGGTCCCCGACCCACCCTGTGCGTGATTCACGGCTTCATGGGTTCGCCCTATCTGGTCAACGGTCTGTTTTTCGCGCTGCCCTGGTTCTACCGGTCCGGCTATGACGTACTGCTCTACACACTGCCGTTCCATGGACAGCGGGCCGAGAGATTCTCACCGTTCAGCGGATACGGCTTCTTCGCCCAGGGGATGACCGGATTCGCCGAGGCGATGGGCCAGGCCGTCTACGACTTCCGGACCATCCTCAACTGGTTGCAGCACAACGGCGTCGACAAGATCGCCCTGACCGGGCTGTCCCTCGGCGGCTACACCTCGGCGCTGGTGGCCAGCGCCGACGACCGGCTCGAAGCGGTGATACCCAACGTTCCGCTGGTCACCCCGGAGTCGGCGTTCGACGACTGGTGGCCGGCCAGCAGCGTGCTCCAGTTGAGCCGGCTCCTCGGCGGGATCAGCCGGGATGAGTCCTACTCCGGTTTCGCCTACCACTCGCCGCTGAACTACGCGCCGAAGATCGCCAAGGACCGGCGGCTGATCATCACCGGACTCGGGGACCGGCTGGCGCCCCCTGATCACGCCGAGGCGCTGTGGCGGCACTGGGACCGGTGCGCCCTGCACTGGTTCCCCGGAAACCACGTGCTGCACGTCAGCCAGCCGGAATATCTCCGGCGCACCAACAGGTTCCTGCGCCCGCTGATGTTCGGCTAGCGCTTCAAGCCCCAGATCTTCACACCAGGGGCCGGCCGGTGCGGATGCGCCAGTCCAGATCGTGCAGCAGCACATTGAACGGGAACGCCCGCACGAACGGCGGCGCGATATTGTTGGCCAACCGGATGGCGCTCATCAGACGATCGAACTCACGCTGCTTGCCCGGATTCCACTCCAGATGCATTTCGTCGCGGAACTTCTGCGGCAGGAATCCTCCTGTGATCAGAAGCGCGGAGGCGTCACTGCGACTCTGCAACGGGGCGGGCAACCGGACACCGCGCATCCGCGACGCCGCGATCGGATAGAGGTACTCACGCACCGCGTCGTCGATGTGAATCTTCGCCAGCGACTCCTGCCAGTACACGTCGAAAGCGGCGCGGTCGGCGGGCCACATCTCGGCCGGCATCTGCAAGGTGGTGCCCAGCGCCATCCCGTCGCGGTAGTGCTGATCGGCGGTCTCCTCGTCCATCTCCCCGACGAAGGTGCGGTAGACGTCGACCCCGCCCTTGTAGAGACAGGCGGCCACCCACAGCTGAAGGTCGCGGTCGAACGCGTTGTAGGAGACCGGGCTCTCATCGGTGGAAAACACCTGGGCGTGAGAACGATTCACCGCCCGGCGGTAGGCCTGCTTCTGTTCATCGGTCCCCCGGGTGGCCACCGCAAGATAGGTGAACGTGGTGCGCGCCCGTTTGATCGGATGCCGGTCGATCCGTCCGCTCTCAACCCTGCTCTCCATCACCCCGTAGCCCACACCGGGGCGACCGAGTTGCATGATCACGTTGGCCGGACCGGCCAGCAGTGCGACGCCCATCAGGCCGTCGTCGGATCCAGCACCGCGCGGCAGCCACCACGGCCGTCGTCTGGGAACCGTGCCCGCCGACTCGCTGACCGGTCGCTCCACCACATTTGCGAACGAACGGGCAGTCACGGAATTCATTGTGGTCGGCACGGCGATGGTGTCAAGATGACGCGGTGACTCAGGCACGGCCCTATGCCGGTGTGGAGGCAGCCGATCGTCTGGCCGGCCGTCGTGCCCGGCTGTTGTGCGCGGGCCTGGAACTCCTGGGCAGCACTGTCGATCCCGCCGAGTTGACGGTCCGCGGCGTGTGCCAGGAGGCCGGCGTCGCCACCCGCTACTTCTACGAAAGTTTCCCGGACAAGGACGAATTCGTGGGTGCGGTTTTCGATTGGGTGATCGCTCAACTGGCCGCCACCACCCAGGCTGCGGTGGCCGCCGCACTGCCCGGTGAACGCAACCGGGCCGGTCTCGCCCACATCGTGCACTCCATCCAGCGGGACCCGCGTCTGGGCCGGCTGGTGTTCGGCGACCAGGTGGCGAACGCCGCCGTCGTCCGCAAGCGGCAGGAATCCGAGGCCTTCTTCGCCATGCTGTCCGGCCGGCACGTCGGCGCCATCTTGCAGCGGCCGACCAACGCACGCATCAACGCGGTGTCGCACTTCGTGGTGGGCGGGGTGACTCGGACCATCAGCGCCTGGCTGTCCGGGGGCATCGATCTGGACTCCGTCGAACTGGTCGATCAGCTCAGCGCGATCGTCAACGGGTTCGGCGAACCGCGGCTGTTCCGGGACTAACCGCTACGGCGCGACCGGGTGGCGCGGGTGCCGGTCCGCGGCGGTCCTCGGAACGGCGGCAAGATCCGCCGCGCTGAACTCCTTGGTCCAGCATGCGAACTCGAGCAGGATGCCGTCGGGGTCGGTGAAGTAGAAGGACCGCACATAGACGCCCGGCTGCATCTTCCGCGCCACCTGGTGGGGGCTGTCGTCATGGTTGAGCACCGGTCCGACCCGCACGCCCTTGTCGATCAGCCGCTGCCGGTACTCGTCGAACTTCTCGGCCGGCACATGGAAAGCAAGGTGGTTCATCGAGCCGACTGCCGTGACGATGTCACCGACGCCAGGCAGTGCGGCGGGGACGGTCTCCCCCGTCTCGCCGTCCGGGGCCTCGGTGAACCAGAAGAAGGCGACGCAGTCACCGTTGCCGGCGTCGAAGAAGAAATGCTGGCCCATACCGTCCGGCAGATCGAGGGATCTGATCAGCGGCATGCCCAGCACACCGGTGTAGAAGTCCACGGTGCGTTGCATGTCCGAACACACCAGCGCGACGTGGTTGATGCCGCCGAGTTCGAACTCGCGATTGGGGTAGTCCGGCTTGATCATGACGAACCTCCTCGATTGATTCTAGTCTTCTCCCCATGCCGAAACCCGGAGTCGTCCGCGAGTTCGTCGGACTGCCCTCGCCAACGGCACCGCGCGCCGGCGCGGGGGGCCACCCGTGTCAGGGGCTGTATCACCACCTCGAGGGCACCAGACCCCGAGTCGCGGTGATCGCGACGCACTATCAGATCGACTTCTCCGAGCACTACATCGCCGATTACCTGGCCGCCCGCGGCATCGGGTTCCTCGGGTGGAACACCCGCTTCCGCGGATTCGAGAGCAGCTTCCTGCTCGACCACGCGCTGGTCGACATCGGCGTCGGAGTCCGCTGGCTACGTGAAGCCCGGGATGTGCAAACGATTGTGCTGCTGGGTAATTCCGGCGGCGGATCATTGATGGCCGCCTACCAGTCCCAAGCCGTGGAACCCAACGTGACCGCACTGGACGGTATGCGACCGGCCGTCGGCCTCGACGACCTTGCGGCAGCCGACGGCTACATCGCCAGCGCGGCGCACCCGGGACGACCCGATGTGCTGACCGCCTGGATGGACGGTGCGGTGGTCGACGAGAACGACCCCGTCCCCAGCGACCCGGACCTGGACCTCTTCGACAACCGCAACGGCCCGCCGTTCTCCGCCGAATTCGTGTCCCGTTACCGCGCCGCCCAGGTGGCCCGCAATCAGAGGATCACCGACTGGGCGCGCGACGAACTGGTCCGGGTGCGGGCCGCCGGATTCTCCGACCGGCCGTTCACCGTCATGCGCACCTGGGCCGACCCCCGCATGGTCGATCCGACCATCGAGCCCACCGGCCGGGAACCCAACATGTGCTACGCCGGGGTGCCGGCTGTGGCCAACCGTTCACCGCGCGGCATCGCCGCTGCCTGCACGCTGCGCAACTGGCTGGGGATGTGGAGCCTGGAGACGGCGCAGACCCGCGCCGAACCGCATCTGGCCCGGATCACCTGCCCGGCCCTGGTGATCAACGCAGACCGTGACACCGGGGTGTTCCCCTCCGACGCCGCGCGCATCACCGCCGCACTGGCGAGCGCCGATGTCACCCGATCGTCGATCGACACCGACCATTACTTCACCACTCCCGGCGCTCGGGACGAGCAGGCCGACGGCATCGCGGACTGGATCGGCCGCAGATGGCCGTGAAAGTGCTGGCGCATTTCCTGCCCAGCGATGCGGTGCTGGATATCGTTGGGCCGGAATCGGATTGGCTCGACATCCGCTGGTGCCACGAGGACGACGACGAGACCCTGCACCGGGAACTCCCCTGGGCCGATGTGGTCTGGCACGTGCTGCGCCCGCTGTCCGAGGCGGACCTGCGCCGCGGCACCCGGCTTCGCCTGGTGCACAAACTGGGCGCCGGCGTGAACACCATCGCCGTCGACACCGCCACCGCATCGGGCATCGCGGTGGCCAACATGCCGGGCGCCAACGCCCCGTCGGCCGCCGAAGGAACGGTGCTGCTGATGCTGGCGGCGATGCGCCGGTTACTGGAGTTGGACACCGCCACCCGCGCCGGCCGGGGATGGCCCACCGACCCGACACTCGGCGAGACAGTGCGTGACATCGGCGACTGCACCGTCGGACTGGTCGGCTACGGCAACATCGCCCGACGGGTGGAACGGATCGTCACCGCGATGGGCGCCGAGGTGCTGCACACCAGCACCCGCGACGACGGCTCCGCCGACTGGCGGCCGCTGGCTGATCTGCTCGCCGTCAGCGACATCGTCAGCCTGCACCTGCCGCTGACCCCGGACAGCGAGAAGCTGATCGACGGCGCGGCGCTGGCCTTGATGAAGCCGGGGGCACTACTGGTCAACACCTCCCGCGGCGGTGTGGTCGACGAGTCGGCGCTCGTCGATGCCCTGGCCTCCGGTCGGCTGGCCGCCGCCGGACTCGATGTGTTCACGAAAGAGCCGGTGCAGACCGGCAATCCTCTACTGGCGCTGGACAATGTGGTGCTCAGCCCGCACGTGGTCTGGTACACCCGGGACACCTGGCGGCGCTATCTGCAACAGGCGGTGGACAACTGCCGGCGTCTGCGTGATGGAGTGGATCTGGTGAACGTCGTCAATGGAAAGCAGGGGGTCCGCCTTGACTGACTCCGGATTGGAGGCGCGCACACTGCGCCGGGTGACCATCCGGCTGGTGCCGATTCTGATGGCGTTGTATTTCGTCAACTATCTGGACCGCACCAATCTGGGTATCGCCAAGGCCGAATTGAGCGCCGACCTCCAACTGTCGGCGACCATGTTCGGTCTGGCGTCCGGCATCTTCTTCATCGGCTACGTCCTGGTGGAGGTGCCGTCGAACCTGGCACTGGTGCGCTTCGGTGCCCGGCGCTGGCTGGCCCGGATCGCCGTCTCCTGGGGCATCGTCGCGGTCGCCATCGCCTTCGCCCCCAACGCCGGATGGTTGCTGGCCCTGCGATTCCTGCTCGGCGTAGCCGAGGCCGGCCTGTTCCCGGGCGTCATCCTCTTCCTCGGCCACTGGTTCCCGGCCGCCTACCGGGCCCGGATCGTCGGGGTGTTCATGCTTGCCATCCCGATCGCCTCGGCGATCGGAACACCGTTGGCGGCGTGGCTGATTGAGGCCGGACACGGCGCCTTCGGACTGTCCGGCTGGCGAGTCATGATGATCTGCGTCGGCTCGCCGGCGGTGATCCTCGGGGTGATCTGCTGGTTCTATCTCACCGACCGGCCCGCCGACGCACACTGGCTACCGGCCGATGAGCGGCGCTGGCTGATCGACACACTCGCCGCCGAGGAGCACGAGGTGGCCCGGACCTTCCACTTCCCGCTGCGCCGGGCGCTGACCAGCCCCCGGGTCTGGGCACTCGCGGTGGTCTATTTCGGTGTCGCCTACGGCCTCTACGCGCTGGCGTTCTTCCTGCCGTCGATCATCGCGGGATTCAAGAAGACCTTCGGGGTTCAGCTCTCCATCATCGAGGTGGGGCTGATCACCGCGATCCCCTATGTCTTCGCCGCGCTGGCGATGTTCCTGTGGTCACGGCATGCCGATCGGGTACGCGAGCATGTCTGGCACGTCGCGATCCCACTCCTGTTGGGCGGCTTGGCGATTCCGGTCGCGTTGTACCTGCGCCATCCGGTCGCGGTGATGATCCCGGTCACCATCGCCGCGATGGGCGTCTACAGCGCCCTCCCGGTCTTCTGGGCGCTGCCGTCCCGGTTCCTCACCGGTGCCGCCGCCGCAGCCGGGATCGGCCTGATCAACTCGTTCGGCAACCTCGGCGGTTTCGCCGCCCCGTATGCCACCGGAGCGCTGTCCGATCTCACCGGAAGCAACCGCGCCGGCATGTGGGCGGTGGGCGTGATCATGGTGGTGTGCGCGGGCCTGGTCGTCGCACTGAAGGCCACCCCGGCACCCGATCGGCCCCCGGCCGACGGGTAGTACCCTCGGTCCCAATCAACCGGTTGATCAAGAAGGCGGTCGCACATGCCCATCGCAATCGAGTCCGAGCACGTCGAACTGGCCAAGTCGGTGAAATCCCTCCTCGCGAAGGTCGCACCGGCCGAGGTCCTGCACGCCGCACTCGAGGCGCCGGTGCAGAACCCGCCGGTCTACTGGCGAGGTGCCGTCGAACAGGGGCTCCAGGGCCTGTCGCTACCGGAATCGGCGGACGGCCAGGGCGCGGGGTTTCTCGAACTGGCGGTCGTGATCGCCGAGTTCGGCTACGCCGCCGCGCCGGGGCCCTTCGTCCCCTCGGCAATCGCCGGTGCACTCATCGCCGCGCACGCGCCCGAGGCCGCGGTGCTTCGCCGGCTTGCCTGCGGTGAGTCCATCGCCGCCTACGCGTTGGAGTCCGACCTGACCGCCAACCGGCACGGGGACACCCTGGTGATCTGCGGTGAGGCCCGGTCGGTGCCGGGTGCGGCCCAGGCCGACGTGCTGGTACTCCCGGTGGCCATCGAAAGCGGTGTCGAATGGGCGGTGATCGACGCCTCCCAATTGGAGATCGAAGTCCTACGGTCGGTGGACCCGTTGCATCCGGTCGCCCATGTTCGCGCCAACAGCATCGAGATCGGCGTGGATGCGTTGCTGTCCAACGTTTCCCAGGCCGCCGGCCGGGCGATCATCACCACGCTGCTGTCCGCCGAGGCCGTCGGGATCGCGCGGTGGGCCACCGACACCGCCTCGGAGTACGCCAAGATCCGCGAGCAGTTCGGCCGCCCGATCGGCCAGTTCCAGGCCATCAAGCACAAGTGCGCCGGGATGATCGCCACCACCGAGCGGGCCACCGCCGCGGTGTGGGATGCCGCCCGGGCGCTCGACGAGGCCGCCGGAAGCGGTTGGGACAACGGGTCGACCAACTACGAGTTCGCCGCCGCGGTGGCTGCCACCCTGGCCCCGGTCGCCGCCCAGCACTGCGCCCAGGACTGCATCCAGGTGCACGGCGGCATCGGGTTCACCTGGGAGCACGACACCAACATCTACTACCGCCGCACCCTGGCTCTGGTGGCGGCGTTCGGCCGCTCGACGGAGTATCCACAGCGGGTGTTCGACACCGCGACGACCACCGGGATGCGCGCGGTGAAGATCGACCTCGACCCGGCCACCGAGAAGATGCGCGCCGAGATCCGCGCGGAAGTCGATGCGCTCAAAGCCATTCCGCGGGAGCAGCGCGCCGTCGCCATCGCCGAGGGCGGCTGGGTGCAGCCGCACCTGCCGCTGCCCTGGGGCCGCGCCGCGACCCCGATCGAGCAGATCATCATGGCCCAGGAGTTCTCCGCGGGCCGGGTCAAGCGCCCCAATATGGGTATCGCCGCCTGGCTGATCCCGTCGATCGTCACCTACGGAACCGAGGAGCAGAAGCAGCGATTCCTGCCTCCGACGTTCCGCGGCGAATTGATCTGGTGCCAGCTGTTCTCCGAACCGGGTGCCGGATCGGATCTGGCCAGCCTGACCACCAAGGCCACCAAGGTCGACGGCGGCTGGCGGATCACCGGGCAGAAGATCTGGACCACCGCCGCACAGTTCTCCCGGTGGGGGGCACTGCTGGCCAGAACGGACCCGAGCGCTCCAAAACACAATGGCATCACCTACTTCCTGCTCGACATGAAGAGTGAGGGCGTGGAGGTCAAGCCGCTGCGCGAACTGACCGGCAACGCGTTGTTCAACACCGTGTTCATCGACGACGTCTTCGTGCCGGACGAGATGGTGCTCGGCCAGGTGAACCACGGCTGGGAGGTCAGCCGCAACACCCTTACCGCCGAACGGGTTTCGATCGGCAGCGATGAGCCCGGCTTCCTGCCGAACCTGACCCGGTTCGTCGAGTTCGTCAGCGAGGGCCACTTCGATCAGGTGGGCCACCACCGGGCCGGCGAGCTCATCGCCGAGGGCCACGCCGCCAAACTGCTGAACATGCGCTCGACGCTGCTCACGCTGGCCGGCGGCGACGCGATGCCCTCGGCCGCGATCGGCAAGCTGCTGTCGATGCGCACCGGTCAGGGCTACGCCGAATTCGTGGTGTCCTCATTCGGCGTCGACGGCGCCATCTGGGAGGAGAACTCGGTGCAGGGCAAGTGGGCGGAGTACCTGCTCGCCAGCCGGGCCACCACCATCTACGGCGGCACCTCCGAGGTCCAGCTCAACATAATCGCCGAGCGCCTGCTCGGACTGCCCCGCGACCCGTAATCCCTACTTGACCTCGATCTGACGCAGTTCGCGCTTGAGGATCTTCCCGGTCGGGTTACGCGGCAGTTCGGCCAGGAAGACCACCTCACGCGGGACCTTGTACCGCGCGAGGTGGTCGCGGACGTAGTTCTTGACGGTCTCCTCGGTGAGCTCGACACCGTCCTTGGCCACCACGAAGGCGCGCAGCCGGGCACCGAAGTCCTTGTCCTCCACGCCGATTGCGGTCGCCTCGATGACGTCGGGGTGCCCGCTGATGAGGTCCTCGACCTCCGCGGGGAAGACGTTCTCACCACCGGAGACGATCATCTCGTCGTCGCGGCCGCTGACGTACAGCAGTCCATCGGGGTCGAGGTGGCCGACGTCGCCCGACGACATCAGCCCGTCGATGATCTCCTTGCCGCCGCCTCCGGTGTACCCCTCGAACGGAAAGAAGTTTCCGACGAAGATGCGGCCCACCTGACCGCGGGGCACCTCCTTGCCGTGCTCGTCGAGGATCTTGACCTTGACGCCCTTGACCAATGGGCCGACGGTCGCCGGGCTCTTCTTGAGATCCTCGGGCCGCGCGATGGAGACGAAGGCGATCTCCGTTGAGCCGTAAAGGTTGTAGACCACCGGGCCGATGTCCTTCATGGCCCGGCTGGCGAGTTCGGCGCCCAACTGCGAGCCGGAGACGAAGACGATCCGCAACGAGGACAGATCAGGTTTGGGATCCAGGGTCTCCAGGACGTCCAGCATCCGGGACAGCATCACCGGCACCACCACGATCGCGGTCACCTTGTGCTTGGCGACGTCCTCGAGCACCTCGGCCGGCCTGAATCGGCGGTGCAACACCAGGGTGGAACCCAGCGTCATCGCGATGGTCGCGTGCAGGTAACCCAGCGCGTGGAACATCGGCGAGGGCAACGCGGTGACCTCACCGGATTTGAACGGAACGCTGGACAGCACACCGCCGATCGGCGCCAGCGTGGGCGGGGCGTGCCGGTTAGCGCCCTTGGGCGTACCGGTGGTGCCACTGGTCAGGATGATGATCGACGAGCGTTTGGTCGCCTTCGGAGCGGGTTCGCGACTGCTGCGGTCGATCAATTCGGCCAGCGTCTCGTCGGTGCTCGTCGACGGATCCGGACTGTCCGGGTTGGTGGCCAGTGCCCGCAGCATGCCCACCTCGGGGCTGGCCATCTTCACTGCGTCGGCGTACTCGTCGTCGTAGATGATCACCCGAGCGCCCTCACGCTCGGAGACGTCGCGGATCTGCGGACCGGAGAACTCCGTGTTGAGCATGATGGTCCGCGCCCCTACCCGGGCACATGCGTAGTTGGCGATGAGGAACCAGCGGTGGTTGCGCGCCAGGATCGCCACCCCGTCGCCGCCGGTGATACCCATGGCCAGCAGTCCGTTGGCAACCGCATTGGTGGCGTTGTCGAGTTCGGCGTAGGTCATCGAACCCTCGTCGTCGATCAGCGCCAGCCGGTGCGGGGTGCGGCGGGCGTTGAGCGCCGGGATCATCCCGACCTCACCCCAGCGACGCATGTCAGCGACCATCGCGACCAGGTTCTGCGGCGGCTCCAGGCCGAACGCACCGGAGTCGATCATCTTCTGCAGGTAGTGCAGTTCGGCCGAACCGCGTTCCGCCAGTTGCTGCACCTTGGCCAGCGCCTGGTCCCGTAGATCCCAAAGGCTCATACACCGAGCCTATGTGACTCAGGTAACTCCGATGGGTCGATGAACCTATTCTGATCCGGTGGCATCGATAAGCCGGACGCGCACCGTCAGCGCACCCGCGGCGGCGGTATGGGATGTGCTGGCCGACTTCGGCTCGATCAGCGCCTGGGCCGGCAACGTCGACCATTCCTGCCTGCTGCAGCACGACGCGGACCCGGCCGCGGTCGGCACGACGCGACGCATCCAGGTGGGCCGGGACACGCTCGTGGAACGGATCACCGACAGCACCGCTCCCACCACGCTGCGCTACGAGATAGAAGGGCTGCCCCGCCGGCTGGGCCGGGTGGCCAACCGCTGGACGGTGATGGGATTCGGCGAGACGGCCGCCGTCACGCTGACCAGCACGGTGGAGATCGCCGACAACCCGCTGGCCCGGATCGCCGAGAAGGCGGTGTGCCGGTTCATGGCCAAGCAGTCCGACACCATGCTCGACGGGCTGGCGCAGAGACTGGAGGAGTCCCATGAGTGACCGTCCCGACATCGTGATCGTGATGACTGACGAGGAGCGGGCCATCCCGCCGTACGAGCCCGACGACGTCCGCGCCTGGCGGCATCGGGTGCTGGCCGGACGCCGCTGGTTCGACGAGCACGGGGTCGACTTCGTCCGGCATTACACCGGTTCGCTGGCCTGCGTGCCCAGCCGGCCGACGATGTTCACCGGGCAATATCCCGATCTGCACGGGGTCACCCAGACCGACGGGATCGGCAAGAGCGCGGAGGACTCGCGGATGCGCTGGCTGCGCCGCGGGGAGGTGCCCACGCTCGGAAACTGGTTCCGCGCAGCCGGTTACGACACCCACTACGACGGCAAGTGGCACATCTCGCACGCCGATCTCACCGATCCGGCGACCGGACGGCCACTGGCCACCAATGACGATGACGGCGTCGTTGATCCCGCCGCCGTGCGCCGCTACCTCGACGCCGATCCGCTTGACCCGTACGGGTTCTCCGGCTGGGTCGGCCCGGAACCGCACGGTGCCGGACTGGCCAACAGCGGCATGCGGCGCGATCCTCTGATCACCGAACGGGTGGTGGCCTGGCTGACCGACCGCTACGCCCGCCGGCGCGCCGGTGACCCGGATGCGTTGCGCCCCTTCCTGTTGGTGGCCAGCTTCGTCAATCCGCACGACATCGTGCTGTTCCCCACCTGGGTGCTGCGCAGCCCGGTGAAGCCCTCACCACTCGACCCGCCGCACATCCCGCCCGCTCCCACCGCTGATGAGGATCTGCGCACCAAACCCGCGGCCCAGATCGCGTTCCGGGAGGCCTACTACTCCGGCTACGCACCGGGTCCGGCGATCGAGGCGATCTACAAGCGCAACGACCAGCGCTACCGGGATCTTTATTACCGTCTGCACGCCGAGGTCGACTCCCCGATCGACCAGGTTCGCCGTGCGGTGACGGAAGGCTCGTCGAACGCGGTGCTGGTGCGCACCGCCGACCACGGCGACCTACTGGGCGCACACGGCGGACTGCACCAGAAATGGTTCAACCTCTACGACGAGGCAACCCGGGTGCCGTTCACCATCGTCCGGGTAGGCGAACATGCGACCACCGCGCGGACGGTCGACGCGCCGACCTCGCACGTCGACCTGGTGCCCACCCTGCTCGGCGCGGCCGGGGTCGACGTCGAGGCGACTGCCGAGACGCTGCGTGAGTCGTTCACCGAGGTGCACGCACTGCCCGGCCGCAACCTCATGCCCGTCGTGGACGGGGCCGCGGCCGAAGCCGACCGTGCCGTCTATCTGATGACGCGCGACAACGTCCTGGAAGGCGATTCCGGCGCGTCAGGCCTGGGCCGTCAGCTCAAGGCGACCTCGAACCCGCCTGCGCCGCTGCGGATCCGGCTTCCCGCACACACTGCGGCAAATTTCGAGGGCCTGGTTACCGATGTGGACGGCCAGCTGTGGAAGCTGGTCCGCAGTTTCGACGACCCGTCGACCTGGACCGAGCCGGGCGTGCGTCACCTGGCGGCCAACGGCCCGGGCGGGGACACGTATCGGACCAGCCCGCTCGACGACCAGTGGGAGCTCTACAACCTGACCGGTGACCCCATCGAGGCGGTCAACAGGTGGGAGGATCCCGATCTGCACGACTTGCGCCAGCACTTGCGGATGAGACTCAAAGAGGTTCGCGCGACATCTGTTCCCGAGCGCAACAACCCGTGGCCGTACGCGGCGCGGGGATCGGGTCAGCATTGACCGAGGACGCGGCGCACGCCCTGCTGGCAGCGATCGAAAAGATTCTCACCGGCGGCAAGCCGGAGAACCTGGATACCGCCCTGGCCGCGTTCCGGCATCGAGCCACCGACTTCGTCCGCCGCTATCACCGGCTGGAGATCGACCGCGAAGTGCAGGCGTTGAACAAACCCGTGCTGTTCGTCGGCAACCACGGCTTCGGCGGCATCTTCGATCTCAACGTGCTGGCCGCCTTCGCCGCCCTGGAGGATCTCGGCCTGGACCGGCCGGTGACCTTCCTGACCCATGAACTTGCCTGGACGCTGGGCGTCGGTCCGCTGATCGAACATCTGGGCGCCCGGCCCGCCAGCGAGGAGAGCGCGACCGAGGCCTTCGCGCGGGGCGACCACGTCGTGGTCTTCCCGGGCGGCGATATCGACGCCGGCAAGTCGTGGTTCCACCGCAACGAAATCGTCTTCGGCGGGCGCACCGGCTTCGCCCGGCTGGCCATCGAACAGAAGGTGCCGATCGTTCCGATCGTCACGGCCGGGGCCGGCGAGACGCTGTTCGTGCTGACCGACGGCAAGAGGTTGGCCACGGCGCTGGGCCTGGACAGGCTGCTGCGGGTCAAGTCATTGCCGATCAGCCTGTCGGTGCCCTGGGGACTCAATGTCGGTCTCGTCGGCATGCTTCCCTACCTGCCGTTGCCCGCCAAGCTGCACACCTCGGTGCTTCCGGCCATGAAGCCGCACAAGGGTGAGGATGCCGCGGCATTCGCCGCACGGGTGCATGACGCGATGCAGCAGACCCTGACGGCGATGACTACCGACCGGTGGCCGGCGCTGGGCTGATCCCGGCCTTGACTGACCCATCCGTCGCATGTGACGATTTCGTCAACATCACCGGAGGTGAATGCTGATGAGCGAGATCGTGGGTGCGCACAACGAGCTGCACAGCGAGCGGGGCGCGCTGCCCGGGGAGCACCCGGGCCGCGTCCGCAACCCGGCGGACAAGGTCGCCGACCTGGCCTGGCTGGAGTTCGACAAGCCGGATCTGGGCCGCGCGGAGACCTTCGCCCACGCGTTCGGATTCCAGACCGCGGCCAGGGAATCAGGCGAGATCCAGTTGCGCGGCACCGATGCCGGGGCACCGTGCGTGATCCTCCGCCGCGGAACGCAAACCCGGTTTCGCGGGTTCGCCTTCCGCGCCGCCGACGAAGCCGACCTGCTGCGCCTCGCCGACAAGACCGGGGCTCGGCCGGTCGCGCTGCCGGAGAACCTCGGCGGCCGGGCCGTGCACCTGGTCGACCCCAGTGGTAACCGGGTCAGCGTGGTGGCCGGACTGCACGAACTCCCGGCGCTGCCCGGTCAGCGATCGCACGTCTTCAACTTCGGCCAGAAAGCCCAGCGGATCAACGCAACTCAGCGCCCGCCCCGCTCCCCGGCCCGGATCCAGCGACTCGGCCACGTGGTGCTGTCCTCGACGAAATACCTCGAGAACCTCAACTGGTATCTCGAGCACTTCGGCCTGATCGTCAGCGACTTCCAGTACTACGCCGGGCAACGCGACCGCGGCCCGACCATGAGTTTCATCCGCTGCGACCGCGGCAGCACCCCGACCGACCATCACACCCTGGCCATGGCGCTCGGTCCGGCCAACCGCTACGTGCACTCCGCCTACGAGATCAGTGATCTCGACGCCCTGGCCGCCGGCGGGGAGTACCTGCGCGAGCGCGGGTACTACCGGTCCTGGGGTATCGGGCGACATATCCAGGGCAGCCAGCTCTTCGACTACTGGCGCGACCCCGACGGCTTCATGGTCGAGCACTACACCGACGGTGACGTGTTCGACAACACCGTCGAACCGGGGTGGGCGCCCTTCACCGCATCCGGCTTGGCACAGTGGGGCCCGCCGGCCAGCAAGGATTTCCTGGGCATTGATCCCAGGCATGCGCGCGAGGAGGTCGGCGCAATCGCCACCGCACTGCGGGAACACAACGAGTTCGACGTCAAACGGTTGATCGGATTACTGAAGGTGGCTCGCTCATGACGATTTCGGTGTTGCGCACGGCAGACGGATGGTGGGTGCAGACACCCGACGGTGCGGTCAAGGTCCAGACCTCGGCTGTGACCACCGCGGAACTTCTCGCCGACCGGGCGGCGGTCAAGGCCACCGCGGGCTCTCCGGTTCCCGTCGGAACCCTGTCGCTGCTCTCCCCGGTCACCAAGCCGTGCCGCGTCATCGCCCAGATGACCAACTTCGCCTCCCACGTCAAGGACGCGGGCTTGGACCCGAAGACCATTCCGCTGACCTTCTTCCGGAAGTCCTCGGCGTCCATCAGCGGCCCGTTCGATCCGATCGTCAAGCCAACCCACGTTAAGCTGCTCGACTACGAGGTGGAGATCGGACTGGTGGTCGGTCGCGATATCGCATGCGGCACAAGAATTTCCGAGCAGGATCTCCCCGACGTCATCGCCGGCCTGGTGATCACCAACGACGTCTCGGCACGTGATGTTCAGCTGCCGCAGACCCAGTTCTACGAGGCCAAGTCCTATCCGAGTTTCACCCCGGCCGGTCCGGCGCTGGTCCTGCTCGACGCCGGCGAACTCAAGCATTTCGGGCAGTTGCGGCTCCGGTTGAGTGTCAACGGCGACACGCGGCAGAACGCACTGGTCGACGGCGACATGATGTACAAGCCACTGCAGGCGCTTCAGTCGCTGACCAGGTTCCAGGATCTGTCCGCCGGCGACCTGATCCTGACCGGCACTCCGGTCGGGACCGCACTCAGCGCACCCCCCAAGCCCGTCGAGATGATCTCGCGACTGCTGCCGCCCGCGGTGAAGTGGAAGGCGTTCTTCAAGAGCCAGGCCGCCAATCCGAAGTACCTGAAGGACGGCGATGTGGTGGAGGCGTCGGTGCGGACCGACGACGGCGCGATCGACCTCGGCACCCAACGGATGACCGTCAAGTACGCCTAGAGAGTCGCCTCCGGCAGGGGCCGCGAGCACACTTTATGCGCCTGGGCGGCCGACATCCCGAACATCCGGAGCAGATCCTCGGTGACGGCGTCGGCGGTTGCCCCGTCGTCACGGGTGGTGTCGCGTTGCAACAGAGTGCCAAGACCGAGCAGGATCCCGCTCGCGACAGCCAGCGCAAGCTCCGGATCATCGACGGTGAACCGGCCCGCCGCGACCGCCGCTTTGATGTCACGCAACGCACGTGGCGCCAGTCCGCGGTCCGAGGTGATCAGCCTCGGCCAGTTGGCCATCAGGATGAGGCTCTCCAGCGGACGCCGCCGGAAGAAGCGGCCGGTCAGCCGGAAGCTGGCGGCGAAGGTCTCGGCCGGATCATCCATACCGATCGTCAGAGAGTCCAGCACTGCGCCGTAGGAATCCAGGACATCGGCGACAGCGGCTTCGAAAAGCTCTTCCTTGCTGTCGAAGTGGTTGTAGAACGAGCCCATCCCGACATCGGCGAGTTGGGTGATCTCCAGAACCGGGACGTTGAGCCTGCCCTCCACGATCAACTGCTGGGCGGCCTTGATCAGCGCCGAGCGCGTCCGTTGCTTGCGGCGCTCCAGCCGGTTGACCGGTTCTTCGGCCTCTCCCACAGGACGGACTCTATCAGTTCTGATGATTTCATCAGAACCCCTTGACGGCCGACCGGGAGCATGTGACGATTTCGTCAGTTGCAAGGAGAACCCGTGAACCAAGCGCAGTCGACCGTGGTCATCGTCGGCGCCGGCCCGACCGGTGTCACCACCGCCACCCTGCTCGCCCAGTACGGCGTCGCCACCACGGTTCTGGACCGCTGGGCCGACGTGTATCCGCAGCCACGGGCCGTTCACCTCGATGACGAGGTCTACCGGATTCTCGATCGAGTCGGCGTCGGTGAACAGTTCGCCGCGGTATCACGGCCCGCGCTCGGGCTTCGCCTGATCGACCCGAAGATGCGGGTGCTCGCCGAGTTCCACCGCGACCCGGACCAGGACCGCAACGGGCATCCATCGGCGAACATGTTCGACCAGCCCGTCCTCGAAGGACTGCTGCGGTCCAACATCACCCGCTATCCGGAGATCACCCTGCGCGGCAGCGTCGAGGTGACCGACATCGCGGCGCTTGAGGGCGGACGGACCCGGGTCACCTTCACCGATCGTGACGACGGCACCGAGCACTGCATCGAGGCCGACTATCTGCTCGGCTGTGACGGCGCAAACAGCCTGGTGCGCAACCGGATCGGTGCAGCGATGGAGGATCTCCGATTCGAACAACGGTGGCTGGTGATCGACGTCGCCAGCGATGAGGAGCTGCAGCAGTGGGACGGCGTGCACCAGTTGTGCGACTCACGCCGGGCCGGCACGTTCATGCGCATCGGCCCCAACCGCTACCGGTGGGAGTTTCGGCTGCTCGACGGCGAGAAGGCCGAGGACTTCCGCGCGATGGGCACCCTTGGACCCCTGATCGCGCCGTGGACAGAGCGGGTCGATGCAGGCCGCCTGGAGATCATCCGGGTCGCCGAGTACACCTTCCGCGCGAAGATCGCCGACCACTGGCGTCGCGGCAACACCTTCCTGCTCGGCGATGCAGCGCACCTGACTCCGCCGTTCGTCGGCCAGGGTCTTTGCGCGGGATTGCGGGACGCGATGAACCTGGCCTGGAAACTCGCCGGCGTCGTGAACGGAACACTGGATCCGGCGGTGCTGGACACCTATGAGCAGGAACGGAAACCACACGCACGCAGCATGATCGACCTGGCGCTGATGGTGGGCCGGGCGATGACCTCCGGAGGCAGAGCAGGTGACCTGCTGCGCGGGATCGTGGTGCCCCGGTTGCAGCTGCTGCCGGGATTGCGGAAGAAAGTGCTGGACTCCGAGACTCCCGCACTGTCTCGTGGCCCCCTGGTTCAGGGGCCCAGCAGGCTCGCAGGAAAGCTCTGCCCGAACCCGCGGACGCAGGACGGCCGGCGTCTCGACGCGGTACTCGGAGACGGCTGGGCGGTGATCAGCATCGAATCGTTGCCTTCCTCCGCTGCGGAACTGGCCGCGCAGCGTGGCGCCGCCATCCATGTCACGGACCCGGACAGCGAAATCGGTGAGTGGTTGAGCAAGGGCCGGGCCGCCGCCGCAATCCTGCGGCCGGACCGGACGGTGATGCTGGCCGGAACGGATGTATCCCGGTTGTGTGCGGCACTACCCGCGTTGCGCTGACGTCACCTGTCGGGAATGCCCGCGCCGGCAAGAGCCGGCACTGGATCCTCATGCCGCAGGATTGATTTCGTCCCCGTCCTGAACCGGTCCAGGAGTTGCACGATGGCCTGCCCCTGCGGAGTGTGGCCCCAGATACTGATGCCCTGATGCGTGGTGGGCTGCCACACCGACTCGTCGACGACGATCGGGTTCCAGCCCAGTTCCCATTCGAAACCCGACGGCGTCACCGCGTAGAACGACAACTCCCTGTCGTTGGTGTGCTGGCCGACGGACAGCGCCATCTGGAAACCCAGTTGTTTGACCCGCTGGTATGCGGCGGTCATATCGTCGAGTTCGGCGACCTGGACGTTGCAGTGCTGAATCCGGGTCCGGATCGGGTTGAGCGGCAACCGGTTCACCGAGGCGATGGCCACCGTGTGGTGGCGCTCGTTGACGCGCAGGAATCGGATCTTGAACTTCAGCCCGCTGATCGTCTCGTCGATGTAATCCGATAACCGGGCGTCGAACACCGTCTTGTAATAGCCGTGCATCTGGTGCGGTTTCTTGGTGGCGATGGCGACGTGTCCCATACCGTCCGCTCCCGTGACGAATCCTCCGGTCACGGCGAGTTTCAGTGGTTCCGTCGACCGGTCGGCCCTGACGTACATCTCCTGGGCCAGGCCGTTGGGTCCCGGGAACCGCAGGAACCGCTCCACACCGCGCAGAGAGGTCTCCTCCGCCGTCCCTTCGGTGATCGGCACACCATGGCCGGTGACCCGGGCCGCGATGACGTCGAGGGTCTCGTGGTCGTCGATCTCCCAACCCAGCGCCGTGGTGTCCTCGGCCGGACCGCGCTGCAGCAGAAATCGGCACTCATTGCCGTCGAGTCGGAAGCGCGCGACGTCCGGCAACGTCTCGTCGAGGTGCATGCCGATGGCGTCGCGTCCGAATCGCTTCCAGTCGGCGAACTTCTCGGTCTCGATGACGAGGTAGCCGAGGTGGACCTTCCCGAAGACGTCGTTCATGAATGCGCCAATTGCGATTCGGCCGAGAGGAACTCGGTGACGAGCTGGTTGAACAGTTCCGCACGCTCCCACTGCATCCAGTGGCCGGTGCGCGAGGTCATCACCAATTCCGCGTTACGCATCAGATTGAGCAGCAACGGCCCGCCGGAGGGGCGGTTGACCTTGTCGTCACGTCCCCACAGGATCAGCGTCGGCGTGGGTAGCCGCTTGAGTCGCTTGTCCCGGGTGAGATCCATCCGCAACAAAGTGCTCAGTCCGGACGGTCGCTGCAGTGGCGGGTTGGCCATCACCTGCGGGTCGACGGATGCCCGATACCGCAGATCGATCAACTCATCGGGGATGTCCGCCCCGTCGTACACCAGGTAGGTGCGGATGAAAGTCGCCAACTTGTCCCGGCTCGGGCCTTCACCCCCGTAATAGGAGAGCAGGCTCTTCAACCCTGCGGTCGGCAGCGTACGGGTGGTTCCGATCCCCCCGGGTCCCATCAGAACGAGCTTGCCGACCCGGTGCGGGGTGTCCATCGCCAGGCGCAGTGCCGCGGCCCCACCAAGAGAGTTTCCCACCAGATGCGCTGTGGCGATGCCCATCTCGTCGAGCAGACCTCGGATGGCGGATGCCAGGTAACCGAACGGGTCGCTGTGGTCGAGGAACTTCGCCGAGCGACCGTATCCCGGCATGTCCGGGACGATGACCCGATGGTTCGCCGCGAGTGCCTCGATGTTGCGGGAGTAGTTCGACACCCCGGAGGCCCCCGGACCGCCGCCGTGCAACAACACCACCGCAGGATCCCGCCCGCCGGTGTCGGTCACGAAGATCTCAGAACTTCCCACCGTGATGGTGTGCTCGTTGGTCATGTACGGAATCCCTTCGGAGGTGGCGGCAGCGGACGGCCGGGAGCATTGGCGGCATAGACGAATCCGTCGGGGCGCACGGCGATCGCAAAGGCCTTCTTCTCGGCAAGCCAACGGGTCAGCACGTCGTCGCGATCCACGATGCATCCCGGCGCAGGCTCGCTGCCGGCCGGAAGGATTCGTATCAACGGGACTCCTGTCGATTGCCACGACGGCCAGTGGCCGGACCCGATGTGCAGAAGGGTCCACCGCCCGCCGATGACGTCGTCCAGAAGAACCTCGCTCCCGTTCTCGTCGACCACCCTCGGTTGCGGGATCAGCCAGCCGACAGCGGGACTTCCCCCGCGGGCCAGCAACCCCTCGGGGTAGTGCGCATCGGGCAGCCAGCGGTTGTTGAGAAGCCAGGTGTTGAAGGCCGGCACCTTGGTCGCGATCCGGAAGAAGTGGTTGCGCAGCGCCGCTTTCCACCGCGTGCGCTCGATGATCAGCTCGCCCACCTTCACCGCGCGGTTGGTCACCTCCTTGACGTGAGGCAGCCGTTCTGACTGATAGCTGTCGAGCACCGCCACCGGGAGTGCCCCGTTGAGGACGGCCGTCAGCTTCCAACACAGGTTCCCGACATCGCGCACGCCGGCACACATCCCCTGACCGATCCAGGGCGGCATCGCGTGCGCTGCGTCGCCGGCCAGGAACACCCGGCCGACCCGCCAGCGGTCGGCGAACCGCACATGGTGGCTGTAACAGGCGAAGCCGAGAATCTTGACGTTCGCCCGGTCGATTCCCTGGGCGGACAACACCTTCCAGATTGCTTCCTCGTTCAGCAGGTCCGCCTCGTTCTCCCCGTCGTGAACCGGGAACTCCCATCGGTGATGTCCTAGCGGGGTCGGGCAGTCAACGGTCGGCCGGGCCGGGTTGCAGTGGAACCGCAGCCGATCGTGGCCGGGCCACTCGTTGAGCACCTTGGTGTCGATGACGATCCAGCGTTCGGAATACGTCTGCCCACTGAAGCCGATCCCGAACTGTGAACGGATGGAACTCGATCCGCCGTCGGAGGCGATCACATAGGAGGCGCGGATGGTCTTCTGCGCTCCGGTGGTCAGATCGTTGAGCGTCAGTTCCACGAAGTCGGGCTGCTCGTTGAGCCGCAGAAACTCATGCTCGAGAAGCACCTCGACATCAGGAAACCGGTCGACTCCTTCCCGGAGCACCCGATCGACGGCCGGTTGATAGATGAACTGCTGGGGCGGATGTCCGTTACCCCGGTCGACCGGCAGCAACTTCGCGAACGGCCGGCCGTCGGAGTCGACGAAGTTGGCGCCCGCACCCGGCAACATGTCGGCGTTGAGCCGGTCGGCCAGGCCTATCTGCTGCCAGATGCGCACCGTCTCCTCATCGGTGGAGATGGCGCGGGCGCGAAAGTAGATGTCGGGATCGCGTTCCACGACCGCCACCCTCAGCCCGCTCTGCCCCAGCAAGTTGGCCGCCGTCGCACCAACCGGGCCGTAACCGACGATCGCCACGTCGTACTGCGGGGTCTGCACCATCGGGCCTCGTTCCGGTATCCTCTGTAGTGATCCCTACGGTAATAGAACGATCACTACAGAAGCAAGGGTCAAATGGCGGAGAAGCCCAAGAAGCGCCGTGCGGACGGTGAGCTTTCCCGAACCCGCATCCTTGATGCGGCCACCGAGATCGCCGCCGAGCGTGGCTACGAGGGCACCAGCATCGGCGCGGTAAGCGCCAAGTGCGGCCTGCCGGCCAGCTCGATCTACTGGCACTTCACCGATAAGGACGACCTGATGGCGGCCGTCATCGAACGAAGCTTCGGCACCTGGCTGGACGTCTGGCAGCTTCCCGCCGAGGGCTCACCACAGGAACGCCTCATCGCGATCTCCATCCGGTGCGCCCAGGCCTTCGCAGAATCACCCGACTTCATCCGGCTCGGACTGATGCTCACTCTGGAGCGCCGGCCGGTGGAACCTCGGGCCCGTGCGATGTTCCTTCAGGTGCGCGAACGGGCGTTCACAATGCTCGTCGGCAGCGTCCGCGAGTTGGCGCCCGAGCTGACCGAAGCCCAGGCCCAACAGCTCGCCGGCTACGCGATGGCCGGAGCCGACGGACTCTTCATCGCCAAGGAGATCGGCGGTGACAGCGTCGATCTGCTGGCCCTGTTCGAGACCCACGGCCGGTCGCTGTGGGCGACTGCGGAGCGGATGATCGCCGATAGCCGAACGGGGTGACCTGGCGACTAGAATTCTGACCTGACACCAACCCCCTTGTGATCGGGACGATAAATGAGCACGACAGCCGCGCCAGTCAAGAAGGACGTCTACTCGCCTCTGGAGTTGTTCGACATCGACCGCCTCCTCGACGAGGACGAGCGCGATATCGCCGCCACCGTCCGCAAGTTCGTCGACACCCGGCTGCGGCCCAACGTCGAGGGCTGGTTCGAATCAGCCAGCCTGCCCAAGGAGTTGGCCAAGGAGTTCGGCGCACTCGGTGTGATGGGGATGCACCTGGAGGGCTACGGCTGTGCGGGCACCAACGCCGTCTCCTACGGGCTGGCCTGCCTGGAACTGGAGGCCGGCGACAGCGGCTTCCGCAGCTTCGTCTCCGTGCAGGGCTCGCTGTCGATGTTCTCCATCTACCGCTACGGCTCCGAGGAGCAGAAGCAGGAATGGCTGCCCCGGCTGGCCTCCGGTGAGGCCATCGGCTGCTTCGGCCTGACCGAGGCCGACTTCGGATCCAACCCGGCCGGCATGCGCACCCGGGCCCGCCGCGACGGAAACGACTGGGTGCTCAACGGCACCAAGATGTGGATCACCAACGGCAACCTCGCCGATGTCGCCACCGTGTGGGCGCAGACCGATGAAGGCATCCGCGGGTTCCTGGTCCCCACCGACACCCCCGGATTCACCGCCAACACCATCCACAAGAAGCTCTCCCTGCGGGCCTCGGTCACCTCCGAACTGGTCCTCGACAACGTCCGGCTGCCCGCATCGGCACAACTGCCCGAGGCACGCGGCCTGGGCGCCCCGCTGTCGTGTCTGAACGAGGCCCGGTTCGGCATCGTCTTCGGCGTGATGGGTGCCGCCCGCGACGCCCTGGAGACCACCATCGCCTACACCCAGAACCGCGACGTCTTCGACCGTCCGCTGTCCAGTTTCCAGCTCACCCAGGAGAAGCTGGCCAACATGACCCTCGAACTCGGCAAGGGTGTGCTGCTGGCCATCCACCTGGGCCGGATCAAGGACGCCGGGGGCGTGACACCCGAGCAGGTCAGCCTGGGCAAGCTCAACAACGCCCGCGAGGCCATCGCGATCGCCCGCGAATGCCGCACCCTGCTCGGCGGCAGCGGCATCACCCTGGAGTACTCGCCGCTGCGCCACGCCAACAACCTCGAATCGGTACTCACCTACGAAGGCACCTCCGAAATGCACATGCTCTCCATCGGCCGCGCGCTGACCGGCCAGGCCGCGTTCCGCTGAGCATGACGGAGTCCATCCGGCAGTTCATCGCCGGACAGTGGCGCCCCGGCACGGGCGCCGGCGTGCAGAGCGTCAATCCCGCCCGGCCGGCAGAGGTTGTGGCCGATGGCCTTTCGGCCACCGCACCCGACGTCGAGGAGGCCATCGCGGCGGCCCGCGGGGCGCTGCCCGGATGGGCCGGCACCACGATGCATCAGCGCGGTGCGGTGCTGGCCGCGGCCGCCGCCGTCATTGAACGCAACGCCGCCGTCTGGGGCGTCGAGCTGGCCGCCGAGGAGGGCAAGACCAAGGCCGAGGGCATCGGCGAGGTCGGACGCGCCGCCCAGATCCTGCGCTACTACGCCGGCGAGGGCGACCGTCAGGCCGGTGAGGTGTTCGCCTCCCCACGCGCCGGCGAACAGATCCTGGTCACCCGCAAGCCGGTCGGCGTGGTCGCGGTGATCACCCCGTTCAACTTCCCCATCGCGATCCCCGCCTGGAAGATCGCCCCGGCGCTGATCTTCGGCAATACCGTGGTGTGGAAACCGGCGAGTTATGTTCCGCTGCTTGCGATCCGGCTGGCCGAGGCGCTGCACGAGGGCGGGCTGCCGGCCGGGGTGCTGAACCTGGTGATCGGCAACTCCGCGGTGGGCGACGTGATGGTCAATCACGCCGACGTGGACGCCATCACCTTCACGGGATCGACCGGGGTGGGGCGGCGGATCGCCGCCGCGGCCGCCGCCCGCGGAGTTCCGGTGCAGGCCGAGATGGGCGGCAAGAACGCCGCGGTGGTCCTCGACGACGCCGACTTCGACCTCGCGGTCGAGCAGGTGATGCTCGGCGCGTTCCGCAGCACCGGCCAGAAGTGCACGGCCACTTCGCGTTTGGTTCTGACCGAGGGCATCGCCGACCGCTTCCTGACGGCGCTGACCGCACGGGCAGATGCGCTGACGGTGGGCGATCCGACCGTCGACGCCACCGAGATGGGTCCGGTCGTCAGCGGTTCGGCGCAGGACAGCATCGTCGGCGGCATCGACACTGCCAAAGCCCAGGGTGCCACCGTGCTGGCCGGCGGCGGACGTTACAGCGACGGGCCGCTGTCGCAGGGCTACTTCGTCGCGCCCACGATCGTCGAACTCTCGGGCCCGGCAGACGTCTGGACCGAGGAACTCTTCGGTCCGGTGCTCGCGGTGCGGCGCGCAGCCGATGCCGAGGAGGCCTTCGCACTGGCCAATGACAGCGAGTTCGGATTGTCTGCCGCGGTGTTCACCCAGGACCTCACCCGCACCCTGCAGGCGATGGAGCACATCGACGTCGGTGTGCTGCATATCAATTCGGAGTCCGCCGGCGCCGACCCGCATGTGCCGTTCGGCGGCGCCAAGAAGAGCGGCCTCGGCCCCAAGGAGCAGGGCAGCGCGGCGCGGGAGTTCTTCACCCACACCACGACGGTCTATCTGCGCGGGGGCCGCGCCGGCGTTTAGCCCTGACCCCCGAAACTTGTCGGACCCCGTTGCGATGATGTCGGTATGTCCACGGTCGCTCCGCCCGTCCCGCGCCTTGAGGTGTTGTTCGGTGAGCTCT
>NZ_JAFMJZ010000013.1 GCF_017853185.1 Mycolicibacterium sp.
TCCGATCATCGAGGCGCCGGCGGCGGGACCGACCGCCCCGACGATCACCCTGCACAACAGTTCGCAGCAGACCATCTGGGTGTACAACCTGCCCAACACCGGTGACTACAGCATCCCCGCCGGGTCGGGGGTGTCGATCGCGGCGGGTTCGTCGGCGCCGGTGACGCTGGCGCTGAACAACGGCCCGGCCGGATCGCCCGGGAACCGGATCTACATCGTCGAGGGGACGAACGGGTTCACCCTGCCGATCACCCCGACGAGCGGGGTCGACCCGTTCTACCCGCCGGGAACCCCGACCGGGGACGCGTTCGCCAACTACAGCTTCATCGAATACAACCTCTACCCGGCCGCCGGCGGCGGCAACGAGTACACCATCGACACCTCCTACATCGACGAGTGGTCATTGCCGGTGCAGATGAAGTTCACCATCAACGGGTCCGGCTGGACCGGCGCGGTGGACCAACAGACCTACGGCTTCAAGGATTTCGACACCGTGGTGAGCCAACTCAACGCCGCCGGTGCGGCCTACGGCAACCTGGTGTGGAGTGGCACCAACCCGTGGGACCCGCAGCCGCCGTCTACGGTGAGCCGCATCATCGGGCCGGACAAGGTGTGGGCGCAGCAGTCCAACGAGCCGGCGTCGAACATCGGCATGAACGTCACCGGATGGGTGCCCACCTCGTATCAGAACTTCGTCGCGTCCCTTCCCTACAACGGAACCCAGCTGTCGGGCACCAGTCAGGACAACTTCGACTTCTGGCGCTACAGCGTGACCGGGCCGGCGTCGACGCCGTATGCGATCGCGTTGCGCACCGCCGCGGTGCTCGACGGTTTCGCCCCCGACGCGAACGGGGTGTACGGATTCTTCACCTACCCCAACGACGAGGCGGCCGGCCAGTTCACCAACATCCCCACCTCGGTGTCGCTGGACCTCTACGTCTGGGGTTCCGGCGACGGCGCCAGCGCGAGCGTGATCCCCGGCGGGGTGTGGCGCTACTCGAGTTCGGTTGCGCCCGTTGGCACCGGGCCTCGGGTCAAGGTCACCCAGGGGACGCTTCCCGGGACGGCGGCCACCGACACCTTCGTGCTGAACTCCGTCTTCCGCAACGCGTGGACGCCGCCGCTGGTCCAGGCCGACGGAAGCCAGGGCGACATCATCGGCATCGACAAGACCGCGCTGGGGGCGACGAGTTCCTCGGTCGACTTCGTCGACCGGGCCTCGTTCTTCTGCACCCCGGGTCAGAGTCAGTTCGTCTACGAACGCTCGACGGGCAATCTGTACTACGACCAGAACCCGCAGCTGCCGGGCTACACCGGGCTGCTGGCGAATCTCTCGCAGAGTTCACTGGACCCGGCGCAGTCCATCTTCGTGCTGTAGGGCAGGCCTACAGCCGCGCCGCCACGAAGTCCGCGGCCACCTGATCAGACGGCGCGAACTGATACTCCTCGTGCGCTTTCATGGTGTCGCCCTGTTGCGAGCAGATCGGGTCGGCGGCGTTGCACAGGTCGATCGCCCTGCCGGCGAAGGCTCCCGTCGTCGACAGCGGGGTGCCGAAGCGGTCGGCGGGATTGCCGAACACCGCGACCGCGCTGACCTTGTCGGCGAACGGAGCCGCCAGCGGGGGAGCCGATCCGATGCCGCCGATCTTCTGGCCCAGCGGCCCGACATTGGCGAGCATGTCGATGACGGCCGCGCCCTGCGAGTAGCCGCCGAGCACCAGTTTGGTGTTCTGGCATCGGCTCGACATCGCGACGATCCGCGCGGCCGCGTCATCGGCGCCGATGTCGGCGGCCAGGAAGTCGAAGTCGGCCGGATAGTTCACCGCGTAGGAGTTCAGGGTGCGCCCACCGAGTTTCTCGGCCAGGGCGCCGACGAACGCCTGGCCGACCACGCCCAGGCCGGCCGGCTCGCCGGTGCCGCGCGCGAAGATCACCTCGACGTCCGGGCATGGATCGGGATTCGCGGAAGCCGGAGCGACGGCGTTCGTTGCGGCCATGCCAAAGAAGGCGCACATCAACATGATTCGGGGGAGCATCCGCTGGACACTAGTGTTGTCGGTGTCTCGTCACGGTCACGAACGTGTACCTGTACGAAATGCGCGCCGACGCGGAAGGAATCACGCCATGCCTGCACCGAGATGGGTCGCCAAGTTCAACAAGGCCGGACTCAACAAAGCCACCCGGCTCATCGCCGGACGGGCACCCGGTTGGGCGGTTGTCGTCCATAGAGGACGCAAATCGGGGCGGGTGTTCCGCACCCCGCTGTGGGCGTTCCGGCGCGGCGACGATTTCGTCATCGCTCTGACCTACGGCCCGGAGTCGGACTGGGTGCGCAATGTCACCGCCGCCGGCGGCTGCGACCTGGAGAGCCGGGGTCGTCGCTACCGACTGGCCAACCCGCGGGTCTATCGCGACGAGGAGGCCACCGACATGCCGGCGCCGATCCGGTTCGCGTTGCGCCGCGTGGTCAACGCGCCGGAGTTCATGCGACTGGACATCGTCGACGAGTTCTGAGGTACGGCCCGCCCATCTCGACACGGTCACGAACCCGTACCCATTCACCTCGCGCCGGCCATATCGGCCAGGCCCGCCCCTAACGTCCCTGTCATGTCCCCGAAGCCGTTGTCGTGGTTGGCCTGCGTGCTGGTGCCCGTGCTGTGCGCGGGGCTGACCGCACCGCCGGCCTCCGCCGAGGGGTGCGAGGGATACGCCGCCGAGGCGCAGCCACTGCCGAATCAGAACGTCGAGATCCCCAACCCGGGCAAGTTCGCCTTCGGCCGGCCGACCGGACACAAGCCCACCGGCGCCAATGACAAAGCGCCGCTGCCCAATATCGGCCAGATGCTGGCGCGGGCGCTGACTCCCTCGGCTCAGGCCCCGTCGGCGCAGACGCAGAAGCAGGCTGCTGTCGTTCCGGTGCCTGCGCCCAACGCCACCGTGCCGGCTCCCGTTGCCGCCCAACCCATTCCGGCGCCGGCGGTGGCCGCCGCGCCGGCCCCGGCCGGTGTCGCGCCGGGCACCTCGGTCGTCGGCTGGGTCACCGGACCGGACAGCCCCAACAAGACCATTCAGAACCTGGCCGTCACCGGCACCGATCTCGGCATCATGTGGGACAACGGCGATCCGGCCAACGACCAGGTGCTGATGGCCTTCGGCGACACCAAGGGCTTCTGCCAGATCCCGGGCAAGCAATGGCGCTACAACGTGCTGATGCGCAGCTCCGACCGGACCCTGGCCAACACCGTCGCCGTGGGTGACGCCGCCATGGGCAACCGCTACTCCGGCTCGCCGATCTGGCGTCCCGGCATCGCCAAGCAGATCGTCAACAGCATCAACGCCGCGCCGGAGGAGACCGGCATCATCCCGACCGCCGGCGTGGGCTACGGCGGCAAGCAGTTCATGAACTTCATGTCGATCAAGACCTGGGACAACGACGGCCAGTGGACCACCAACTACTCGGCGCTGGCGGTGTCCTCCGACAACGGCGAGAGCTGGGGTGTGTACCCCGGCACCATCCGCAAGCCCGAAGCCGGCAACCAGAACTTCCAGATGGGTGCGTTCCTGCGGCCCGGTCCGGGGGATCTGTACCTGTATTCCTACGGAACCCCAAGTGGGCGAAGCGGTTCGGCGTACGTGGCCCGGGTGGCCCCGGCGCTGGTGCCGGACCTGACCAAGTACGAGTACTGGAATTCCGACACCAACTCCTGGGTGCCGGGCAACCCGGCGGCGGCCACTCCGGTGATCCCGGGCCCGGTCAGTGAGATGTCGGCGCAGTTCAACACCTACCTCAAGCAGTACCTGGTGATGTACACCAACCGCTCCAACGACGTCGTGATGCGCACCGCACCGGCCCCGCAGGGACCGTGGGGTCCCGAGCAGATGCTGGTGTCGTCGTGGCAGTTCCCCGGCGGGGTGTACGGGCCGTTCATGCATCCGTGGTCAACGGGCAAGGACGTGTACTACAACCTCTCGCTGTGGTCGGCCTACAACGTGATGCTGATGCATACCGTGTTGCCCTAGGGCTGCCGACGGCGATAGTGCCATCGGGATCATGGACTGTCGAACATTGAGATGCCGAGATCAGAGCAGGCGGATATCAACCGCTTGTCCCGAGTCCACAGCGATGAACCGGGAGTCACGGCGACCGCGGCCATCAGATGCACGTCGATCGCGCTCAACCCTTTGCCCCAGAGCCGGTGTCGGTTGGCGAGGTGCAGGATCTCGTGGTGACTGATCGCCGGGAACTGGTAGAGCTTGGCGATCAGTTCGAGCACGGCCTCGCGCTGCCGCAGTGAACCGAGTGCGATCTCCTGCATGATCAGCGGCTGGCAGCCTATTTCGTCCAGACCGAGCAGTTCGACGAGTTGAGGGTCAGCCTTGTGCAGATGGTCGATCCAGATCGCGGTGTCGACCAGGATCATCGCCGGCGCGGGGCTGCTGCAGCGGTCGTGTCGGTGCCGCCCAAAGCGGCGAGCCGCCGGGCGCTCTCCACGCGGATGAGTGTTTCCAGGCCCCGGCGCAGTAGGGCGGTGTTTTCATGCACGCCGGTGAGCTCGGCGGCCTTGGCGAGTAGTTCGTCATCGATGGTGACGGTGGTCCGCATACTGCACCTCCATAAGCATCATTTGATGCGTATATTGATGCTATCACCGGCGGCGGACTTCCGAATACCCTGAACCCATGCCCCTGCTGTTCAATCCCGCGACCTATGACCCCACCTCCTTCGACGAGCCCACCCGCGAGAAGCTTCTCGCCCTGGTCGACTTCTTCGAAACCAAGGGACTGGCCCGCAACAAGGAGGAGTACTACTCCGGCCAGTGGTACACGGACTTCCTGAAGCTGGTGGCCGAGGAGAAGATCTTCGCCACCTTCGGCACCCCGGCCGAGGTGGGCGTCCAGACCGGCGCACCCGATGCCCGCTGGGACCTGGCGCGCATCAACGAACTCAATGAGGTACTCGGCTTCTACTCGCTGGCGCACTGGTACGCCTGGCAGGTGTCCGTGCTCGGCCTGGGCCCGGTCTGGTTGAGCGACAACGAGACTGCGCGCAAGGAGGTCGCCGGCCTGCTCGACGACGGGCACATCTTCGGCTTCGGACTCTCCGAGCGTGAGCACGGCGCCGACATCTACTCCTCCGACATGATCCTGCGTCGCAACCCCGGCGGCGGCTTCACCGCCAACGGCGGCAAGTGGTACATCGGTAACGGCAACGCCGCCGGGCGGCTCTCGGTGTACGGCAAGTTCGCCGACGACGACCCGCAGCATCCCGGCGAGCACGTGTTCTTCCTCGTCGACCCCAGCCATCCGGGCTACGAACTGCTCAAGAACGTCGTCGCCGGACAGATGTTCGTCGCCGCCTTCGAACTGCACGACTATCCCGTCGGCGACACCGACATCCTGCACGTCGGCAAGCCGGCCTTCGACGCCGCGCTGGGCACCGTCAACGTCGGCAAGGTCAACCTCGGCTGGGCCAGCATCGGCATCTGCGAGCACTCCTTCTACGAGGCGGTCACCCACGCGCACAACCGGATCCTCTACGGCAACCGGGTCACCGACTTCCCGCACGTGCGGCGCATGCTGGCCGACGCCTACGCCCGGCTGATCGCGATGAAGATGTTCGCCGCCCGATCCACCGACTACTTCCGCAGCGCCAGCGAGGACGACCGCCGGTTCCTGCTGTTCAACCCGATCACCAAGGCCAAGGTGACCAGCGAGGGGGAGCGGGTGATCGACCTGCTCTGGGACGTGATCGCCGCCCGCGGCTTCGAGCGCGACACCTACTTCAGCCGGGCGGCCTCCGACATCCGCGCGCTGCCCAAACTCGAGGGCACCGTGCACGTCAACATCGCCCTGGTGCTCAAGTTCATGCCGCGCTACCTCGGTGCGGCCCACGGTGCAGCGGCGGACTACCCGCCGATCCCGGTGCGCCAGGACGCCGCCGACGACGCGTACCTGTTCCACCAGGGTGCGGCAAAAGGGTTGGGCGGCATCGGATTCAGCGATTGGCGGCCGGCTTTCGACCGGTTCGCGCACCTGCCCAACGTGGCGGTGTTCCGCGAGCAGATCGACGCCTTCACCCAACTGGTGCTCACCGCCCCGCCCACCGAGGCCCAGCAGAAGGACCTGGACTATCTGCAGGTGCTCGGGCAGCTGTTCACCCAGATCGTCTACGCGCAGCTGATCCTGGAGTCCGCAGCGCTGGCACTCGATGACGGTGAGACCCGGCCCGGCTCGGTCAGCGATATCTCTGACCTCACCGAGGCGCACCTCGACCGGATGCTCGCGGTGTTCGTCGGCGACATGGCCGGCTATGCGGTCGAGTTGCACGGGCAGGCCTCGGCCACTGACGCGCAGAGTGCGGCGGCGTTGACGTTGGTGCGTAAACCCGTGATCGACGCTGCCGCGGAGAACGCTTTCGTCTCCGAGGTTCTCGGGTACAGCGGCGCGTATGAGATGAAGGCCTGATCGGCGGGGAGGCGACTGTCCTTCTGCTGGCCTCGTAGCGACAACGGGTCAGATGGCGATGATCCGCAGGATCTGCTCGAGGCCCTGAAAGTCGTTGGCATTCCTCGTATATAGGGGAACTCCCGCAGCCAGCGCGGTCGCGGCGATGAGCAGATCCGCCGCACGCCGACGGGGCTGGCGTCCGGCGGCTCGAACAGCGGCGTAGATCCGCCCGTACGCTCTCGCGCAGTCTCCGTCGAACGGAACGGGCTCGACCCACGACTCCAGCTGCTGCAGTCGGTCCTGGCGCCGAGCCCGTTCAGCGGGATCATCGGTTGCGTGAGGACCGGCGGAAAGTTCGGCCATGGTCACGGCGCTGATGCAGGCTTCTTCGGGCAAGGTGCCCGGTTCGATGACGTCGAGGTCGATCACGACGGAAGTGTCGAGCAATCCCTGTTTCGTCTCAGCCACGTGGCTCGATGTCCTGATCCACGCACCGGTCGAGGTCCTCGCGTAACTGCGCGGAGTTGATCCGCGGGGCACCGTGGAAGGCGGCCGCCAATGCCGGCCCGTTCACCACGCGCCGGCGACGCAACGGGACCAGCTCGCCGACCGGAACGCCGTTGCGGGTCACGACGAACGCTTCACCTTCGTCCAGACGGCGCATGATGTCGCCGCTGTTGTTCCGCAGCTCCCGCTGGGAGATTTCACTGCTCATATCCCGACTGTAGCACTTGTGCGACGCCTCTGAAGTGCTCATATTGGTGCACGGGCACCGAATACCGGTTGACGGCGGCGCCCATGGCTCCAGCCGGGGTCCCACGGCCAGTGGCGGCGCTCATCGGTCCACACGAGCTGAAACGCGCGGATCCTCGGGCCGCGGGTGCTGACTTTTCCGCCGGCGCCCTACCGGTACGGCGCGACCCGCTCCTCGAACGTCATGGCGTTGAAATCGCGTAACAACGTCGGCTCCGCCAGCGCGTCGGCGTCCGGCCCGGGCGGCGCCACCGAGAACAGACACCCGAGACTGGCGAACACCAACCGGTCCCCGTCGACCTCCGCCCACTCCCAGTCCGGTTCGACGATCGTCACGGCGCGCTGCGGGTGTATGAGCAGGTGCTCGTCCCAGTAGCAGCCCTTGCCCTCGGGGGCGTTGACCTGTTCGTGGGCCAGCTTGCGCAACAGCCAACCGTTCCCGACGGTCTTGTCGAATACCGTCAGCGACTCCATCCGGCCGATCTCGCGGCGCTCCTTGAGAATCCAGCCGTCTCGGATCAGCCGCGGGTAGTAGACGCCGGGGCACTCGCCGCCGAAGGGGCGCTCCAGTGTGTACTCGCGGTTGCGCCGGATCTCGGTGGACTCCCGGATCACGCGGTGCCCGGAGCCGTCGTTGAGCCAGTAGTGCCGGTTTCCGGTGAACAGCCCGCCGCCGTGCCAGCCGTCGCCCTTGCCCAGCAGCGTCACCGCATGCAGCCACGGCGCTCGGGAGACCGCGGTCCAGGAACCACCGACCTCGGAGTCGAAGTGCCCGTTGAGGGCGAAGTAGATCAGGTGCTTACCGTCGGGGGACAGGTCGCCGCGGCGTTCGTAGATCCGGCCGTGCAGCCACTGACCGTCGGTGAAGGTGTCGGTCCTGCGATCCCAGCCGATGGTGGCGACCCGGTCGGAGGGGCCGCGCCGGATCACCACGGCCGCGGGACTGTCGCGGGCCAGCAGCACGTGCAGGCGTGCCGGGAAGCTCACGTCGCGATCATGTCAGAACCGGCCATGTTTCAAACGGCCCTCAAGGGGTAGCTTCCAAAGCGGTGCTGCAGCGCCCGGCGAATGGGAGACCACCGATGACGATGCTGATGAGTGGGACCAGGATCGGTGCGGCAGTGGCCGCCGCGTGTCTGTCCGCCGGGCTGTCGCTGGCGGCCCCGGCCGTCGCCGGCGCCGACACCCCCGACACCTCGTCGCCCACCGCGAGCGCGGCGACGCCCCGCGCGCACCGCTCGGCCCCGTCCGCCCGCACCCCGGTGCGATCGAAGTCCCGGCCCGCGGCGGCCACCCGATCCGTCGGCCCGGTCCGGCCCGCAGCGGCCGTCGCGCGCCCGCGCGCGGTCGCGGTTCCGGTCGGTGCGGCGCCGGTGCGCACCCCGGCCGTGGTGTCGGCACCGGTCAGCAGCCGCCAGGCGGCCGTGGTGGCTGCGGTCACCGCCCCCGCGGTCGCCAAGACATTCACCGGCCCGGTGGCCACCATCGCCACCGCGATCTCCACCGCGGTGCGCGGGGCGCTGAACTCCAGCATCAACTGGCTGGCTGCGTTGCCCGGTGGGCCGATCGTCGACTTCGTCCAGGGTGCGCTGATGCTGGTGCGGCGCTTACTGTTTCCCGTCCCCAACGCCATTGGTGTCGATCTCAGCAACACCTACGCCAGCCCGGCCCCGTCCTACCCCTCGGCGGTGGGCGTGATCAACCAGCTCGGCATCACCAGCATCCGGCTGTATTCGATCGATACGAATGCGCTGGGCGTGATCCAGGCGCAGATCCCCAATGCCGCTGTGACGGTAGAGATCCCGAACGGACAGCTGGCCGGACTCGACGCCACCGCCGTCGTGGCGTCTCTGCAGCCCTACAGTTCCATCGTCCAGACGATCGTGGTCGGCAACGAGGTCGATGCCGCGTTCGGCGCCGATCTGTCTCCGGTCACCACGGCCGTGCAGAGTATGCAGGCCGCGATCGCCGCAGCGGGGCTGTCGACGCCGGTGACGGTCTCGTTCACCATGGGGCTGGTCACGGGCTCCTACCCGCCGTCGAACGCCACCCTCAACACCGGCGGCTTGAACGGACTGACGACCCTGCTCGGCGCGCTGAAGAGCACCGTTGAGATCGACCCCTACCCGCTGATCGACCTGCAGAACAACCCGGTCGACATCAGCCTGGCCTACGCCCTGGGCCAGTCGAGCAGCAATCCGGTCAACGACAACGGCGTGGTCTATCACAGCCTGTTCTGGGCGGAGTACGACGCGGTGCAGTGGGCACTGAACAAAGCCGGCATCAACCTGGCGATCACGATCGGCGAAACCGGCTGGGCCACGTCGTCGGTCGGCGGCGCCTCGACCTACTCGACGACTACCAACGCCCAGATCTACAACCAGAACATCATCAACAGCATTCTCAACACCGGGTCGCCGGCCTTCGGCACCAAGAACTTCCCGTTCTATCTGTTCGAGTTCAACGATGAAAACCTCAAGACCGGCGGCATCTTCGAGCCGTACTGGGGCTGGTACTCGGTTGATGGCAGCGGGCAGCTGAATCAGAAGTACTCGCTGAATCTGTAGTTGAACTGGGCATATCTATAATATTCCTATTGGTATATAATCTGGATGTGGCGCTCAGTATTAAAGATCCTGAAGCCGATCGGCTCGCCCGGGAACTCGCTGCCCGGACCGGCGAGACGCTGACCGAGGCGATCGTTGTCGCATTGCGGGAACGCCTGGCACGCGAGACCGGACGCACCGCGGCCGTACCACTCGGTGATGAACTGGCCGCCATCCGCCGGCGCTGCGCGAGCCTTCCCGTGCTCGACACGCGATGCGCAGAGCACATCCTCGGGTACGACGAGAGCGGCTTGCCCGTCTGATGGTGATCGACTCATCTGCCCTAGTCGCGATGTTGAACGACGAGCCCGAGGCGCCACATTTGGAGGCCGCGGTGGAAGCCGACCCAGTCCGGATGATGTCGACCGCGTCGTACCTGGAGACCGCCATCGTCATCGAGACGCGGTTCGGCGAGGCCGGGGGACGGGAACTCGATCTGTGGCTGCACCGGGCCGGAGTCGACCTGGTCGCGGTCGATGCGTCGCAGGCCGAAGCGGCCCGCTCCGCCTACCGCCGTTATGGCAAGGGCCGACACCGCGCGGGCCTCAACTACGGAGACTGCTTCGCGTACGCACTGGCAAAAATCAGCGGCCAGCCCTTGCTGTTCAAAGGGGATGATTTCTCCCACACCGACATTGGCGTAGTGGGGTGAACGACGGCGCCGACGACACTCGCGGCATCGTGCGCATCTGCATCACGGCGACGATCGCCGGCGCGGTCATCGGATTCATCGGCGGTGCGTTCCGCTGGCTGCTGCAGGCCGCCGACCGGCTGCGCATCGACCTGGTCGACTGGGCACGCGAACTACCGGGGCCGGGCTGGCTGATCCCGGTCGGCGCGGCAGCCCTCGGCGCCACCCTGGCCGCGCTGGTGGTGCGCTGGGAGCCGCTGGCAGGCGGCAGCGGCATCCAGCACGTCGAGGCGGTCTACCGCGGTGAGGTGGAGCCGCCGACGATCCGGGTGCTGCCGGCCAAGTTCATCGGTGGTCTGCTGGCCATCGGCTCCGGACTGGTGCTGGGCCGCGAGGGCCCGACGGTGCACATGGGCGCGGCGATCGGCGCCGAGGCGGGCCGGCGCGCCCGGCTGCCCGACGACGAGGTGCGGATGATGCAGACCGCACTGGGCGGGGCCGGCCTGGCGGTCGCCTTCAACGCCCCGATCGGCGGAACGCTGTTCACCCTCGAGGAGGTCACCCGGTCGTTCCGCGCCAAAACCGTTCTGGCGACGGTGTTCGCCGCGGCGATGGCCGTCGGCTGCGCCCGGCTGATCCTCGGCGACCATGCGGAGTTCCAACTGGCGGACGTCGACGAACCGCAGCTGGTGTGGCTACCGCTGTTCGTCGTCTTCGGATTGCTGACCGGGCTCCTCGGCGCCACCTACAACCGGCTGGTGCTCCTGTTCCTCGAACGGCTGACCGCGTCGCGCCGGCTGCCCACCGTCGCCAAAGCCACCGTCATCGGCGCCGGCATCGGCCTGGTGATGGTGATCTATCCGCGCGCCGCGGGCGGCGGGGAGGAGTTGACCCAGATGCTCCTCGGTGGGCAGCACCTCCTGCTGGGCACCGTCGGGGCACTGCTGGTGGCACGCTTCGTCGCCGGACCGCTGTCCTACTCCGCGCCGGTGGTGGGCGGGCTGTTCGCGCCGATGCTGGCCGTCGGGGCGCTGTGGGGTGTGCTGTTCGTCGGCGTCCTCGGTCTGGTGTGGCCGGGAGACATTGCCGCCCTTGCGGTTCCGATGGCGGTCGTCGGAATGGGCGCGTTCTTCGGTGCCACCGTGCGGGCGCCGATGACCGGCATGGTGCTCGTCCTGGAGATGACGGCCTCGACCGCGGTGATCGTGCCGCTGCTGGCCGCCACCGCCTCGGCGGTGCTGGCCGCCTACCTGGTGGGCTCACCGCCGATCTACGACAGCCTGCGTCAACGCAGCATCGTCAAGACCTAGCGGGAGTACACCACCCGTCCGCCCACGATGGTCTTCGCCGCGGCAACGGTATGGAGATGCTCCGGTGCGACGGCGAACAGGTCATGGGTGAGCACCGTCATGTCGGCGAGCTTGCCGACTTCGATGCTGCCCCGGTTGGCTCCTTCGCCGATCGCCCGGGCCGGCCACAGCGTCCACATCCGCAGCGCGTCGGCGACCGAGATCGCTTCGTGGGGCTCGAATATCCCGCCGTCGGACCCCCGGGTGACCATCGCCTGCATGGCGACGAACGGCTCGACGTTGCCGAGGTAGATCCCGGTCATGTCGGAACTGGCCGCGGGTTCCAGGCCGGCGTCGATCAGGGTCTTGAACCTGAAGCCGGTCCTGGCCCGCTGTTCGCCCATGTTCTCGATGTCGGCCCTGACCAGTTCGGTCAGCCAGATCGGCTGCACCGAGATTCGAAGGCCATGCGGCACAAGCTTCTTCGCGCGTTGAAGCTGGGAATCGGTGATCTGGAACATGCCGAAATGCTCGATGCGCCGGATGGTGTCGGGTTGGGGTCCGGCCTGCACCGAATGCTCGTAGGCGCCCAGGCCGATGTCGACGGCGGCGTCACCGGAACAGTGCAGCATGGCGATCCGGTTATTTTTGTGCGCCATGTCGGCGAAGGCGTCGGCGTCGTCCTGCGGGGTGACCAGGGTGCCGCGCCCGCCGGGCGGATCGATGTCGAAGTGACCGAGGTAGGGCTGGTACATGTAGCCGGTGCGGCAGTCGTTCTCGCCGTCGATCCACGCTTTGAGGCCGACGAACCGGTAGTAGTCCGGGTCCGCGGCGGCGGGCATCTCGAAGTCGGTGAGGTCGGTGGGAAATCCCTTGCCGTCCGGGGCGGCCCACACCGACACCGAGTAGCGGATGTTGGGCTCGGCCACCGTGGCGGCCACCGCCTGCACCGCCGGCACCACCTGATGCGGGGTGATCGCCATCAGTGAGGTGAACCCGTGGGAGTTCCAGAACTCGGGGATGCCCTTCGCGACGTATCCGGCGACCTCGTCCGGTTGCGGCGCACTGGGGATGTCGGCGAAACCGTCGGTGATGACCCCGGTGGGTTCGCCGTCGCCGTCGAGCAGCACGGTTCCGCCCTTGGGCAGTGTGGTCGTTCCCTTGGTGATGCCGAGCACCGTCAGCGCCGTCGAGTTGACGATCGCCATGTGTGTGCCGTTGCCGAGGATCACCGGGTTGTCCGGCGCGGCCGCATCGAGCTCGGCCTTGGACGGAAGCCGCTTCTCGGTGAACTTGTTCTCCGACGCCGACACGCAGGCGACGAAGATCCAGTCACCGCTCTTGGTCTTCTTCGCCCGGTCGGCCAGTTTCTCCAGCGTGGTCGCCACCGAGGCGGTGTCGGGAAAGCGGGCGTCGACCCAGTCGTCCTTCATCCACAGTGTCTCGACGGGGTGGCAGTGCGCGTCGATCAGACCCGGGACGACCCGGCGTCCCTCGAGATCGACGACCTCGGTGTCCTTCCCGGCGAGCTTCTCGATCTCCGCCCGGGTGCCGACGGCGCTGAACCGGCCGCCGGTGACCGCGACCGCCTGGGCATGGTCGGCGGGACCTCCCAGGGTGGTGAACTTTCCGTTGATGAAGACGACGTCGGCCGGCATGGATCACACGGTAACGCCGACCCTGACCGTGATGAAGTAGAAAATCAGGGCCCACAGCGAGTTGACCGCCAGCACCAGGGCGATGCCCTTGATGTTGGTGGCCGGTTGTGGCGCCGACGGGGACGGATTGAGCCACCAGCGCAGCAGCCGCGTCCCGTAAAAGGGCATGCTCAGATAGCTCATCACGAGGCTCGACAACAGGTTGCCCACCAGCATCGCCAACCAGAACGGCAGGTTCAGTGGCGCGGTGAGCATGGTCAGCAACACCACCGTCGGGTACAAGGCGAACCACACGGCGATCGCGGTCTTGAAGTCCGACGGCGGTTTCCCGGCGTCGCCGGCGAAGGCGAACCAGTTGCCGAACGACTGGTCGATCGTGTGCAGCCGGTAGTCGCCGAATGGTGAACCGGCCAGCAGTCTCCGGCGGTCATCGGAATTCAGCCAGGCATCGAGATGCTCGGCGGTGTCGAACCGGTAGACCGTCGTCCACTCGTCCTGGACACCCTCGATGGGCCGGAACAGCTCCGTGCCGCGGAATCCGGGGAAGCGGCCCTCGGCCTCGGTCATCGACCTGTGCCAGGCCAGGAAGGCCTCAACCTGATCGTCGGGCACCCGGTTGGTCACCACGCTGGTGACGAGCGGTTCGTTGATCTGATTGCCCTGGGAGAGAACCTGCCTGGTGCCGGGGCCGTCGAAGAATTCCGCCCCCTCGTCGAGCAGATCCTGACGCGCCGAACTGTTCAGCCAGTTCTGTGCGTGCGCCACCGAGTCGAACCGGTAGACGATCACCCAGTCGGACTGGACATCGCTGGGCGCTCTGACATCGGCGCCGCAGAAGCCGGGGAACCGGGACGCCTCGGCCCGCATCTTGTCCTCCCAGGCCAGGTAGTCGTCCTCGCAGCCCCTGCGGACGGGCTGACCGATGATCAGCATCGCGGCACCCTGGCCGGGCTCGGGTCCGGTCGGCTCCGAATCCATGGTTCACCTCGCCTTCAGTGGTCGAACCTATACTTCCGCAGGTGAGCGCACAGACCATCGCCGGACGCCTGCTCGATGTGATCGAACACGACATCCTTCCGCTGACCGCCGACGGTGTGGCCGGGGGCAACAAGGTCTTCGGCGCAGCCATCCTGCGGAAGTCGGACTTGTCACTGGTGATCGCCGGCACCAATGACGAGACCGCGAACCCGCTCTTTCACGGCGAGGTGCACACCCTCAACGAGTTCTACGAACTGCTGGACCGTCCGGATACCAAGGACCTGATCTTCCTGTGCACCCACGAGCCGTGCACGCTGTGCATGTCGGCGATCACCTGGGCCGGATTCGACAACTACTACTACCTGTACAGCCATCAGGACTCCCGGGACAGCTTCGCGATACCGCACGACCTGCGGATCCTGAAAGAGGTGTTCGGGCTCGACCCCGGCGGCTATCGGCACCGCAACGCCTACTGGACGGCCTACTCGATCCCCGAGCTCGTTGACTCCGAGGACGAGCCACTACGTCATGAACTTCACCAACAGGAGAAGCGGATCAAGGCGCGCTATGGCGTGCTGTCGGAGAAGTACCAGGAATCCAAGAGCGACAACGACATTCCGCTGAACTGAGAGAGACCGCTATGAATGACTGCTGCGCCCCGAACCCCGCCAACGCCGCCCGCGTCTCCATCTCCGGCGTCGCTTCCGCTGAGCGCGCGGCGATGCCGCAGCGGCAGGAGAGCGCCGAAAAGGCGGAGCTGCTCGTCACCGGATCGCTGATCACCCTTGACGATTCGCAACCGCGGGCCGAGGCGATGGCCGTCAGTAAGGGCCGCATCCTGGCCGTCGGCTCCCGTGCTGATGTGGAGGGCTTCGTCGGGCCCGGCACCAAGACGCTGGCGCACACGGGCGGGGTGATCATGCCCGGCTTCGTCGAACCGCATGTGCACCTGGTGTCCTCGGCGCTGGTGTTCGACGGGGTGGACTGCTCGCCGTACACCAACAAGACCCTCGACGCGGTGCTGGTCGCGCTGAAGGCCGCCGTTGCCACGGCACCGGCGGGGCAGGCCGTCGTCGGTCAGCTCTTCGACCCCAGTCTGCTGCCGAACCAGGCAACGCTGACCCTCGACCTGCTCGACCAGATCTCGGCGACCGTGCCGATCGTGGTGATGAACGCCTCGCAGCACTTCTTCTACGTCAACTCCGCGGCGTATGCCGCCGTCGGCATCACCGCGTCGACGCCGAACCCGCCCGGCGGTGACTACGGCGCGCGCAACGGCACGCTCACCGGCATCGTCGCCGAAGCCGCCGCGATGATCCCGTTCATGAAGATCCTGCCGAGCCTCACGCCCGAGGTGATCGCCAAGGCCATCACCGGCATCGCGGAGATGGCGGCCAAGCAGGGCGTGACCTACACCCATGAGGCGGCCACCGGGGCGATCGCCGGCCCCAAGGAGGTCGACCTGCTGCACCAGGTGTTCGGCCAGGCAGGCTTCCCGATCCGCGGCTCAATGTCGTTGTGGGGCTTGAACCTTGCCGACTTCACCGCCGCCGGGATCGTGCCGGGCTCCGGGGATGACCGGCTCCGGTCGCAGACCGTCAAGTGGGTCTCCGACGGATCCAACCAGGGCTACACCGGCTACATGCGGGAGAACTACCTCGGCCGCGACACCCGCGGCGAGGCGAACTTCACCCAGTCCGAGTTGGAGACGCACTTCGCGGCGACGGTGGCCGCGGGCTGGCCGATCATGTGTCACGCCAACGGCGATGCCGCGGTCGACATGGTGATGGCAGCCTTCGCCGCGACCGCGAAACTGCCCGCCTGGGACGCCGCCAAGCGGCACCGCACCGAGCACTCCTCGCTGCTGCACGACGAACACATCGCGGCGATGGCCTCCCTCGGGGTGACGCCGAGCTTCCTGATGAACCACGTCCGGCTGTGGGGCAAGGTGATGCGCGACGAGATCCTCGGACCCGAGCGCGCCAACCTGCTCGACCGGTACGCCTCGGCGGTCAAGGCCGGCATCCGCGCCAGCTTCCACTGCGATTTCTCGGTCTCGCCGCTGGGGCCGCTGAACTACATCGCCACCGCCGCCGCCCGCACCATGGCCGACGGGGGAGAGGTGCTCAACGCCGCCGAACGGGTTTCCGTGGCCCAGGCGTTGAAGGGCAGCACCATCGACGCGGCCTGGATGTGTCACGCCGACGGACTCGTCGGCTCACTCGAAGCCGGCAAGGCCGCCGACTTCGTCTTCCTCGGCGACGACCCGCTGGCGCATGAGAAAGATCCCGACGCGGTGCGGGATATCGCCGTGCAGGCGACCTACTCCGACGGCGCGCAGGTGTACTCGGCCTGATCCGGGAATATCTCGCCGTCGGGCGGGCTTGTCCCTGACATGACCGATTTCACCGACAAGGCCTCCGTCAACGCCTGGAACCACAGCATCATCGAGGAGTTCCGCGCCAATGCGGGCGTGGTCGGCGGCCCGTTCGAGGGCGCCACCCTGCTCCTGCTGCACAGCACCGGGGCCAAGTCCGGCCAGCCGCGGCTGAACCCGTTGGCCTACTTCGGCATCGACGGCAAGGTCTTCATCGTCGGCTCCAAGGCCGGCCACGACACCAACCCGGACTGGGTCTACAACCTGCGGGCCAACCCGGGCGCCCGGATCGAGATCGGCACCGACTCCTACGACGTCACCGCCCGCGAGTTGCCGTCCGACGAACGCGACGCGGTGTTCGCGAAGGTCGTCGCCGCGGCCCCCGGCTTCGGCGAGTACCAGGCCAAGACCAGCAGGGTGATCCCGCTGTTCGAGTTGCAGCGGGTGTGAAGATGCCTGCATGCGCCTAACGCGAAATCAATTGCTGCGCGCGCTGGAACGAGACACCAAGAACATCTCCCACGTCCCGCACGGCAACTCCGTGCGCGGCCAGTTCCCGGGCCAGGTTCTCGGCGCAATCCCGGGCTGCTGCGGCGTGCTGATCCGCTAGGCGCCGCTCCTCGGTGAGACGCTTGGCTTCGGCGGTCACGTCGATACCATCGACCGTTACCAGGACGTCCACTGCGACCTCCGAGCGCCGCTGGTCGGTCACTGTGCAGATGTAATCCACCGCCTGCGAACTGACTTCGGACAGCCGGCGAGCTTGAGTCAAGCTACCGACGTTCACCGTGCCGTCGGCGCTCACATAGCCGTCGAGTTCGGGAACGTCGACCATCCACCACTTTCCATCGCGGGTCACGCTCACCTTGTAGGTGTGCATCGGTTCTCCTTGCACATTCGTTGGCAGTGGTCGATTGCTGTGTTGACTTGGTTGCGGATGCCGGGGCTGATGATGTGCCCACGGTCGCTACCGCGCGTCAGTGCTGACCGGTCCGTCGCGCTTTGTGAAGCCTGCCTGTTTGAGTTGTCGGATGATTTCCCGGGCGGGCGCCGGTGCAATCACAAGAATAGTCTATCTAGATAGACAGAAAATAGTCAATTTGACTAGACAAAAATTGATGGTTGTCAACCATGGGAAATCTCCTTCAACCCGGGTTGTCGCAACTGTGGTGAGAGCAAGCCCCGGCCCGGGTGGGCCGGGGCTCTCCCGGGCTGATTCGGGTTACCCCAGGTTGCCGTCCTGGCTTGCCGATACGGCCGCGCCCGGGGACGGAAAGGAGAGACATCCCCGGGGGTCGTGCTGTCGCGCTCAGCCAGCCATCAACGCGGTGGTGAGGCCGTCACTCGTCCTCGTCGTCCCCATCGTCGCCGTCATCCCCGCCCTCGACGAAGTCGATCAACTCGGGCGGCTCGCCCCACTTGCCCGGCTCGCCGTAGTCATAGTCATCGCTCGGTTTCCGTCCCATGCCGCCATGCTCCCAGCACCGACCGACAGAAATCCGTGGACCGATTTTTGTCAGAGGTCGCCGATACCGTGGCGAGCAGAAAGGGGGGTTACATGTCGCATTCCGTCAACACCAGTTATGCCGTCATCGTCCTGGGGGACCGGGAGACCGCAGCGCTCGACGATCTCGCCGAGAAGGCCGCCGAGCAGGGTGCGTTCATCAGCGAGGTCTTCAGCTTCGACCGCGGGGAGGCGGTCAGCCACGATCTGCTCACCTGCGTCGAGCCCGTCATCGCGGCGATGGTTCAGGCGATCTCCACCCGCACCGATATCTGGCTGCCGTTTCCGATGCCCGACCTCGGCCGCGAGGAGCACATCCGTCGGCTCAGCCTGGTGCTGCAGCGGCACGGGCTGAATCTGCTGATGGGCCGCGAACTCGAGCCGTGCACCACCGACGGCGGCTTCAATCCGATCGACTTCGCGTTGCGCCAAGAGGTCAAGATCGTCGACGAACTGTCCTATGCGGTGATCTCCGCGGCCGGCATCACGACGCTGGACGCCGAGATCGAGCGCGCGCTCGACGCCGCAATCACGCATCCGGGCGAGCCGATGGCTCGCGACGAAGCCGAGGACTGCGATGCTGGGGACTGCGATGCTGGGGACTGCGAGCTGCCGGACCCGGCCGAGGTCGGTGAAAAGTACTACAGCACCAGTGAGGTCGCCCGGTTCTTCGGCCGCTCCGCGCAGTGGGTGTACTGGGCCATGCGCACCGGGGTGTTCACCCAGTCCGACGGCACGGTCATCGAACCGCTGCGGATCGGCAAGAGCGGCCGGCGCCGCTTCACCGTGCCGGTGCTGCGCGATATGGCCCGCGCCTGCTACCGCCGTGGCATCGTCAGCGAGCACGAGCTGCTGAACCTGTTGTCGGTGCTGGCCCGGGCCGAGGGGGAGTGATGGGGCACTGGAAGTCGATCGAGGAACGCCGGCGTGAGCGCGAACAGCAGGCCCGCGACGGGCGTGCCGAGGCGGCCAAGGATTACCTGGCCGACATCGCGATGGACGGGCCGGACGGCGACGGTGAGGACTAATCGGCGAAGAGCTCGTCGATCGCCGACCTGATCGGACGATCGGAGAGCTTGGCGACGATCCACTGATTCATCGAGACGCCCTGCTCGGCGGCCTCGACGGTGAGCCGGCGATGCAGCATGGTTGAGGTCCGGACGACGAACGTCCCGCTGTAGTGGTGGTCGGTGATCGACTTCGGCGGCTTCAGGCCGAACTCGTCACGTTCCTTCAGGTGGCCCTCGACGATCTGCTCCAGGGCGGCGATCGCTTCATGCGCGGTTGGCCCCCGCGCTCCGTCGAGGGGGAATTCCAGACACTGCGCGAAGTATTCCCCGTTCAGCACATCCCAACTGGCGCGATAGGTGTAGTTCGGCATGCCCGCATCATGGCGCGCGCCGGCGTGATGCGCTTCCGGGCAGCGGCGTGGCTGTGCACAAAGCGCTATCGCCGGTGATATCGCTTTTCAGAGAAGAGAAGTGGTTCAGATTCGGGCGGGGAGAACCGGTGTCCTCTTTCCGTAATTCCGATATCACCGGCGATAGCGGAATTCCGGAAAGAGAGTCACTTCTGAATCGGATGCCCCTCGGCAGTCCAGTCGTTGAGCCCGGCGGCCAGTTCGTAGATGTGCGTGATGCCGGCACCCTGCATCTGCGCGACGGCCGACTTCGACCGGTGACCGCTGCGGCAGTACACCGCGTAGCTGGCCTTCGGGTCCAGCCGGGCCACCCGCTCGATGAAGTCGGGCTGCTGCACCGGGATGTTCACCGCGCCGGCGATGTGGCCGTCGGCGAACTCCGCCGGGGTGCGCACGTCGACGATCTGAATGCCCGGCTGCGCAATCACTTTCGCGAACTCGGCCACCCCGACCCGGCCGGGGGAGTCGACGTCGGCGGCGTGCGTCGTCGAGCAGCCGGTGAGGAGGCCGGTCAGCGCCGCGACGACGAAAATCCAAACGCGAAGTCTCACAACACCTTCCCGGTCAGCGGGTCCCCGGTGATCACCTTGGGCCCGATCACCGTCCGGAAGCCGTGCCGCAGGCTGTCCATCAGCTGATCACGGTCACCGACCGCGGCGTCGTCGCTGCTGACGCCCACGCTGGCGGTGCCGTTGTAGGTCAGCATCGTCACGTTGATCGCCGCGCCGATGGTCCCGACCAGCGGGTACATCCGCTCGACCCTGGCCCCGGACAACCACACCGGCACCGGGATGCCCGGCACGTTGGAGGCGGTCAGGTCCGAGGTCTGCGCGGCCGCGGACACCTTGTCGGGCGGCAGGAAACGGCTCAGCTCCGCCAGATAGTCGGCCAGCTTCAGGGCCGGCTCGGCCCGCCAGGACCGCACCGTCTCCGCGGCGGCGGAGAGCACGTTGTCGACGTCCTCGCTCACCGGGATCTCGAAACGCGCGATGGTCACCGCGTTGGTCTGCTCGGCCGAGGTGCGAAGCGAGATCGGCATGTTCATCCGCAGCCTGTCGATGGGATGGCCCATCGCCTGGTGGTAGTGGCTCAGGCCCACGCTGATCGCGGCGAGGAACAGGTCGTTGACCGTGCGCTCACGCTTGGCCGAGGCCGCCTTGAACTGATCGAAGTCCAGCTCGATGGTGTCGAAGTGGTAGTTGATGCTGCGGCCCTGCATGATCGGCGACATCGGCCCACCCGGCACGTTGGTGAACTTGATCAGCGACTCGATGTTCTCCCGCACCGCGCCGATCGCACCGAGCGGATCCTTGATCACCGACATCGCCAGCGGGCCGATGCCGCGGATGACGTCCTCGGCCGTGCGCATCGCCAGGCCGACGTTGTTGCGCAGCACCGCCTGCAGGAAGCCCTTGGTGTCGAGCACCACCGGCTCGGGGGCATCGGGCATCGGGCCGAGATCGGCGCCCTCCTCGGTGAAGTCGAGCACCGCCAAAGCAATCTGCACCGCGCCCTGGCCGTCGGCGATCGCATGGTGCAGCTTCTGGATCAGCACCGCCTTGCCGTCGGGCAGATCCTCCAGCAGGGTCACCTGCCACAGCGGCCGGTCCTTGTCGAAGTCGGCCATGCTGGCCCGGCGCGCGACGGCGAGCACGTCATCCCACGTCGACCCCTTGTGCATGCTGAACCGGCGCATGTGGAAGGACAGGTCGAAGTTCGGGTCCACCACCACCCGCGGGGTCTGCAGATCCAGCGGGCCCTCGACCACCTTGGAGCGCAGCACCGGCGCGAGCCGTGTGGCCCGCTCGTAGCGCTCGCACAGCCGATCCCAGTCCGGGCTTTCCTCCAGCACCATCACGCCCAGGATCGTCGAGCGCATCACCGGATCGTCGCTGGCCATCCGCCAGGTGGCGAAGTCCCAACCGCCCAGCCGGCGGGCCTGTGTGATGGTGTCCTCACCGCGCAGCACCTTGGGGGCCTTCTTAGGGGCGGCCTTCCCGGGCGCCGTCTTCTTGGCAGCCGTCTTCTTGACAGCAGCCTTCTTCGCGGGCGCCTTCTTCGCAGCCTTCTTGACAGGCTTGCTTTCCGCCACGTGTCCTCCTCATTGCCCGTCCGGGACTCCTTTAGAGACTAAGGGGCACCCGTCGGCGGTGGGACGACTATTTGAGGTAGGGCTCCAGCAGCCGGTCCCAGGCGCTGCGCAACTTGGCCCATTCGTCCTCGCAGCCGTCGGCCCGGTCCTGCGGCAGCAGGCCCTTGGCCACCAGGCCTGCCCCGTAGGCCGGGTCGGCGCCGTAGGTCCAGCACTCCAGGTTGTACATCCGGACCTTGTCCAGCGAGTGCTCGTCGGACAGATCGCTGTCGTCGATGTCGTCGGAGGAACCTCGGTAGTACTGCGCCCGGTAACCGACGGCGTCGAGGGCGTCCCGGTCGATGGTGCCGTCGTCGTTGGGCCACAGCATCAGATAGGTCGAGACCTGATCGGCGTCGTCCTCCTCACGGCCGACAGCGGGCAGGTCGTAGACGTTGATCGCCATGTGGCCGACCTCGTGGTAGTAGCCCAGCAGCATGGTGTCGAAGGCGACGGTGGTGGGATCGGCGCCCTCGACGCTGTCGGCCCACTCACGCAGATTCGCCGCCCGCTCGTAGCAGAGCGCGACGCTCTGATCCCCGATGTCGAACCACAGGTTGTCCTCATCGCACTGCTGCCCGACGACCCGGATGTCGTGCGGCAGCTTGAGGGTGTCGTTGATGGCGTCGGCGAACTGCTCGGCCATGGAGTTCTCCTCCATGAACGCCTTGCCCCTGATCGCCTCGGCCGAGGTGGCCGGCTGGTAGACCGGCACCATCTTGCCCGGAAAGTCGGCGGCGGTGTCGTCATTGTCCGGCGTGCCGTTGTTGTTGACGTCGGTGTTCGTCGGCGTCGCGGTCAACGTGGAAGTGACTGTGCTCGAAGCGCTTTGGGGCGGGCTGCTGTGCCCGCACCCGGCGAGCAGAACGGCCAGCGTCAGTCCGGCGGCGATGTTCCTCATTTCAGATACGGCTCCAGCAGCCGGTCCCAGGCGGCGCGCAACTGGTTGTATTCGCCTTCGCAGCCGTCGGCACGGTACTGCGGCAGCAGGCCCTGGGCCACCAGGCCGGCGCCGTAGGCCGGGTCGGCGCCGTAGGTCCAGCACTCCAGGTTGTACATCCGGACCTTGGTGGGCGAGTGCACATCGGACATCGCGCCGTCGTCGACATCGCCGGCGTCGGCGCCGAAGGACCGGGCACCCTGGCCGATCGCGTCGAGGGCGTCGCGGTCGACGGTGCCGTCGTCGTTGGGCCGCAACATCAGATAGGCCGACACCTGATCGGCGTCGTCCTCCTCGCGGCCGACCGTCGGCAGGTCGTAGAGGTCGATCATCATGTGCCCGGACTCGTGATAGAAGCCCAGCAGCATGTCGTTGAAGGTGGCAGGCGCGGGGTCTGCGTCACCGAGTTCCCTGGCCTGATCGAGCAGACGGGGGATGTCCTCGTAGCAGAGCACGACGTCCTTGTCCGAACTCGACCAGTACAGCTGGGCCTCGCCGCACTGGCTGCCCTTGATCGGGATGTCGTAGGGCAGTTTGAGGGTGTCGGTGATGTCGGCGGCGAACTGCTCGAGCATCGTTGTCTGCTGCATGAACTGCTTGCCGGCGATCGCCGCCGGCGTGGTGGCCGGTTCGTAGACCGGCACCATTTTGCCCGGCCAGTCCGTGGCCGGGTCGTCGCTGTCCGGGATCCCGTTGTCGTTGACGTCGGTGTTGGTCGGCGTCACGGTCACCACGGAGGTGACCGTCCCCGGGGCGGATTGGTTCGTGCTGCTGTGCCCGCACCCGGCAGTGAGAACGCCGACCGCCACGGCCGCGGTGAGCTTGATGACCGTCGTCGACATGGCCGTGAGTCTACGGAGCGGACGGACGGTACGGTCGGCCGATGGACCTCGGCGCGAAGACCATCGACTGGCTCTACAACATCCAACTGCAGGTCGACGACGAGTGGTCGGTGCGCACCCCGACCGGGTTCACCTGGTGGGCCGACCAGAACGCCCAGACCATCGAAGTGGTCGGTCAGGACACCGGGCCCGACGGCCAACCCGGCTACACCATCGCCGTGCGCACCGAGATGCTGGCCGATCTCGACCTCACCGACGAGGTCCTCGAGGCGCTCAACGAGGGCCCGATGCGCTGCGCGGCGATGGACGGCCCGGTCTACGACGAGGCGACCCGCACGCTGAGCCTGTGCTCGCTGGTGCGGGTGCACCCCGAGATCGCCTCCTGGATGCGGATCCTGATCAGCACCGCCGCGGTGCTGCAGATCGCCGAGGCCCGGCTGCTCGGCCCGGTGTTCGCCGAGCAGTTCGGCGCCCGCCCCGCCCACAGCGGCCATCCGCAGAACGGTCCGCGGCCCGAACCGGACGACATGGCTTTCACCGCAGGGGTTTTCCTCGACCAGGGCAAGCAGCCGTGCATGTGGCCGGCCGAGGAGTTCGAGGAGTCGGTCAAGCAGTACATGCTGCAGCCGCCGGCGGTCTCGGCCACCAGCGCCGGGCAGGGCCTGGCGGTGGAGTTCCCGTTCGGCGACCAGACCTCGCTGTGCCGGCTGTCCGGGGAGAACCCGCACCCGATCTACGGCAACGGGCTGCTGATCGTGCAGCGCTTCCCGCTCTCCGCCGACACCCCGGCCAAGGGCGTGCGGATGGCCCTGGACCTCAACGGCTCCGACCTCACCCGGCAGGTCGCCGGGTACGGGTTCGGCAGCTACGCCTACGTCGATGACATGCTCTGCTTCACCGGCTTCCTGCCCAACCCGCTGCGCTCTCCCGGGCTGCTGCCCAGCATCTACTTCTCCTGCGCCACCCGGGCGCACTCGATGGCGATCCGGCTGCTGAACCGGCCCTGGACCTGACCACGCACTAACCGGTCACGGCTTCACACCAATTCGGCTGCCGACCGGCCGGGCTGCCCCGAACCTCGGGCGCGCAACCGCATCATCGCGGGATGCGTTCCTGGATCACGGCGATCAGCGACAAACTGCGCAAGCCGGTGCCGCCGGCGTTGGCGCCGCCGGACAGCTATGCCCCGGCCGAGGTGGCCGCGATGCTGCGTGAGATCGGCGCCGCCCTGATCGAAACCGCCGAGCCCGTCCAGGCGGTCGAGCAGCGGCTGCTCGACATCGCCGCCCGCTACACCACCCAACCGGTGCAGGTATCGGCCTTTCCCACCATTCTGTTCATTCAGATCGGCACCGACGCGTACGAGATGGACAGCTTCGTCCAGGTCTCCGGGCAGATGAACATGGCCGCCAAGACCGAGGAGATCGCCGAACTTGCCGCCGCCGGCGCGATCACGCCGGCCGACGCCGTCGCCGCGGTGCACGCGGCCCGGACGATGCCGCCGCGGTTCGGCGCGCTGACCACCACGCTGGGCTACGCGGTGACCACCGTCGGCTTCGGCATGGTGATCGACCCGTCGTGGAAGGGGCTGCTGGCCCATCTGTTCCTCGGCCTGGTGGTCGGCCTGCTCGTGCAGATCGCCCGGCCCTACCCCAACCTCACGCCGATCCTGCCCACCCTCTCGGCGGTGGTGGTGACCCTGCTGGCGACCTGGTTCGTCGCCGACGTCGCCGAGGACGGACTGCTGCGGGTGATCAGCCCTGCGCTGATCGCCACTCTGCCCGGCATGGCGCTGGTGATCGGCAGCATCGAATTGGCCGGGGGCAGAATCATTGCCGGTGCCAGCCGCACCGTCTACGGGATCGCTCAGATGGGTCTGCTGATCTACGGCGTGGTGCTCGGCGTCCGGATCGCCGGCGAGGTGCCGCCCGAGTTGCAGGCCGCGACGATGGGCCCGTGGTCGGTGTACGCGTCGATCGTGGTGATCGCCGTCGGGCTCTACATCTATCTCTCGGCGCCCAAGAGATCGTTCCTCTGGCTGCTGCTCACCATCGCGGTGGCCACGCTGGCCCAGACCTTCGCCGGGCATGTGCTCAACACCGGGCATTCCGGCTTCATCGGCGCGATGGTGGCCATCCCGTTCGCGGTATTGAGTTCCCAGATCAAGGGTGCGCCGCCGGCCAGCGTGCTGACCCTGGCGGCGTTCTGGACGCTGGTGCCCGGGCAGCTGACCTTCATGTCGCTGGGCCGCCATGCCGCCGGGGACCTGGCCGACACGTCGACCATGAGCGTCGCCGGTGCGGCGATCGTCTCGATCGCACTGGGCGCCCTGGTGGGCTGGAGCCTGGTGCGCACGGTGACCGGGGCGCCGCAGCGGCCGGTGGCCCCGGCGAGGGTCAACGCGTAGGACGGCCGTTGGCGGGGTATCCGTCGGCATGCGCGCAATACCGTTCGCCGTGCCGGCGGCCCTTCTCGCCCTCGCCGTCTTCGTCGCGCCGCCGGCCCGGGCCGACCAGATCGACTACGTCTCCTACCTCGACGACAACGGCGTGGCCTACCGAAACCTGTCCGGCGTCATCGCCGTCGGAAAGGACGACGTCTGTCACCCGCTGCGCGCCGGCGGCAGCATCGACTCGGTGATCGGCGACATCGTCGACGTCGGCTACACCGGCGAGGAGACGGCGTACATCATCATCGGCGCCATCCGGTACATGTGCCCGGATCAGCTGCCGGTGCTGCAGGACTGGCGGGCGCGGCACAATGCGGCCGGGCCGATGATCTAGGGCCGGAAGGCACTAGACAACCGGTACCGGCGAGTGCGTAGTTTGAGCCCATGGAGATGACATTCGCCGTCCGTTCCCCGTTGATCGCCGGAGTCGCACTGGCGCTGAGCGCCGGAGCCGTCACCCCGGCCCCGGTGACCCTGACCGCCTTCGACAGCCCGCTGACCGAGTTGCTCAGCACCGTGGCACTGGTCAACAACGACATCGCCAACGGCGCCGACACCTTCAGTGACTTCCAGTGGGAGCCCTATCAGGGCCTCGTTCCGGAGTTCATCTACACCGCGCTGCCGATCGTCAGCCAGCTGGGCTTCAACGGCATGGCCTACATCGGCGGGACGGTCGATGCGCTGACCACCTCCGGGATCATCCTCAGCCAGGCGGTGTGGAACCTGCCGGCCGCGGTGGTCACCGCCGCCCAGCAGGCGATCGGGGGCGACATCCCCGGGGCGATCACCACCCTGACCAACGCCACGGTGGTGCAACTGCAGGATGCGGCCGCCGTCACGGTCACCGCCATCTCCAGCGCGGTCTCCGTGCTGATCTCCAACGTCACCAACGTGATCAGCGTCCTGCCGGGCATCATCTCGGGTCTGGCGACCACCGTCGTCGGCTCCGCCCAGGCGGTCATCAACGCGGCCGTCGCCATCGTCACCCAGACCGTCGGCGCATTGTCGACCGGTGACCTCGAGACGGCCTGGAACACCGTCGTCGACGGACTGCTGGGTCCGGTCGGGGCGGACGGAACGGTCGAGTCGAGCCTGGCCGGCGTCATCGAGAACGTGACGCTGGGGCCGGGCTTGGGGCCGCTGGGCTACCCGAACGGCTATGCCGTGCCGAGCCTGCGGATGTGGGGGGAGCAGTCGCAGTTGCAGATCGCCAATGCGATCGGCGGGAACTACCCGGTGCCGGCGGCGGCGGTCAAGCGCTCGGCGCGCAAGGCCGCTGAAGGTGCCAAGTCTGCGGCTGCCAAGTCTGCGGCTGCCAAGCCCGCGGTGCGGGCCGCGGCTACAGAAAAACGTCGTCGAGGGTGACGGTTCGCAGATTGCGGGCCTTGATGATGTCGATCAGCGTCCCGTAGACGTGAGTGACCGGCATGTAGTTGAGATGCCCGATCACGATCGACTGCGGCCGGAAGTACTTGTCGGCCATCTGCTTGATGTAGTCCTCGGTGATCAGCGTCGAATCCGAGAGTGAACCGTTCCACAGCGTCACCGCCTTGTAGCCGAGATCGGCGGCGACCTTGCGGACCGTCTCGTTGTGGTTGCCGTACGGCGGGCGGAAGTACGGCTTGGCATCCGCGCCGTAGGCGTTGGCCAGGAACCGGTCGTTGCGGGTGAGCTGATCGGCGATCTCGGAACTGGAGATCGTCGTCAGGTCGGGGTGTGACCAGGTGTGGTTGGCCAGCTGGATCTGCCCTGACTCGACCAGCGGCCGCAGCAGCGCCAGGTTGTCGGTCCACGAATCGTTGACCCCGTTGACGAAGTAGGTCAGCCGGATCCCGGTGTCCTTGGCGAACTGGGTGTAGAGCCGCACCACATCGGAGCTGACGCCGTCGTCGACGGTCAGCGCCAACAGGTCGCCGTCACCGGGCAGGTTGTGCAGGATGCCGTCGCCGGGCAGCGCGACTCGGCTGGTCGCCGGCGGGGGAGGTAGCAGAGCGGCCGCCGACTCGTTGGCGACCGGGAGGGTCGGTACGGCGGCCTTGCGCGGGCTCTCGGTGTCGATGGTGGCGTGGGCCAGGCCGACGCCGGCGACGGTGGCAGCGGCCAGCGAGGCCAGGAATCGCCGCCGATCCAGATCAGACACGTCGGGCAGATTAGCCGCTGGTGTCACGCCGACACGCTGATCGCGGCCGGTCAGTCGGGGATTGTGGCCGTTCCGCAACAACCGGTGGCGGTCACCACGGCTCCAGCTCGCCCCAGTTGTGGCCGCACTGTCCGCACTGCCATTTGCCGAGCTCGCCGACGCAGCATCCGCCGCCGCTGACCCAGGTCGGCATGTTCATCGCCCAGTCATAGGTCGGCATGCCGTAGCTCACGGTGCTGGTGCGATGCGCACCGCAGGCCGGGCAGGCCGGTTCGCGGGAGAACATGAAGTCCACCACGCTGCTGAAGCCGCCGGCCTTCATCGCCGCGTCGCACTGCGCGCAGAGCAGGGCCGGCCAGTCGGTGCGTCCGGCGAAGTCTTCGGCGGTCACGGTGTGGATGATGACTTCCTCCGGGGTGGTCGTGTCGAGGACGACGAGCTCCCGGCAGCATTCGCAACGGCCCGCGGACTGCAGCAGGATCCGCGCCGCGGCGGCGGAGCTGTCGCCGGTCCGGTCGGCGGGCTTGCTGACGTCGTACTCCTCGGCGAACCGGAGCAGCGCCCGCGCCGCCGCGGAGGTGCGCGGCTGCCCGTCGGCGTCGCCCAGTGCGACCCCGGTCTGCTGCTCCATCTGCGCCACCGTCGGCAAGGACCCGCGGTGGTCGTCGCAGTTCGCGGCGATCGCGTGCCGGAGGCTCTCACCGGCCCGCACCGCGCACAGCACGGTCTGCGGCTCGGTGTCGAGCACGACGAAGGCGACGTCACCCGGCTCGAGTGCATCCGGTGCGTCCCAGGCGCGGTACGGCGCGTACGGCGCCATGGCGCACAGCAGCGCCTCCTTCCACGGTTCTCCGACGACGACCCTCAGACGATGAATGTTCTTTTCCCCCATGCCCAAGGTTGTATCACCGGCCGCCGACAGGCCGCCGATTTCTGTCGGTGCCTGCACCTACGCTCAGGGTGGAGAGAGAAAGGGGGACCTTATGGGAGAGGGTCAGAAGAGGAAGTTCGACATCATCGGCGACGTGCACGGGTACGCGTCGAAACTTCAGGAGCGCCTGGGCGAGCTCGGGTACGAGGAGTCGGCCGGGGTCTACCGGCATCCGGAACGCACGGCGGTCTTCGTCGGCGACCTGGTCGACCGTGGCCCGGAGCAGTTGCGGGTGCTGGAGATCGTCAAGGCGATGGTCGATGCCGGCAGCGCCGAGATCGTGATGGGCAATCACGAGTTCAACGCGATCGCCTTCGCGAACAACCTGCGCGAGCACAACGAGAAGCACATCCATCAGCACGAGGCTTTCCTCGGGCAGTTGAGCGCGGAGCAGCAGAAGTACTACATCGACTGGTTCTGGACGATTCCGCTGTGGCTCGACCTCGGCGGGCTGCGGGTGGTGCACGCCTGCTGGCATGAGCCGTCGATGAACGTCCTGGGCTCCGATCGCCTGACCGGCATGGAGCAACTGGTGGCCGCCACCACCAAGGGGCACCCGGTCTACGAGGCCGTCGAGATCCTGCTCAAGGGTCCGGAGATCGACGTCGACGAGCCCTACTACGACAAGGACGGCAATCGTCGCGGACGGGCCCGGGTCAAGTGGTGGCATTCCGACGCCAAGACACTGCGCGAGATCGCGGTGCTCGACGGGAACTTCACCAACGCCGCCGGCGATCCCTACCCGGAACTGCCGGACACCCCGGTGAGCGACGAGGATCGCGCCTACGTCTACACCGACACCGTGCCATTGGTCTACGGGCACTACTGGCGGCAGGGCACCCCGGTGCACATCGACGACTGGACCACCTACACCGCATGCGTGGACTTCAGCGCCGGCAAGGGCGGCACCCTGATGGCCTACCGCTGGGACGGTGAACCGACCATCCGGCTCGAAAACTACGTTCCGCATGGCGCCGACGTGGTCGACCAGACCGCCTCCGATTAGGCGGGAGGCCGGCTAAGCCGGTGTCAGGCAGGCGATCCCGCTCCATGGCTGCCGGCCGGGATTGCGCGGATCCTGCTGACGCAGCCGCACCAGCAGCCGGGTCAACGGCGGCAGCCGGTCGAATCGGAGGGCGGCCTGCGACACCGACTCGATCGAGGCGACGTTCCAGCCGAGCTCTTCGAAGTACGCCACCCCGTTGGCCGGGGCAAACGTGAACGGAGCGTTCCGCAACAGCCCACCGGTGCGGTTGTTCATCGTCTTGAGTAAGCCGATGGACGGGAAATCCAGCGTCCACCAGGCGATCTCGGGCCGGTGGAACGCCTCCGACAGTCCGGCGACGTCACTCTCGTCGAGGTACATCACCAGTCCCTCGGTGAGCACGAATGCCTTCGACGCCCCGGCGAGCGCCGTATCGAGGAACGCCGCCCGGGCGCTCGGGTCGCTGAGGTCGACGGCGGTGCGGGTCAGCCGGCAGCGCGGCGTCTCGTCGGCGAGCAGCCGGTCCTTCTCGGTCAGCAGCGGACCGAGATCGGCCTCGATCCACTGCAATTCGGCGGGCAGGTCCAGCCGGTAGGGCCGGGTGTCCAGACCGGCGGCCAGATTGAGCACCCGGTCGCAGTCCTGGCGCACCGCCTCGGCGATCAGATCGTCGATCACCTTGGTGCGGGCCACCATCCACCAGCCGTTGCGGATGCTGCGCGGGGCGGCGGCCACGATCGCGCGGCCCTGCGGACCGGCCAGCCGGTCGGCCAGCGGATCGTGGAACAGCGCGTCCGGCCGTGCCGACTCGTCGGCCCGGTACACCGCGACCCAGCGTGCGGTGTCGGAGACGTGACCGACGGGCGCGTTCATGTCGGCTGTCCGTTGTCCCGATGCATCACCATCGCCTCCAGGCGGAGGATCTCGGACTTCAGAAGCTCGATGTGTTCGGCGGTGGCGGCCTCCTTGACGTCTTCTTCGTAGGCCAGTTCCCGCACGATCCAGGTGGCCACGGTCGCGGTGACCACACCGATGAGGCTGATGCCGCCGATCATCAGCAGCGAGGCGATGATTCGGCCGGTCGAGGTGACCGGGACGAAGTCGCCGTAGCCGACCGTGCTCAGCGTGGTGATCGCCCACCACACCGCGTCGCCGAAATTGGTGATCTGGGCGCCCGGCGCGTAGCGCTCGGCTTTCAGTTCGGCCAACGCTGCGACGTAGGCGAGCAGCAGCGCGCCGAAGGCGGTGAAGGCGATCACCCGGCCGCGGATCGCATCGCCGAAGGCGCGCTGCAGGATTCGCACCAGTGCGACCAGTCGCAGGAAGCGCAACGGTTGCAGGAAGGGCAGTGTCACCACCGCAAGATCCAGCGGATGGCGGATGAACCACTGAAAGCGTTTCTCCGCCAGGTAAAGCCGCACCAGGTAGTCCAGAACGAAGGGCAGATACAGCAGCGTCAGCGCCCAGGACACCACCGTCAGCGTGCGGCCCTGCGGCTCGGCGAGCACCTCGACGGTGTAGAGAACCAGGAACACCGCGGCGCAGCCGGCCAGCGCCCACTCGGCCTTGCTCTCCCAGCGCTGAAGTCGCGTCTGAAGCATCGTCATGACCCCCTCCGAGCCGTCGCCGGACCCTATCGCACCCTGGCATAACCGCAGATCACATGGTAGAATTAGACTATTCAAGCGGCTCTGGGAGGGGCCGCGCATTGCAGCCGGGGGGCTCATTTCTCACCATCAGGTGGCTTCACGCCGCCTTGATTCGTGGTGCCTTCCGGATGCCCGACGAAAGGGTGTCCATGACCGATTCCAACAAGACTCTGATCGCGGCTCTGCTCGACCGTTCCGGCTCGATGGCGAGACTCAAGGAGGCTACCGAGGACGGCTGGCGTGAGCTCGTCAACGAGCAGCGCGGCGAACCCGGGCAGTGCGAGGTGACGCTGGCCCAGTTCGACACCGAGTACGAGGTGCTCTACCCGCCGACCGACATCGCCGCGGTGCCGGAGTTCGTCGTCGACCCGCGCGGACGCACTGCGCTCCGTGATGCCTCCGGCCGTTTCATCACCGAAGTGGGGGAGCAGCTCGCCGCACTGCCCGAGGACCAGCGCCCGGGCAAGGTCATCTGCCTGATCATGACCGATGGTCACGAGAATGCCAGCGAGAAGTGGACCTGGGAAGCCGTCAAGGCGCTGATCACCCAGCAGCGGGAGGTCTACGGCTGGGAGTTCATCTTCCTCGGCGCGAACATCGACGCCGTCGAGGTCGGCCGGCGGATGGGCGTGCACGCCGACGATGCGCTCACCGTCTCCGGAGTCTCCTACGAGGGCAACCGGGCGGCCTACCGGGTGACGTCGGAGAAGATGAAGTACGCGCGGGCGAGCCGGAAGTACGAGTTCACCGACGCGGATCGTGACGCGGCGATGGGCAATCCGCCTCAGCAGTAAGCCGGCGGTGCACGACGCCGGCGGTGTCAGGGCAGACTGGCGGGGTGAATCCAAGCCCCGCCGACCTGCGCCGCTGGCGTCGGCATCTGGCCAACGAGCGCGCCGAGGCCGCGGTGTACCGGGATCTTGCGCAACGTCACGACGGCGAGGAACGCGAGATCCTGGCGGCGATCGCCGCCGCCGAGGAACGACACGAACAACACTGGCTGAATCTGCTCGGCGATCAGGTCGGCACGCCGATGCGGGCCGACTTCGGCACCCGCACACTGGCTTTCCTGGCCCGGCATTTCGGGTCGGTGTTCGTCCTGGCCCTGGTGCAGCGCTTCGAGGCGCGCGCCGCCTACGAGTCCGACGCCGACGCCACCCCGACGATGGTGGCCGATGAGCAGATCCACGAAGAGGTGATCCGGGCGCTGGCCGGCCGCGGCCGCGACCGGCTCTCCGGCACCTTCCGTGCGGCGGTGTTCGGCGCCAACGACGGACTCGTCAGCAACCTGGCGCTGATCCTCGGCGTCAGCGCCACCGGGGTGGCCAGCCACACCGTGCTGGTGACCGGGCTGGCCGGGCTGCTGGCCGGAGCGCTGTCGATGGGCGCGGGGGAGTACGTGTCGGTGAGCTCGCAGCGTGAACTTCTGGAGGCCTCGGCGCCGAGCCCGAACGTCGCCACCGCGTTGACCCAACTCGACGTCGACGCCAACGAACTCGAACTGGTCTACCGCGCCCGCGGCATGAGCGCCGAGGAGGCCGCCGGCCACGCCGCCGAGGTGCTGCGCGTCGAAAGCGACGTCGAACATCAGACGCCCGGCGAGGACGGCGACCGGCACGAGGCCATCGGCACCGGCCTGGGTGCGGCGGTGTCGAGTTTCCTGTTCTTCGCCACCGGCGCACTGATCCCGGTGCTGCCCTACCTGTTCGGGCTCAGCGGTGCCGCCGCGGTGGTGACCGCCGCGGTACTGGTGGGCATCACACTGTTGGGCACGGGCGTCGTCGTCGGTCTGCTCTCCGGTGCGCCGCCGCTGCGAAGGGCGTTGCGCCAGTTGATGATCGGCTACGGCGCGGCCGGGATCACCTGGGTCCTCGGTCTGCTCGTCGGCGGCGGAGTGGGCTGACGCCTCAGCCGATCAACTCAACGACGATGGTCCCGGCGCACAGCGCGACGCCGAGATAGGGGACCACGCTCGGGACCACGACATAGCCCTGATGAACTTCGCCGCGTCGCTTGATGACGATCAGGGACGCGTTCACCAAGGTGAAGACGCTCAGGATGAGCAAGCTGGTGACCTGCGCCAGTGACACCAGCGGCAGTAGCAGGGTGGCCGCGATCATGGCGCACAGCACCAGCAGTGTCGCTCGCACCGGAGTCTGATAACCGCCGTGAACGGTGGCGAGCGTCCGGGTGATCCAGCCTTCGCGGGCGAGTCCGTAGAGGATCCGGGAGCCCATGATGATCTGGACGATGACTCCGTTGACCGCGGCCACCATGCCGATGACGCTGAGCACCAGGACGCTTCCGTTGCCACTGCGTTCTATGACCAGAGCCAATGGGGCACTGCTGGAGGACAGTTCGGCCGGCGCGACGAGCGTGGTCGAGACCGAGACGACGAGCAGATACAACACCGCCGACAGCACCAGGGACAACAGAATCGCCAGCGGCATCGTTCTGCTGGGGTTCTTGGCCTCCTCGGCGACGTTGACCATGTCTTCGAAGCCGATATAGGCGTAGAACGCCAGGAACGCGCCCGCGAACACGCCGCTGATGCCGACGGCGGGATCGACGGTGACCATCCCCGCGATGTCCATCCGGGCGAAGGCGCTACGGCCGAACCAGACGACCAGTGCCAAACCCAATATCTCGAGGCCGGTGAAAAGCGCTGCGGTCTTGGCTGATTCGCTCATGCCCTTGATCGCCAGCGCCCCGATCGCGACGAGCAGACCGACACTGGCCACACCGGTCGGAACGGTGAGGAACGAGTTGAGATAGCCGGCGAATCCCTGCGCCAGCGCGGCGGCGGAGGCCACCCCGCCGACGACCATGGCCAGGCCGATCGCCACCGACAGCCAGCGCTTGCCGAAGGCCTTGTGCAGGTAGACCGAAACGCTGGCGCTCACCGGATAGCGCCCGGACAGTTCCATGTAGGACAGTGCGGTGACGCCGGCCGTCACCATCGCGATGATGAACGACAGTGTGGTGCTGGAGCCGGCCAGTCCCGCGACCTTACCGATCAGGACGTAGATGCCGGCGCCGACGATGTTGCCCAGACCGTAGAGGGTGAGCAAGGGCAAGCCGAGGGAGCGGCGCAGTCCGGCGCCCTCAACCCATGGAACAGCCCGACCGCCCACCCGGCGAGGAACGGCACCCCGAGGAATCCGAGGAATCCCAGCCAGGCCAACCGGGCGAACGCGGGCCGCTGGTGGTTCCACAGGCTGAACGCCCCGAAAGCACCACAGGCGCCCGCGCCGGCGATCCACAGACCCGTCAGGCCGAGCAGGCCGAGCAGGCCGGCCTTACGGATCGACGCGCCCGGACGGGTCGGGTCAGCGGGCCACCGGAATCCGGTCAGCCCGAGGAACCCGATCAATCCCAGCAGGCCGATCAGCGTTATTCCTCGATGCTCAACGCTTGAGTCGGGCAGTTCTCGCAGGCCTGCTCGAGGTCGCGGCGGCGTTCGGCCGGGATGTCCTCTATGAGAATGTGCAACGCCCCGTCAGGCCCGATCTCGAAGATGTCCGGGGCGGTGGCCTCGCACAGCCCGATCGAGGAGCACTTGGACTTGTCGACGACGATCTTCATCGCTTTACCCCGGTGGACTTCTCCGGGGTGAACTCTGCCTTCATGGACACCACGGTATGGAAGAAGTTGCCGGTGCCCAACTCCGGCTCACCGACCACGCGGATGTCGGGCAGTCGGGTGAGCAGTTCACGGAACGTCGCGGTGATCTGACGCCGGGCCAATTGCGCGCCCAGGCAGTGGTGGATGCCGCCGCCGCCGAAGGCGACATGCTTGTTCGGCGAGCGCGACAGGTTCAGTTGCTCAGGGTGGTCGAACACCTCGGTGTCCATGTTGGCCGAGGAGTAGAACATGATCACCTTGTCGCCCTCGGTGATGTGGTGGCCGCCCAGTTCGGTGTCGTGGGCGGCGGTGCGGCGGAACGTCATGATGGGCGTGGCCCAGCGGATGATCTCCTCGACCGCCAAGGGCAGCCGGCCGTCGAGGTCCTCCATCAGCCAGGCGCGCTGTTCGGGGAAGTCGGACAGCGCCTTCATACCGTGGCTGATGGACTGCCGGGTGGTGTCGTTGCCGGCGATGATCAGCAGCGCGAAGATCGACGAGATGTCCTCGTCGGTGAACCGCTCGCCGTCGACCTCGGCTTGGACCAGCGCGGTCATCAGGTCGTTCTCGGGCTTGCTGCGCCGGGCGGCGATGAGCTCATGGGCGATGCCGTGCACCGTCACGATGGTCTGGGCCAGCCGGGCCAGCGGGTCGGCGCCCTGGAGCAGCCGGGGGTCGCGCCAGCCGTCGGCGAACTGCGACTCGTAGGCCACGGTGCGGCGATGCTCCTCGGGGATGCCCACCATGTCGCAGATGTTGTTCATCGGAACCAGGGAGGCGACCTCGGTGACGAAGTCGATCTCGCCCCGGCCGGCCCCCTTTTCTATGGCGGCGTCGACGATCGTTCGGGAGTTGGCGACGATGTGATCGTCGATGCGGGCCAGCTGCTTGGGGGTGAAGGCGGCCGCCATCAGGCGGCGGATCTTGGTGTGCCGCGGCGGGTCCATCGCGATGAAACCCTGTGCGGCATCGAGCAGTTCGGGCGGAATCGACTCGAACGTGATGCCCTTGCCGGAGAGGAAGTCGCCGGGACGGCGGGTGACCTCGACGAGGTCGGCGTGCCGGACCACGGCCCAGAAGCCCTCATCGTTGGGGTCCTCGAACATCCCGTTCTGCACCGGCCGGTGCCAGGAGATGGGCCGGTTGGCCCGCAGTTCGGCGAACACCTTCTCGCGATCCTTGGCGGTGGCCGCCCAGAACTCCGACGACGACAGGTCGGCGGGATCGTAGGGGCGTTCGGCGCGGGTCATGGCTGCGGTCATGAATCGAGCATCCGACAAAAATTAAAAAGTGTCAAGCAAATCCGACATCCGGTTACTTTTGTCGGCTTCGGCTAGACTGCCCGCCATGGCCGTCGCCGATCTCCACGCCGAAACCCGTGCTTACGGGCGTACCCGGCTGCGGGAACTGGCACTGGACGCCGCCCGCGAGGTGGTCCTGGACAAGGGCTGGTCCGCGGTCCGGATGGGTGCGATCGCCTCGGCGGTCGGCATCAGCCGGCAGAGTCTGCACGCCGAGTTCGGCACCAAGGACGACCTCGGGCACGCGCTCGTGACGCGTGAGACCACGGAGTTCTTCGCGGTGGTGGCGGCCCGGCTGGCCGAGCATCCCGGCGACCTCGGCGGCGCGGTGTTCGCCGCGGCGCACTACATGCTGACCGCCGCGCGGGAGAACCCGCTGTTGCAGACGATCCTCACCCGCGCCGCCGGCAGCGACGGCGACGTGTCCCTGCTCTCAGTGCTCACCATCCAGGGTGAACCGATCATCGGCAGTGCCGTCGGACTGGTCGGCGACTGGGTCCGGCAGCAGTGGCCGGCGGCGGATCCCGATGATGTCCGCGTGATGGTGGAAACCATTGTGCGCCTTGCCCAGAGCCACATCCTGACCCCGACCGTGTCGGCGTCGGAGATCGCCGCCGATCTGGCGCTGGTGGCCTGCCGCGTGATGCGGCTGCCCGATCCGGCGTGAAGCCATTGCTGTCGGTGGCCCGTTCTACCGTCGGGTCATGATCTTTCGACTCGTCATCGCAATCGCTGCCACGGCCGGGGCCTTGCTGGCCGCACCGCCCGCGTCGGCGGACAAACCCTGCGTCGGGGTGCTCAATCAGAGCGGCTGCCAACCGGCGCCGTGGAACGGTCAGCTGATGCAGACCTGGAACACCCCGGGCTACTACGGCGGCTGGACCAACGGCCCGGTGATGTGCGACCCGTTCACCACCCAGTGCCGGGGCTTCGCGCAGCCCTGAGACGGAGCTCCAGCCCAGCCTCAGCCGAAC